>JANNQA010000095.1:0-8821 GCA_031400515.1 Bacteroidota bacterium
ACATTGCTGAAGAGAGGAAAAGCGTAAAGACTTTTTTCATATTTCAAGAATTTTTGTTTGTTTTTGTTTCCACTATACGACGATAGGATTCGTGCCTCTGTCTTGCAACTATCCCCCTCCCGTTTCCTTGCTTTGGTAAAGAAATGAAATATATGCAAGGCGGCCTATTCGTGGTCCACCATACGTCTGGAATTGTTTTTTGTTCAGCACATTCGATGCCCCTAGCTTGATCGTGAGTCCAAGACTTTCCGCTGTCCAATTTACCTGTGCATCGAGAAGATCATAAGTTGGTATTTCACCAGTAAACTGCGGTGATCCTTCGAAGAGGAATCCTTCTATCCATTTATAATTCACATTGAATCCAAAGTTCTTTAACTCTGTAAACCCGATATTCAATGGCATCCCAACCCCGGAGAATCCAAGATTGAATTTGTTCTCAGGCGTGTTGAAAGCAGGAATAATTGGATCATCCGTCCCTTGTTTGTTGAGTACGTTCCACGAGTAATTTCCGGATAGACTGAAGTATGTGCCGATAAAGTAGCTTGCTCCAAGACCAAAACCCTGCGTGGTGATCTGCGATTCAGCATTTGTTGAAATCCGGAGTACTCTCGGATTTACCGGGAAATTAAAACTGTTGAAGCCTGAAGTAATGCCGATCTTATACCCAATAAAATCTCTGTACCAACTGTAATAGTATCCTGCGTCGACCCAAAGCCTGTTAAACAACGTGCCGCGATAACCCAGTTCAATAGACTTCACTTTTTCGGGCTGAATTGAAGGCTCATCAAAATACACCAATGTGTCACGATTCAGTGTATTAAGATAATCTACGAATGACTCCGGTGTGATCAGATCCTCATATCCGGAGATATTCCCCAACAACTGAGCACGACCTACATCGAGATTCAGATATTGATCAGATAGGGTAGGATTTCTGACCGCAGAGGAAAATGAGATCCGCAACACACTATTAATACTCGGAGTATATACTAATGATGCAGCCGGCGATACCACCATATCAAAATTCTCATTCTTATCAAGACGGACGGTTGCATTGAGTTTGAGCTTCGTTGGAATGAGTTTTTTATCGATACCACCATATGCACCAAACTCGCTATTGGTGATTTTGACTCCCATGGTATCACTAAAAATCGTCCCTTTCGAATCAGGACTGTACTGACGGTAGTTTGCTCCAACTGTGAAATCTGCAAAGCGTGATTCAATCACATATTCTCCATGTACATGAGCCAGACCTGATTTGTCATAAAAGCGGGTGCCAGGGTTGTCCGGGTCATTCGACAGATTTCCAATGATCAGATTGTACATTGAATCAAACCTGGCAGTACCTGGCTCAAAGAATGGAAGGTTCGGTTTATTTGGCGACTTAAGGTTTGCATAGGCTTGAGCTTGAGCATGCCAAAGCAACAATGAATCGTAATTGGCCGCGAGCACGACCTCCTGTTGGTCAAAATTGAATGGGAATCCACTGGGGTACCCTTCAAGCCGCTTCACCTTCGCAGTATTACGCGTCTGCCAATATTGTACATAGTCCGTATTCCATTCATCATCGATTTTGGCATAATTTTGAAGGCGCAAAGCCGTAGCATAAGCATCAAAAGTTTTTCCCGCGTCTTCTTCTGTGATATATGCACGGAGGAAAAACTTGCCTTCCTGCTTTATTTCCACTTTCCCCTGCCAGAAGAAAATGTCCTCAAGCCGGAATCGGTTTTCTCCCTGGTATACAGTGGTACCTGAACCAAAATTAAATCCACCAATAGCCTGAATGTTCGAGTTGAAATTATAATAGAGGCCTACATTTCCTTTCCAGTTTTCAGTGTCATAATTTACCAGATCGGTCTCAGCATACCCGCGTCGATGAAAGATCTTGAGCCCGGGATATTCAATGCGTTCGATCAATCCTGTAAATGAACGTCCACTCGCATCTTCATCTCCATAGACATTCACCGCATCATAACCTCCAGGGTTTGTTTCATCTATCTCTGATTGATATGTTGCATCAAGATTCGTCGCTTGCCAATCGTCGGCTGTCAAATAGGCGCCATTGACTTTGAGCGCAAACTTGTCCTGACCATACGCATTCTTGAACGCCTTCGCGTAGCGTAATTCACCTTTTAGCATATTGCGTTCGCCGGCTTTAAACATCACTGATAATCCCTGGTGTAGAAACGGGTCCTTAGTGCGTATATCTATCACACCATTAAAAGCATTGGGTCCGAAGAAGGCCGAGCTCGCACCCTGGATCAATTCGACTTTCAAAACATCCAATTCAGGTGCGCCGAGGAAGTTGCCCAGTGAGAAATTCAACCCGGGGGCCTGATTGTCTACACCGTCGATGATTTGCAAAGAGCGTACGGGACTCGTGCTATTGAACCCACGGGTGTTGATCACCGTGAATCCAAGACTTGCAGTGGTCAGATCCACACCTTTTAGCGATCCGAGTCCATCGTAAAAATCATTGGACGCGGTTTGTTTGATCGCAACGAGATCGAGTGATTCTACGGTCAGGGGTGATTCCTTTCGCTTCTCAGATACCCTGCTGCCAACGATTTGTACAGTCTCAATCACAATGGAAGAGGATTCAAGCCTCACTTCTATTTTCTCTCTTGGGTCAGTAATTAACACAGTTATCGTGTTAAATCCAGTGTAGCTGATTTCCAAAGTGACTGGAATCTGATCCACCCTGAGTTGAAAAGAACCGTCCCATTCCGTGGTGGTTCCGCTGGTAGTGCCCTGAATGATCACGGTGGCACCAATAAGCGCCTCTTTCGTGCTTTTATCAAGAATTTCGCCATGGATTGTTTCCTGGGCTTGCAACCCGAAAGCACAAAGGCACAAGAAAGCCGTCGCAATTTTTCTAATCAGACTTTTCATGTATGTTTCTGTTGACCCCTGTAAAATATACAGAATTGACAACTTGAGCAAAGATGTCAATTCTGTACTGGGATTGGTTAATATTTATCATCAATTTTTCAGGACTCGCGCGTTTGCGATCAAGTGGCCATTTTTGGCATATGCGCTTAGGGCAAACAGTCCGGGCTGGAAGTCTCCCATCCGGATGGAAAGTAAATTCTCACCGGTAGAGTGGGTTTCAGAAAGCGTTTGGCCCAGTGTATTGACCAGGCGAAAAACCCACACATTACCCGGATTCCGGATGTAAAGGATGTCCTCAACGGGGTTTGGCATAATCTCCAGCTTCTTTACTTGCTCAGAACCCAATGCCGCGACAAGACATGTTGTATCAAGATTGAGGGCCGCAACAGCCCTGGGAGCAAAAAACCAAAGTAAGGTGTCGATATAGGCATTGGCTTTATCCAAAGACATATCTGGATTAGTTGCCTTGGCACAGTCGTGGATGCTCCCGCCGAAAAGACAAGGAATCGTCTTCCAGAATGTAGAATCCCAATATTCCCAGGGTCCCGTCTGATACCCTGGCAGATTAATTCCCCACAAATGCTCCTGTTCTTTGACATGTGGATTATTTCTGATTGCCTGAGAAACTGGATCGTTGTACTCACATCTATTCAGGTCATTGTTAATGCCGAGGTCATTAGCTTTTGCAGCAATGCAGACAGATCCACTGATGTTGACTACAAATGTATTTGTTCCAGAACCCGCAAAAACTGGCAAATCGCAATTAATCATATCCATATCCTGCGGATCGAGTCCATATGGTGTTGAGGGATGATTTACAACTCCGGCAACCGACAGAGGGACGGAAGTGCCAATTTCAAGCCATGTCGAATCGCCCACCAGGCCATCAATACCAAACACAAAATGAAAGTCATCTTGATACTCTACATAGTTTGGAATGTTGATTGCAGCTTGTTTGATCCCATGGATATCGCCCACCATATTTGTATCAATGAAGCGAGTGCCATCGATCGGATGGGTAAATTTGGGAATGTAAGTTTCCTCAACAGAATTCAGCGCCGCGGCGTTTAGTGCGATTACCGCTCCGGTACCCAATCCGAAGAGCGCAACTCTATCGCTATCTACGCCATGCGGATTACCATCATTCGCAACTGTGTAGTTCATATATCGCAAAAAGCCGTAGACATCCTGTATCCCTCTGTACGTAGCATTGATGATCGTCAAGCGGCGGATAATATCTTCTTGGGCGGTAGGAATCCAGCCTTTCCGATATTGGATAGATGCCGCCACGTAACCGCGTTTAGCAAGTCTTCTGCAGATCTCCACATTCCCATAATCGTTTTTATCACCTGTCGGCGCAACTGCTCCTTGTGGGAGGAATGTGCCATTGTGTAAAACCACTACCAATGGCCGTTTTGTAAAAGTATCTCCGACAGGCTTATAGATGTCACACAACAGTGACTCGGGACCTCCAATCAGGACGGATATGTTGACACCATATTCCTGATCGGTGACCACTTCAACATCGGAAAAGATCTCATCGATATAGCGCTGCTGCGCTCTCAATGAGGTGCTGGCAAATATGACAGCAATACATAAGACAGTAAATGTTTTCATAAGGCATTAAGAATTTTGATGAAGATTTCGTCAGCAACGGACGCTTTTCGGAAAGGCCAGCACTGCACCAAACAGGTCAAATTGAGATGTGTGCGAAGGGAATTAGAGCATGGTGCAGTGACTGGTTTCATAGCGCACGTGATTGTTTCATCCAAATGTGGAGGTGGATCATGTCCGGTCACTCGGACAGATGTTCGGAAGAGTCGGACAATTTGTTTCTGCTCCTTTTGCTGCTTGGAGTATTGTTCACGAGCCACGGCTGACACCGACACAAAACACACGTTTTCAGTTTGTTAAGCATTCACTTTGAGTCAGGCAATGGCTCTCTTGGTTTATGCGAGGAACTAGAAATGTTTGAAGCAATCTTCAATGAATCATTCATTCTTCAATCATTCAATTTCTCCAACCTATTTTTACCGCAATGCGGCATTTGCACATCGTCTCAATTCACATTCCCTATCCACCGGACTACGGTGGTGCAATCGATGAATTCTATCGGCTGCGCGCATTAAAGGAACTTGGGATCCGGGTGACAATGCATTGCTTCCTGTATGGCACCAGGGCCGCCGCCCCTGAATTGGAGAAATACTGTGATAAAGTCTATTACTATAAGCGTGCGATGACGTTGAAAAATGCCATTGGGAGCCGACCGTTTATCGTTCGCAGCAGAGAGGATCCTCAACTGTTGCACAACCTCCTCAAAGATGAGAGCCCGATCCTGTTTGAAGGCATTCATACCTGTGCCTTTATTGGTGAGAAATCACTAGTCAATCGCCTGAGACTTGTCCGTATGCATAATATCGAATGGGGATACTACCACTATCTCGCGGAGCATGAACCCAATCCGTTAAAGAGGATGTATTTCCGGAGTGAAAGTGCCAAGCTGAAGAGATATGAAGATCACGTCTTTCAACACGCTCAGGTCATACTTCCGATTTCACATTCCGATACAGCCTATTTCAGCAAGCGTCATGCGCATGTGCATCATTTGCCGCCATTTCATGGATTCGATACTGTCATTATATCACCAGGGGTTGGCGGACATGTTCTTGTGCATGGTGATTTTAGAATTCTTGACAATGCACGTGCGGCAATTGAGGTTGCAATCGCTGCAAGTGAGGAAGGGATTCCTTGCGTGATTGCAGGGAAATCACCATCTGAAAAAATGCGCCGAATATTGCAGAAACTTAGCAACATTCGTCTCATGCCAGATGTTTCTGCTGAGACGATGCGCCAACTGAAACAAGAAGCTCAGATGCATGTCGTGCACTCCGAGAATCCTTCCGGTTTTAAGATCAAACTGCTCAACGCGCTTTTTTCTGGCAGACATGTTCTTGTGCAACGCAGCATTGTAGAAGGTGAGCACCTTGAGAATATCACGCATGCTTTTGGCAATCGTAAAGAGCTCCAGACATTGATGCGCAAGCTCAAAGATCAGCCCGTGACATTAGATGATATCAAGTGCCGGGAATCATTACTTTTACCGCGGTTCGACAATAGTGTAAATGCCCAGAATTTGATCAACCTGATTTTCCAGTGAAAGACACACCTCCAGAATATCTAGATGCAGGCCGGAAGTCAATTCCGCAACTGAAGACGATTGCAGAGAAAGTTTACCACGGTGAACGTATCACTCCGAAGGAAGGAGTATTGCTTTTTGATAAAGCAACCCTGTCCTTTGTCGGGCATCTTGCCAATCTCATCCGTGAACGCAAGCACGAGGACAACACTTACTTCAACAGAAACTTCCATATCGAACCAACCAACATTTGTGTCTATGATTGTAAGTTCTGTTCTTATTCTCAAAAAATCAGGAAGCGTGAAGAAGGGTGGGAACTGTCAATGGATGAAATGATGGACATCGTGAAAAAATACGATTACCAGCCTGTGACGGAAGTGCATATTGTAGGTGGTGTCATGCCGCAATATGATCTTGACTTCTACCTTGAGTTTTTCAGACATATCAAAGCACATAGACCCGATCTGCATATCAAGGCGCTCACACCTGTTGAGTATCACTACATTTTCAAGAAAGCAAAAATCTCCTATGCTGCTGGCATGCAGATGATGAAAGATGTCGGTGTAGGTTCGCTTCCAGGTGGAGGCGCGGAGATCTTTCATCCGGACGTACGTAAGGAAATCGCTGGTGACAAGTGTACTGGGAAAGAATGGTTGGAGATACACCGGATCTGGCATGGACTGGGCATGAAGTCGAATGCCACGATGCTCTATGGCCACATAGAAAAATATGTCCATCGGATAGATCATCTTGAACAACTCAGAAAACTCCAGGATGAGACAGGCGGATTTCAGACATTCATTCCGCTCAAGTTCCGTAATCAGGGTAATCAGATGTCTCACATCATTGAATCACATCCGATAGAAGATCTGCGCAACTATGCGATCAGCCGCATCTATCTGGACAATTTCGATCACCTCAAAGCGTATTGGCCAATGATCGGTCGGACGACTGCACAATTATCACTGGCCTTTGGAGTCAATGATATCGATGGCACGATCGATGATACGACCAAAATCTACTCCATGGCAGGCGCTGAAGAACAGCATCCATCTCTCACCACAGAACAGTTGGTCAATATGATCCGCCGTGTAGGTCGTCATCCAATTGAAAGAGATACGCTATATGGTGTAATTAAGGACTACAAGGATGTGACCTTCGAGGAAGATAGTCTTTACAAAGGGTATGTCTCATTGCCGGTTATTCAGTCGTCGCAGAATTGAGCATAGAATAAGTCTTCAGTCCTCAGTCTTCAGTCCTCAATCCATAGCCAGAAGCTAGACGCCAGAAGCTAGACGCCAGAAGCTAAGAACCATGAAGTATCGCATCGCCGCAGTCAGCTATGTTAATACGTTGCCATTCCTCTATGGCCTTCAGCAGCCAATGCTTCGGGAGATGGTGGATGTTGTCCTCGCGCATCCCGCACGCTGTGCAGAGTTGTTACAAAACGGAGAGGTGGATATCGCCTTGTGTCCGGTAGGTGCATTACCGGAACTAGAAAGATATCATGTGATCACGGACTACTGCATCGGGTGCGATGGTCCGGTGAGGACGGTAAGTATCTATTCGCACAAACCCCTTTCGGAGTTGACGCATGTTGTGCTTTTTCCAGAGTCGCGTACATCGAATCTGCTTGCTCAGATTCTCAACAAGGAATATTGGCACTTAAGCATCGAGTTTTTACCGGGTTTACCGGTTTCACCGCTTTTGCCGGTTTCACCCGGATTTCTGTGTATCGGCGACATCTGCTTCCAGAAAGAGAAGGAATTCGCTTATCGTACCGATCTGGGCCAGAGTTGGAAGTATTTGACGGGGCTCCCGTTTGCATTTGCTTGTTGGGTTTCGAGAAATAAGATCGAAGATGAAGTAGTACAAAGTCTGAACACTGCTTTTGCGGAGGGAATTCGCAATATTGATCATCTGAATTTTCCACCGGGAATGGATGAAGCAGTCTTGCGGGATTATCTGAAGAAGAATATCAGTTTTAAGTTTGATAAAAAGAAGAAGGAAGCGATGGAGAAGTTTTTTGAAGTTTGCAAACAAGGTTTTTTGAAAGGCAGCTACACGTTTTAACAAAGGAGTACCTTCATCAAACCATGCTTATCAAAATTCATCCGGAAACTCCATCAGAACGTCGTGTAAAACAAATCGTAGACATCCTGAATGATGGCGGTGTCATCATCTATCCGACTGATACTGTCTATGCACTTGCATGTGCTGTTGATCAAAAATCAGCTTTTGAGAAAATATGCAGGATAAAAAAAGTCGCACCGGCCAAAGCAAAGTTTAGTATGATCTTCGAGGACTTGAGCCAGGTAGCAAAGTACACTGCCCAGACAAGCACGCCACAATATCGATTGCTTAAAAGACATCTGCCGGGACCATTTACATTTATTCTCGGCATCAGCAACGAACTTCCATCGCATCTCAAAACCTTGCGCAAGACTATTGGTGTTCGTATCCCGGATCATAATGTATCGATGTCGATCATCAAAGCTCTTGGCAAACCATTGTTCACCGCTTCGCTGCGTTCTGAAGATGAGTTCCACGCATATTATAGTGATCCCGAAGAGATACATGATGGATACGGAAAACTTGTCGACGTGGTAATTGATTCAGGACCAGGGACGTTTGAGCCGAGTACGGTCGTTGATTTGACGGGAGAAAAGCCGGAGATTCTGCGCGAGGGAAAGGGCGTATTTTGAGAGGGTGAGAGAGTTAGAATTTGAGATAAAACAAAAAAAAATGGAGCATATCGATTGTATTAAATACAAATTTAAAAGTCCAAATTAC
>JANNQA010000099.1:0-34955 GCA_031400515.1 Bacteroidota bacterium
ACACCGATCACAAACAATTTCAATGCAGGCGGTGCAAATGCCAGCGGCAACTTTCCAGTTGGCACGACTACTGTAATATTTACGAGTACAGACGGTTGTGGAAACATTAGTACCATGGAGGTGAATGTTACAGTGATAGATCCCAATCCTGCGATCATCACATGTATTAAGCTCATTACGTTTTTGCCTGAAGAATTGGAAATAGATGTAATGCCTGAACAGTTCATCCAATTCATAGCAGGTAGTTGTACTACGCTGGATGATTTTCTGGTAAGCTTCTCTCCAACAGATCCATTTGATACTATAAATACCTACAATTGTCAACATGCTGGTTCGGTAGAACCTGTAACGATATATTTCTTCGACCTCAATGGCAATCCATTGGATACTTGTCGGGGAGATCTTGATCTTAGAGATCCTACCGATTTCTGCGGTAATGGTCTCACAGTCACCGGTGAGATATTCGGAGAAAACAGAGCAATGATTCAAAATGTCCCTGTGTTGATTTCAGAACCGACCATGCAAACGGTAACCACATCTTCGAGCGGACGTTATGTTTACCGTGATCTTGAGATGGGCTCGAGCTACGAAATCACGCCATTCTGGAACGTGAATCATAAGTATGGAGTCTCCACATTGGACCTTGCCGCTATTCAGAAGCATCTTCTTGGGATCAGGGAGATTGACACACCATATAAACTGATTGCCGCTGATGCAAATAATAGCGGGTCGGTGACGATATCGGATCTGCTTGAGTTACGCCGATTACTGCTTGATCAAATTCCGGCCTTCACACAGAATACGTCCTGGAGATTCGTAGATGCACACTATGAATTCCCGGACTCTCAGAATCCTTGGGCCCACGCATTTCCGGAGAGAATGAGTTTTGCTCCTATTATGGAGCATATGGTTCATATGGACTTTGTTGGGGTAAAAGTGGGTGATGTAAATAATACCGTCTTTTTACTTCAGCCGGAGGATGAAGAAGTAGAAGTCCGTTCTTCAAATGCAATGATTTTGGCTATTGAGGATAGGTTCATGAAAGCTGGAGAAACTCTGGAGATACCGGTCACAGTCAACAATTATCATGACCTGGTGGGTTATCAGTTTGCCCTTCAATTCGATATCAATAAGGCAGTGTTTGAGGGAATCTCTGTGTCATCGGACGGATTTCTTGACATAGAATGGTTTGGCCTCAATCAAGTTGAATTGGGTTTGATTAGCACATTGTGGCACGAACCATCAGCGCGGGCGATCGCACCCGGGGAAGTTCTTTTTTATATTTCGCTACGAGCGATTGAGAATGTGCAATTGTCCGATTTACTAGGTATGGCAGAGAATACACTGGCGCCAGAAGCATATGGGGTAGGTGCGGAGCAAGTCCTGCCGGTAAGACTCGCTATTGACGGAAAAATACGGGATCTTGACTTTGTTGTGTTTCAGAATGTTCCAAATCCATTTACTGAGGGGACGTTAATACCGGTACAGGTCCCTGAAAGATCTGGTGTAGTACTCGAAGTGTATTCGTATGACGGCAGGCTTGTGCATAAGCAGTCTAAGGAAGTAGACGCCGGATATTATGAATTTGTACTTAGCTCTGAAGACCTGGAGCGTGGGGGAATGTACTACTATACTATATCTACTAATCACTTCCGTGGAACACGAAAGATGATTTTACTGGATTAAGTCCGAAAGAGCATCGTAGCACCTGCTGTGGAAAACAGGATAAATCAACGGATGATGACAGTCCCCTCGGGTTTTAGACCCCGGGGGGATATTTTTTTGAAGGCAATTACTTATTAATTAGATTGAAATACAGGCAATTACACTTTAAGAAATTCTTTAATCTAATAAATACCCACCCTGCGACTGACTAACATATTAAAGGTATTCTATATTTGTATCGTATTAGTGAAAAGCATCAACTGTTTTCACTTGTAAAAAAGGAGTATAAGGATTAGAATATATCTTTATATATCCTCGACCGAACCAAAGAGAGAACAACCCGACCAACCTCCGGATAATAGAACCTACCGGAGGATTCCTTACCGAATCCCATTCGATTTTGTGAGTAACATGCTGGAAACGTGTCATTTGACACTAATCCATCCCATGTGCATATAAGGATTTTTTGATTAACTAAAATTAAGGTCTCATGTTGCAAATGAAAACTACGGTTTCATTGGGGAGAGATGGGCATTGTAATGAGATACGCAAAACGTTGTCCCAAGCCCTCCTGACAGTAGCTCTTGTGTTAGCTGCTTTTTTACCACGCGCTACCGCTCAATCATGCGTGCTTGCATGTCACGGTGCGCAGGTCTCACTAGACCAACAGTGTCTGGCGGAAATCGTCACGTCAATGTTGGCTGATACATCACAGTGTCCGGGCGGAGATTTTTCTGTCCATGTCCTGACATTGGCTGGTGATACAATCCCGACGTCACCAATTGTGACGGAAGCTGAACGTGGACTGACATTGATTGCTTCGGTTTTCGATGAAAACTCTGGCCAGTCATGTTGGTCTTATATTACTGTGGAAGACAAGTTGCCTCCAATGGTATCTTGTAATTGTCCACCTGTAGGTCCGGACGAAGTCACACCCGAATGTGTTGTGAATTGTCTGGAAGCAATCGTGTTTCCAGTGCCAGATCTCATCGAGAACTGCCCAGGTGGTGCACAGATCATTTTGTTGAGTGAAACGATCACTCCACTCTGCCATCCTGATTTCATTCGCAGGTTGGAACGTACGTATACTGCTGTAGATGCTTCAGGCAACTACGCAGATACTTGTACTGAAGTGCTTTATCTGGAGCGCATTGACTTTGACCTCATCGATTGGCCCGATTCATTGTCTATCCTTACGGGTAATGCATTAGAATGTGATGCACCCTTCCTTGATGTGAATCCCGCTGATGGCATACCTGATGCTGCACCGGTAGGACCACCATTCCCCGGCGGAGCAGGTGTCCCGACAATCGATGGTGTACCTATCTACCCCAACTTCATCAATGAGTGCAACGCGCAGATCTTTTATGAAGATGTGATCATCAGTCCTGGTGGCTGCGTGAAGAAAGTGATGCGTATGTGGACTGCATTCGAATGGCATTGCTCTGGAGAAAACAGCGTGATCTATATTCAGTTGATAGAACTTGTGGATGATGAAGGACCTATCCTGGAATGCCCGGACAACATCACTGTTTCTACGAGTACAGTCGAGTGCGAGGCAACGGTTTTTTTGCCAGTGCCTGAGGTAGATGACAATTGTAATAATGTGATTCAGGTTTCTGCTTCTTATCCATTTGGATTTGCAGCAAACATTCTGCCCTCAAATGGGATATATGTTCAACTTCCGGTTGGTGTAAATGTCATTACATATACTGCATATGATCAGTGCTTTAATAGCACTCAATGTACATGGACGATTACAGTTCAGGATCTTACCGCTCCGGTGCCTGTTTGTGATGAGCATACGATTGTTGCCCTGACAAATGATTACGATCATGGACTCACTCTTGTACCGGCTTCGGTTTTTGACGATGGTAGCTATGATGAATGTGGTCCTGTCACATTTCTGGCTCGCCGTATGTTATCCTGTATTGATTTCGACTGGACTACCGCAGGTGGAGGCATTGATGAAATTCCGAATGGCATTGTAAATAGTAATGATGCCGGGACGACCTTGCATACATATGTTCCTTTTGCATGCTGTGACGTGGGTGACGGTCCGATCATGATCGAGTTACGTGTCACAGACGCGAGTGGAAATACCAACACTTGTATGGTTGAGATCGAGGTTCAGGACAAATTGCCACCAGTCATTGATTGCATGGATGACATTACGATAAGCTGTGACTATGACTTTGACCTGACCAATCTATCCATCTTCGGTTCAATACGTACTGATCCAGCCGATCGTGAAGTGATATGCGTGTTTGACCCGACCAATGATAATGCGGATGTTTTTGGATTTGTCTGTATAGGTCTGGATGGACTTGCACAAGACAATTGTGATGTCACTATCACTGAGAGCTACATACCTTTCCTAAATAATTGTGGAATCGGGTATGTCATTAGGACATTCGTCGCAAGAGATCCGGGAGGACGTACCGCCAGTTGCAATCAATATATCTGGATTCAGAACTTCCACCCATTCGAAATCCTCGATGAAACTTGCATCAATTTTTACGATGATGGGGTTATCTGGCCTTGTGATATAGATGTATTTGGTTGCGGTGCAGATACCGAACCCGAAGCAACAGGTGAACCGATCATATTCGAAGATGACTGTGATCTGATCGGGGTAAACTATGAAGATCTTGTGTTTGAATTTGTAGGAGGTGCCTGCCTCAAGATCTTACGTACCTGGAGAGTGATAGATTGGTGCCAATACGGTCCTGATGGTTTTGGTGGGTACTATGGATATTGGGAATACAAGCAGGTCATCAAGGTATTAACTACCGATGCTCCTGAGTTCCTGACAGATCAGGATATTATTTCTGTGTGCAATGAATTCAATTGTGATGACCTCTTTATTGAATTGATCCAGCGTGGACATGACGATTGCACTCCTGATGCTGAGCTCAGGTGGTCTTATCAAATTGATCTCTTCAATGATGGGACTATCAATAGTGCAAATTCTGGCTTCGGACCATTGATCAATGCATCAAGATTTCTGCCGATTGGCATACACCGCATTATATATTCTTTTGAAAACGGATGTGGCGCTGAGACAGTGCGTGAGCAGATCGTGGAGATTTTGTCCTGCAAGCCACCTACTCCGGTTTGTCATTTTCTGTCTGCTGACCTGATGCCAGTGGATACGGACAATGATGGTGAAGCAGATTGGGGTATGGTAGTCATTTGGGCGATTGATTTTGATGCATCATCGTTCCATGCGTGCGGATATCCTGTGACGTTTTCATTCTCGCCTGATACTACACACAAGAGTATGGAATTCACTTGCAACGATGTTGGATTGCAGGCAGTGGAGATTTGGGTAACAGACCGCGTGCTCGGTGAGCAGGCATTCTGTAATACCACAATCGATATTCAGGACAATAATAATGTCTGCGAAGATGGACCACAACTTACGGGTAGTATCTCTGGTCAGGTTTCGACAGAGTTTACACAGGATGTCAAGGATGTAGTTGTCACTCTTTCAGGTAGCGGTCTTGTACCAGTAGCAACAAACGGATCAGGGGACTATGCTTTCCCAACGATGCCTTTGGGTGGTACTTATCATGTGATGCCTGCAAAAAACACTGATTGGAAAAATGGCGTCACAACGCTCGATCTGATTCAGATTCAAAAGCACTTACTGGGTATGCAGCCATTACAAAGTCCATATAAGATGATTGCTGCAGATGCGAATAAGTCCAATACTATCAGTGCAATTGATATCGTCACTTTGCGCAGATTGATCCTTGGCATTATCGATGAAGTACCAGAGAATACTTCCTGGCGCTTTGTAGATGCGAGCTATGACTTTACTGATCCTGCAAACCCGCTCAACGAGCCTTTTGCGGAATCCTATGAGATTGCGCCGTTCAGTACGACGATGTCGAATGTGGATTTTGTCGGTATCAAAGTAGGTGATGTCAATAACACGGTCATTGCCAACTTAAATAATGTGACCACGCGTTCGAATCCTGGCGCAATCACATTGCTAACTCAGGACCGTCAACTTGCGGCAGGTGAGGTCTTTGAAGTTGCAATCCAGGCAAGTACAGAAATGGTAGTAGAAGGGTACCAGTTTACGCTGAACTTCGATCCTGCTATCATGGAGTATGTATCATTTGTCCCTGGTGAGGTGATCGTTTCTGACGACCATTTCAATACAAGCGGTGCTGAGAAGGGTGTCATTACTACGAGTTGGTCGGATGTGAAACCACATTCTTTGACTCAGGGAAATACGCTCTTCACATTGCAATTCCGTGCGATTTCTTCAGGTGTCTTGAGCAAGAGCTTACATGTAAGTTCTGATGCCACAGCTGCAGAAGCTTATAATGAGCTGGGTGAGGTACTGGATATCGGTTTGAAGTTTGCAGATCCTTTGGTCGCAACTCCGGTTGCACCTGAGTTTGAACTTCTCGAGAATAGTCCAAATCCATTCACAGAGTTCACTACAGTGAGTTTCATCACGCCACGTGCTTCTGAAGCAACGATCACAATCTATGATGTCACTGGACAAATTGTAGATGAGCGTATTGTAGATGCTCGCGCCGGAAGAAATAATGTGGAGATCAGAGACCTGGCAGCAAGAGGCGTACTCTATTGCCAGGTAAGAACCGATGAGTTTTCTGCAACAAGGAAGATGATTCGGATAGAATAGCAGTTTCGTTTTTTTCATAAGAGTTTACTGTTTTTGGGATGGGACCCCTCTTCACTTTCGAGTGGAGGGGGTTCTTTTTTTTGTGATGTAGTGATTTGATACCGAAATCCTCACTATATAGCTATTACCTAAAATGCACGGCTGGTTATCTTTGTCTCTATCCTTATGGCAAGAATTCTTGGAATAGACTTTGGCACTCGACGCACAGGCATTGCCGCGACAGATCCATTGAAGATCATTGTAAGCCCCGTGACTACCTTAAAAACAGAGGATGTCATTGATTTTCTGATTAGCTATATGAAGTCAGAAAAAGTTGAATCGATTGTTTGCGGTCTGCCCGGAGAAGAGAATACGGATACTCGTAGATCACTCGAAAGATTTGTAGACCAGCTCAAAATCCATTTTCCCGAGCTTCCGATTATGTTTCAAAATGAGCACATGACATCGCGAAGGGCCTCCGAATTGATTCTGAAATCGGGTTTAAAAAAAATGAAGCGTCGTGACAAATCTCTTATAGATAAAGTCAGTGCTGTATTAATCCTGCAGGAGTATCTTGGCCATTTGAATGATGTAAATACCACATGATTTTACCCATTTATATTTATGGACAACCGGTACTCAAGCGTAAAGCTGATGCCATCGACTCTGGTTATCAAGGATTTACAGAGTTAATTAAGGATATGTGGGAAACCATGTACCAGGCGAAAGGCGTAGGTCTCGCTGCTCCACAGATAGGTCGTTCTATTCGTGTATTTGTTGTTGATACAACTCAACTGGAAGAGGAAGAAAGGGATTTCAAAGGGATCAAACAAGTATTCATTAACGCCCAAAAGATTGAAGAAGGGGGTGAGCTATGGGAATACGAAGAAGGTTGTCTGAGTATTCCTCAGATTCGAGCGGATGTTGAGCGTCCGGAGAAAATTCATCTGCGCTATCTCGATGAAACGTTTCATGAACATAACATCGTCTTTGATGGAATCTCTGCTCGTGTCATACAACATGAATATGATCATATTGAAGGCGTCCTGTTTACAGAGCGTATCAAGCCAATCAAACGCAGACTTATAAAACGGAAACTGGAGAACTTACGAAAAGGTATTCTCGAGGCCGATTATCCTGTGCGCATAGTCCGTGCAAATTCAAACAAATGAGCCAGTCTTTCACTGCCGGGTATGTAAAAGGAGCGCTTCACGCATGTTCATTTTTCCTTGATCGATATTCTTTTATAGTTCAATGCGTTGATTGTCCAGGTATTGAAACTAGTCCACATATTCTTGCCTGACTACAAGTGCATACCAGTCATTATCAATGGCAAGGTAGCCCTGCTCGTAGCAGAAGTAATAGGTTTTACCCGATTTAGTTTGATAGATATTTGTGAAGTAACTCAACTTAAATCCATCATCCAGCAGCTTGGATTTATGAACTTTGGATTTCCCATCGGGATTGTACTTTTCCAGGATGCGCCTGTTTTTGCGCAGAATATTATTGATGTTGCGCATGAAGTTTGTCTTGTCACTATTGACACGATTATAAAAATTAGTTCTGCATTCGGGAGAACAGAATCTTTTATCTGTACGCCCTAGGATTTCAGTTCCGCAATCCAGACATTTCTTTTTCATCGGTTTCTGTAGTTATGTGTAAATAGAAGGTGAACTAAGATAGAGAAATATTCCAAAAAACCTAACCAATCAGCCCCGTTGTGGCATTTTATCGATCTTTGAAACCATGTTTTATGTAAATTTGGATCTTAAGTATCCCCTTAAAAATGATTAAACATTTCCCTGTTGCCATCCTAATTCTTGTCCTATCTGGTTGTAGTCAAAATCAGCGTATCTCGGATGCCGATACCACTCAGTATCAACTTTATAAAAGAATCCCGGCCACTGAATCAGGCGTTGATTTTACAAATTCAATTGCGGAGAGTATTCATTTCAATACAGTATTATTTGATAACGTCATGACGGGAGGAGGTGTCGGACTTCTTGATGTCAATAATGATGGGTTGCTGGACATGTATCTCGCAGGAAACCTTGTCCAGGATAGATTGTATATAAACAAAGGAGGGATGCGTTTCGAGGATATTACCAGGATTGCAGGTATTGCGGAAAAAGACTCATGGACATCCGGAGTGTCCATTGCAGATGTGAATGGTGATGGATGGGATGACATTTATTTATGCAAGCACATCTATGATGATGCGGCGAAGCGTGTCAACTTGTATTACGAAAACCAGAAGGATGGCACTTTTAAAGAGCGTGGTAAGGAACTGGGCATTGCTGACTCAGGCTACAGTGTAATGGCGAATTTCTTTGACTTTGATATCGATGGCGATCTCGATCTCTATGTCGGCAACCAACCCCCAAGCTCCCTCTATGAGAGGCCAAAACTTAGGGGGATCGCTGACTTTAAATTTACTGACAGGTTGTATAGGAATGACGGCGAAGTTTTTGTGGATGTCACTCAACAGGCTGGTATTCGTAACTACAGCTATACACTCAGTGTGAGTACAAGCGACCTCAATGGGGATATGCTTCCCGATATCTATGTGGCATGTGATTATGAAGAACCTGATTTTATGTACATCAATCAGGGCGATGGTACGTTCAAAAATGTTATTCACGACGCGATGAGGCATCTGTGCAATTTCAGTATGGGGACAGACATCGCTGATATGAATAATGATGGATTCATGGATATTTTCACGGCGGACATGGTGGCGGAGGATCATTATCGGAATAAGACCAACATGAGTGGGATGAATCCTGCCTATTTCTGGAAACTTGTGAATCATGGCTATCATCATCAATACATGTTCAATACTCTGCAATTGAACAATGGGAATGGAACGTTCTCTGAAATCGCACAACTCGCAGGAGTGTCTCATTCAGATTGGAGTTGGGCTGCGTTTTTCATCGATGCAGATCATGATGGGCTGAGGGATCTGTTTGTAGGAAATGGGCAGATGAAGGATGTGCGGAATAAAGACTACAACATAAAACGCACGCGGATGCTTCAAAGTCAGGATACTTCGGCTGATATGCACGCGATCCTGTTTGAAATTGCAAAACTCGCTCCGGCCAAAAAGCTTAAGAACTATTTGTATCGGAACAATGGTGATCTCACATTTACGAATGTCGCTGATGCCTGGGGCCTTACGGATGAGACATGGACTCAAGGTGCAGCATATGGTGATCTGGACAACGACGGAGACCTGGATGTGATTATTCACAATACAAACGACCCGGTAATGATCTACGCGAGTCAGGTGAATGATCTGAAAATCAATAATTATCTGACTGTTCGTGTGGATGGGCCTGGCAAGAATTCCAAAGGTATCAACGCCAAGGTGACGATATCATGCGGTGACAAGAAATATGTAGGAGATATATCGCCAATACGAGGATATATGTCTTCTGTCCAACCGATCGCGCATTTTGGACTCGCTGGTTGTACAATGGCGGAAGAAGTGACAATCGAGTGGCCCGATGGCCATGTATTGGCAATGCAAAACGTACGTGCGAATCAGACTATCGTAGCGCATTATTCGGACGCGAGAAAGAAAGAGAAATCTGCAGAACCCGTCGTGACAGTTTTTATTGAAGTAAAGAATCTGGATTCCATCTCTTATCATGAAAGTATATTCGATGACTACGCACGGGAGATCCTTTTGCCCTATAAGTTGTCCACACTTGGTCCTGTGATCGCAAAGGCAGATGTGAATGGTGATAAGCTCGATGACCTATACGTAGGTGGGTCAGCGGGCAACTCTGGCACATTGTACATTCAAAATTTCGAGGGAACATTATTGAAATTCAAGAATAATTCATTTTTGGATGATGCTGCTTATGAGGATGGCTGTGCTACTTTCTTTGATGTCGACGGTGATAGGGACATGGATTTGTATGTATGTAGCGGAAGCAATGAATTTGATCTCAACTCCAACCTTTATCAGGATCGCCTGTATCTGAATGATGGTAAGGGGAATTACTCGAAGAGTGCTTCACTGCCACAGATTTCAGAAAGTACTTCGGTAGCAGTACCTATGGATTTTGATGGTGACAATGACATGGATTTATTTGTCGGTGCTCGGCAGGTTCCTGGTCAGTATGGACGCACGCCAAGAAGTTTGTTATTGAGAAATATCAATGGTAAGTATGAAGATATTGGCCGTGAAGCGTTGCCGGATTCTGGATTTCTTGGAATGGTGACTGATGCCAGTTGGGTTCCGTTGACTGGAGCGCAATTTCAATTGGTCATAGCAGGGGAGTGGATGCCTATTCGATTGTTTCAGTGGAATGAAGACAAGTTTGTGGAGAGCAACGCATCCGGTCTGGAAAAATCGGAAGGGTTGTGGAATCGTATTGCGCCCGTGGATTTTGATGGAGACGGCGATATGGACCTGATCGCAGGGAACTGTGGTATGAATCTGAAATACAGCGCCGAAACCGACAAGCCTTTTAAAATGCTCGTGAATGATTTTGATGGCAATGGTTCAAATGATGTCTATCTCGGATATTATGATAAGCATGATGGACTATGTTACCCTGTTCGTGGACGCGAATGTTCTTCACAGCAAATGCCATTTGTGAAAGCGAAATTTGCATCCTATTCTGACTTTGCACAGGCGACAATAGATAAGGTGCTTGAAGGAAGAATGGAAGGATCTCTGGAACTCCATGCACGGACATTTGCCAGTGGCATCTTTGAAAATATCAATGGTGAATTTCGTTTTCATCCTTTCAGAAATGAAGCACAGATCGCGCCTGTCTATGGCATCGTGATATCCGACTTCAATGGTGATAGCAAGCCCGATCTCTTTCTCGCTGGTAATTATTACAATCGTGAAGTAGAAACTACGCGCAGCGATGCAGGTATTGGAAATCTTTTGCTTTCATCCGAAGGTTTGAATTTTGACTATGTCCATCCTTCTCAGACTGGAATTCTTGCATATCACGATGTGCGGAATGCGTTATTGCTTAATGGAAAGTCTGATCCGATTCTTGTGATTGCAAATAACAATGGTAAAATGCAGTTTTACCAACAGC
Organism: Bacteroidota bacterium; assembly: GCA_031400515.1. Lineage (GTDB taxonomy): Bacteria > Bacteroidota > Bacteroidia > Chitinophagales > Saprospiraceae > DATDQA01. Next base: position 11,377 of record JANNQA010000099.1, read on the forward strand.
GTACAAGTAGCGGGAATAATAAGTAAGGGTTAATAGATCAGTAGAGATTTATTTACCTCAGCGTGTTTGTTAAAATCCTTGTTGACGATACTTGATCGCGCCGTTCACAATTGTCATCATCACGTGAGTCTCAAGAATTTCAGCATCGGTACATGACATCAGGTCTTTGTTCAGGATGATGATGTCTGCGTATTTACCTGGCTCTATTGAGCCTTTGATGTTTTCTTCGAATGCAGCATAAGCATTTGCCATCGTGTATGAATAGATAGCTTCGGCACGTGTGAGTTTTTGTTCTGGATAAAACTCCAATCCATTGTCAATCCGCTTGCGTGTCACAGTAGCATAAAAAGAAGCGATGGGGTCTACATCCTCGACCGGTGCGTCGGTACCATTCGCCACAATTGCACCACTCTCCAACAAACTCCGCCATACATAAGCACCTTCCTTTGCCCGTGTGTCACCCAGGCGTTTTGCAACAAAGGGTGCATCCGATGTGCAGTGAATACCCTGCATGGAAGCAATCACTCCCAGCTGCGCAAATCTTGGAATATCATCAGTGCTGAGATGTTGTGCATGCTCAATTCGCCAGCGCACATCTTTCGCCAGTGTATGTTGGGCAATTTTCTTTTCGTAGAGGTTCAGGACTTCGCGATTTGCGCGGTCACCAATTGCATGTGTGCATAGTTGCAATCCGTACTTGGCACACAGGTCTGCCAGCCTCGATAATTCTTCAACGGATGAAGTGTTTTGTCCAATGAATCCCGGCTTGTCTTCATAAGGCTCCAGCAACCAGGCGCCATAAGATCCCAGAGCACCATCAATAGAGATTTTAAGTGCCCTGGAAGTGAAGAAGTTGTTTCCCAAACCGATTTTCGGATATTCTGAAAGCTTGTCGTTGAGATATTCAGAAGTATGCCGGATCATCATCCATAGACGAATGTCAAGTTTGCCAGCACTCGCCATATCAGCAAACCTGTTGATTTCTTCCAGGCTTGATCCCGCATCCTGGAAAGAAGTAATTCCTTTTTTCAGACATTCATCCTGTGCAAGTCTTATTCCCGTGTGCCATTTTAATGCTATTTCTTCCTCTGATATCGTCATCAGATACTGCTGATATGCATCTCCGATAATGTCTTGTGCATTTTCTTCAAACACGCCGATTGCTTCGTTGCCATCACCACGGACGATATGGCCCCCTTGTGGATCGGCTGTTTCAATGGTGACACCAGCAGCCTCCATTGCCACTTTATTTGCAAACAACGCATGTCCGCTCGCATGTTCAAGCAAGACGGGATTCGTGGGTGACACCTCACTCAGTGCATTGTGATATGGATAGCCAAGGATATTTGACTGAGGAGTTGAGTTCCATTTTTCCTGATGCCATCCTCGTCCGACAATCCATTCTCCTGGTTTTGATGTCTTTACTTTAGACGCAACAGCAGCAACAATTTCCTCCCAAGTTTGCGATTGCATCAAATTGAGATCCAGAAGGCTGCTACCCAAACCTGGGAAGTGACCATGGCCTTCTATAAACCCAGGCATAAGGAAATTGTTACTTGCATCAATCACTTCCGTTGTTGGTCCTTTCAATGCGAGTATTTCATCGTTCGTGCCAAGGGTTGTGATTTTTCCGTCTTTAATCGCCATTGCCTCTGACCACAGCATTTCCTCATTCACTGTATAAATTCTTGCATGATGAATTATCGTATCGGGTGATACATGTTGCTCCTGGCATGAGCTTAGAATGCAACCGATCAGAGTTAGAGGGAATAAATAGTTATATGGTCTACAATTCATTTTCGAAGACAGTTGATAGCTGCTAAAGTAACGAAGTTTATTACCGTTGAGCTCAATTGATCATAGGGTAGAAATAGCATTTGTTTGCTGTGGATAGAGTGGTTTTATTTGATATTCTTTATACTTGCATCGTCTTTTCTCACCCATCCCCCCCGTTTGATCTGATCGCCTCCTTTTGGAACGATCTTTGCAATTACCCCTCCGAAGAGTCACCCCTTTTCACGGCTGATTTTGGCTTTTGCACATGCAACTGCCTAATCTAACGTCTAATGTGTATTACACAATGAATGAATTTTACGAAAAGAATTTTACTAACCACTTTGAGTTTTTTCCCATGACCAGATTCCTAAAAACATCTGCATGCTGCGGTATTTTCACCATTTGCATGCTCTCCTTCTTCACGTCTCGTGCAGAAGGCTCCAAGCAACTATCGCCAATTGTAGCGGCTGGTGACACGAGTATCGTGATGCTCCACACGAATGCCGACAGTACAGGAAACTTTGCTGAGTACGGTGGTTCTGTTGTGTCGAGGATGAACATTCGTATCCAGGATTTCGGCACGGAAACAGTATACATCGGTTTATCCCGGGAGTATGATGATTTTGGTTTTCCAGATGGTATTGGTGGGTTAGGAACATATTGCATCAGAATTATTGCCCCAAATGGCGATACAGTACACGGACCATTCTCAGTCAATTCCGGTAACGCAAATGCGGATTCATGGCTTCTCGCAACGAGCGGACCTGACGTGCTTGATCCAATCAATGGATACGATACAGGGACCGAGCCTTATTCAACTTTTATTCCCACGATGAATGGAGACTTCTCTATCGAGTTTACAGACAATGCCGATTGCAATGTTGCAGATCCAGGAGATCAGATCAATCTGAAATATTTTGATTTTACAGTGGTTAGTGGAGGCTTAGAGCAACAAGGACGACTCTGGTCACTAAACTGGGCTTTTGTGTCTCCACCGATCAATCCAAATACTCCTCCTGAGTGTCAGTTTGATCGCTCGTTCAATGGTGTTCTCTTCTCTTATACCACAGATGGATTCGTCTCGAAAATTGATTTTGACAGTTCAGGTTTTCAAGGCTTGCAATTTACTGTGGCATTCGGTGACCGCGGACCTAGTAATACCGGCAATGTACTCCTGGACCGGATGTCTGTAAATAATGCAGATTCTACTGCAAACGCTGCAGTTCATATGGTCTTCGTTAATGAGCCGGACGAAATTGAATTTCCTTCATCTACGAGTGTCTGTGGAGAAGTTGCATTGCTTGGCGTCCAATGCGTAGTAGATACATTTTGCTTCAATGTGGGTATTACACAGCCCGGACAGATTGAGATCATTCTGGATTTTACCGGTGACGGAATTTTTACCGACGATACTACAGACGTCATTCTCGCAGTCATTCTTGATGTTGCAGATACCGTATGTATTAATTGGAATGGACTCAAAGGAGATGGATCACCCTTAGGTTTTGGTGAATCATTGCCCGCGATCATCCGCTACTCTCAGGGTGTTCAACACTATGCTGCTTATGACGTCGAGTTGTTAAAATTTGGCTTTTGTGTTGAAACGGTAAGACCTATTTGCCCGGGGGTTTCCACGGATCTGCTTTACTATGACGATACGAATATCTCTGACGATGTGAATACCCCGTTGTATGATGAAAGTGATCCCGGTACCGGTCAGCCTCCAATGCAACTCAACGGATGCGAATGTCAGTCAATGGGTTGCCGTACATGGACAAACGTACACATCGATAACGATACAACTTGCGTGGGCCAGATCACTGGATATGGTGACCAGAATACATTGAATACATGGTGGTTTGCTTCTACGACTATACTTGGTCCTCTGGATTTACCTTTCGTGGCAGGGACAATCCTTGGAGATAGTACAATATGCTTCGGTGATTCTACTGAGTTTATCGGAATGGGTACACCAGATACAATGGATTTTATCTATGCTTGGACAGGTCCGAACGGTTTTATGGCAAATACACAATCGACAGGATTGATCGCGGATCCCGGCCTCTATACTGTGACAATTACTGATACTGTATCTACATGTAGTTTTGTTGATGAGATTACTTTGGTTGTGTTTGATGTTCCTGTTATTTCTCTCGAGTTTACATGTGCCGTGGAGAATCAGGAAAACGCCGACGTGAATCTTACAGCAACCGGTCAGCCAGTTTTGACTTTTTTATGGTCAAATGGTTCAATAACAGAAGATTTATTCAATGTTCCGCCTGATACTTACATCGTGACCGTGACGGATGGCAACGGATGTCAAGCCATAGATTCTATCACTGTTGAAGGTTGTTGCGTACTGGACATCGATTGTCCACCACTGGAAGCAGGTCAGTTTTCCTGCATCGAAGATGTGCCTGCACCGGATACGACGGTTATCATTGTAAATGACTATTGTGACCCTCTTTCAATCTCCTTCATTGACGTTGAATTGTCAAATGGTGCGTCTGGATGTATTGGTGATACAATTGTGCTTGTAAGGACTTATACGATTGCAGATGGTTCAGGTGCGATCTTAACATGTGATCAATTCTTCAGAATTGTCGATGATGTAGATCCAGTGATCAACTGTCCTGCTGATGTCACAGTGGATTGTGATGCAGGTATCGATCCTGTAACTACCGGTAATCCCATAGTAAGTGACAACTGTACTGCAGTCCTGGATCTTATTGTTACATATGTAGATAGTGGAGTACCTGGAACCTGTGCAGATGACCAGCCCGTGCTTAGGACATGGATTGTCACTGATGAATGTGGAAATACGAATTCTTGTGTACAAGAAATCACAGTTCAGGATACAGTCGCACCAGAAATTGTTCCAGGTTCTTGCCCGGACGACATCACGATAAATTGTGATAATGGAAAATTCGGCGTTGGAAGCCCGTCGTTTACTGACAATTGTACTCTTGATGGATCAATTGTGATTACTCTTGGTGAGGATTCCACTGGCTTTGACGGCACATGTATAAATAACGTGATCGGGGTAGTGACCTTCACGTTCTATGCAGAAGATCTTTGTGGAAATATTGACAGCAGTTGCATAATGACTGTCACGGTGCAGGATACCGTAGCTCCAACATTTACTGCACCCGGTGATGTCACCGCTGATTGCAATGCCGACCTTACTCCATCAAATACAGGAGAGGTCACTGATACAACGGATAACTGTACGACAATTACGCTCACATTCGAAGATGTCATCGTACCTGCAGATTGTCCCGCTCTCGACTCGATTTTCCGTACATGGACTGCAACAGATGCCTGTGGTAATTCAAGCACCGATGTGCAGATCATCGTCACTTTTGATTTCACCGCGCCAACGTTCACCGTACCCGCAGATGTCACGATTGATTGTGATGGGGACACTGATCCGGGCAACACAGGTGAAATCCTGGATACTCTGGATGCTTGTGGAGCGGCTATCACTGTTGACTTTTCAGATGCAATCATAGAAGGCGGATGTGATGGTGAGAGTTCAATCGAGCGGACATGGATTGTCTCTGATGAATGTCTCAATTCTTCAACTGCTGTGCAGGTCATCACTCTCATTGACACAATTGGTCCTTCCTTCGAAGTGCCTGCCGATACGTCAGTAAATTGTACAGTTGATATGCAATCAGACTTTGGAAGCCCTGGTTTGATAACAGACAATTGTTCTGCATTGACCAATGTCACCTTCTCGGATGAGTTGGTACCCGGAGAGTGTCCTGCAACTGATACGTTATATCGGACATGGATTGTCTCTGATGACTGTAACAATACCTCTAGTCAAGTACAAACGATCACGTTCATTGATACCATCGCACCGCTCTTGATATCATGTCCGGCGGATGCGACATTTGATTGTGCAACTCCGGCAGATACGCTTGGGCTGCCCACTTATCTTGAATTATGTACAGGAGTGTCGATTACGTTCCGGGATGACTCTGTCGGATTTACGCCACCTGGTAGCCTGGGTATGATACTTCGTACATTCTTTGGTACAGATGGCTGTGGAAATGTCGACAGTAGCTGTATTCAGACGATTATCATTCAGGATACTCTTGCGCCGACAGTACTTACATGTCCTGAGGGTTTGACTGTTGAATGCCCAACACTGACCGATACTTCACTGACAGGAGTACCCACTTATAGTGACAACTGCTTTGATCTGGAGGATCTAACTCTGACTTTTATCGACGAAGTAGATCCTGTAGGTGGTGCTTGTACTGATCAGACAATAACAAGAACATTTTATATCACGGATCCTGAAGGAAATGTGGATAGCAGTTGTGTACAGATAATCACTGTTGAGGATGATAATGCACCAACATTTATAGTTCCTCCGTCGATCACAGTAGAATGTGACGTCGATGTGGACAACCTCACATTGCTGGGAAATGTGTCCAATGTATTGGATTGCAATGCGATCGCAGATACTTCATATACTGATTCTACTCCGACAGGTTGCAATGGCACTGGACTAATAATTCGTTCGTGGGTTGTGACAGATGTCTGCGGCAATTCCGCATCAGCAATTCAGGTTATTACGATTCAGGATACAGAAGGTCCGACATTTACAGTGCCTGCAGATGTGACTCTCAATTGTGATGAAGATCCTTCAGATCTTGGCCTCACAGGTGATGTGACTGACGAGGCAGATGCATGCGGTTCTGCGACCATAGATTTCTCAGATGACGAGTCCGATCTTACGGGATGTAACGGCACAGGTATCATCATTCGCAGTTGGATAGCAACTGATGGCTGTGGTAATACTAATGAACAAGAACAAGAGATAACGATCGAAGACGCGACGCCTCCGATCGCACTCTGCCAGGATATTACAATTGATTTCGGACTCATCGATGAGTACATCCTTGATCCCTCAGAAGTAGATGGTGGTAGCTCAGATAACTGCGGAGGTGTCACTCTTTCATTGTCTCAAACGGTATTCGAGTGTACTTCATTCATTGATGGAGGCTCAGTGACAATTCAACTCACTGTCACAGATGAATGTGGCCTTACAGATGTCTGCAATGTTCTGGTGACCGGTCTCGGTGGAGGTGGTTTGGCTATTGATTGTCCTGATGACATCACGGTTCATCTGAGTTCTGGCGAATGCGAGCGTATCGTGAATTATGAGGTGACAGCATCTTCACTTTGTGGAGGACCAGGCAACGTCATTACGATAGAACAAGTAGATGATAGTGGTTTGACATCCGGAGACTTTTTCCCAATCGGTACGACAATTCAGGAATACATCGCTTTCAATGATACTGGAGATGAAGTTTCATGTTCCTTCTCGATTACTATTGTGGAAGGTCCTGAGATTCCATTCCCGACATGTAATAATACCGTACGTATTTCATTGGATCCGAATTGTCAGGCTCATATCAATCCGGATGTCATCCTCGAAGGAGGGCCATACGGATGCTTTGATGATTTCATTATTTGTATTGAAGATATTGGTTGTGATACCGGTGTGGTCATCGTGACAGATCCGGTATTGGGTTGTTACTCTGTGACCATTACAAATGAAGCTGGAAACTCTTGTTGGGGAACGATATGCTTTGAAGACAAACTTCCACCGCAGATCACTTGTGAAGATGTGACCTTGAACTGTGGAGCATCAACGGATCCTGTATTTATTTCGGTGATAGAAGGTAGTGCGTCGGCATCTTCCTTTCCAGGGACCGCTATAGGACCTGGTGCAGGTATTGTCACGACACAAGTACTGCAAATCAGTGCTCCAACTGGCGCACAAGTCACAGATGTAAATATTACTATAGATCTCGATCACACCTGGTCCGAAGATCTCGATGTCTTTCTGATAGCGCCCAATGGTGCCTCTGTGGAATTAGCCACCGATGTATGTGGCACAGACGACAATTGGGATAACCTCACATTTGATGATGAAGCAGGGACTTCTGTTACCCTTGCATGTGTGGGTGGTACACCGACATTAAGTGGAAGTGTGCGACCTGAAGGATTCCTGAACAACTTCGATGGATTAAGTGCTTCAGGTACATGGACTCTGCAGATCAATGATGATACTGATGGAGATGCTGGTATATTAAACTTTGTAAGTATCGACATCGACTACCTTGTCGCACTGCCTTATGCACCATCGGCGTCTGATGCTTGTGGCGAGGTCACACTCGACTATAGTGATGAAGAATCCGGAGAACTCTGTGAGAATATCATTATCACCAGAACCTGGACTGCCACAGATGGAGCAGGGAATACTGCATCATGTATTCAGACTATTACTATCGTACCGTTGACATTGGTGGGATTGGAGTTTCCACCAACTTACATTGGTATATGTGGCGAAAGCAGTCATCCAGGTAATACTGGTTGGCCTACACTGGATGGCGTGGAGATTAATGAGTTCCTATGCAACATCTTCCTGACATGGGAAGATCACCCACTTGGAGATTGCGGTGGTGGCAATAAGATTGTACGGACCTGGACACTACTCGACTGGTGTACGTTGGAAATCATAGAAGGCGAACAGATCATCAAGTTGACCGATGAGCAGGCGCCGGTTTTGACCTGTCCTGCAGATCATACTGTCGGTAGCGACCCATGGTTCTGTTTTGGTAATGTAATCCTGCAAGTTCCTTTCGCAGTGGACATCTGTGGTACTCCGTTTACCTTGACCCCTTCTATAAGCGCCGGAATCCTTGTGCATTTCGGTGGAACCTTCTATCGGGTAGATCAACTTCCGGTTGGAACACACACAATCACCTGGACTGCTGAAGATGCCTGCGGCAATGTAAGTACTTGCAGCTACGATATTACAGTTGTTGACGATGTGCCACCTGTGCCGATATGTGATGAACATACAGTATTGACGTTGACGGATGATGATGGATTGGATGAAGGATTGACAAAACTGTACGCAACCACACTCGATGATGGAAGTCATGATAACTGTGGTCCTGTCACGTTCCTTGCCCGTCGTATGGCAAGCTGTATTGATTTTGATTGGATTGGACCTAATGGAGAATATCCGAACAATGATGGCGGAATACCCGAAGCGATTGATCTCGGCTTGACATTCCAGGAATGGGTTCCATTCGCATGCTGTGATGCCGGTCAGACGATTATGGTTGAATTACGTGTCACAGATCTTGCTGGCAATGTAAATAGTTGCATGGTCGAAGTGTACGTTCAGGACAAACTACCTCCACTGGTTCTTTGCCCACCCGATATTACTGTGAGTTGCGAGTATTGGTTTGATGCGCATGAAACTGATGGCTTTGAGCATCATGATGGGCTTGAAGATCATTTCGGTCGTGTCCTTGATGAATATGATTATGATGAAAGTGACCGTGAATATATCATCATCAATGATCCGGGTAATCATGAACTGAGTCAGCCATATCATTGGGGGCTTGATGGTTGGGCGGATGATAATTGTGACGTGACTATTGATGTGCGTACAAGATTGTTTGATGATTGTAGTGGAAATGATCTGCCTGGCGATGCTCCAGACAATGCAGTAAGACTGGTAGAACGTACATTCCGTGCACAGGATCAACAAGGTAATACAAGTACTTGCCGTCAGAGAATCTGGGTTGTTGATTTCGATCCATTTTACATCTCCGATACTCAGTGCGGACTAAACAACGCAGATGATGTACGCTGGCCATGTGATTTGGTGATCACCGATTGTCCTGAAGGATATCTCACACCTGAGAATCTCAGCGACTATGCACCAAACAATCGTCCTATCGTGAATGACGACAACTGCAGTGTGGTCGGAGTGACCTATGAAGACCAGGTCTTCTACTTCGTCGATGGTGCATGTTTTAAGATTGTCCGTACATGGACTGTCATTGATTGGTGTCAGTTTGAATTGAATGGCGAAGGTGGTCACTATGGCTATTGGACATATGTACAGGTGATCAAAGTGAACGATCATACCGGAGCGCTATTCACAGATTGTCCGACCGGCCCGATTACCTTGTGCGTAGAAGATGAAGGAATCACCTTACCTGCAAACAATCAGGTATTCCTCGGAGAATCCAATCCGAACTCAAGCGCATGTTCAGTACATGTCCTGATGACTCGCACAGTTTTTGAGGCTTGCAGTGACGAGCTGATCTATGATGTCAAAGTCTATCCGTTCAATGGCCTGGACTACGTACAGGTATTAGCGCCAACACATGTAGCGGTGGACAGTAACAATGAGGCAATTTTAATATTCAATACGGAGCAGAATTCATTGCCGTCAAATCATCCGATTCGTCGATATGGTTTGCCATACAATGACAGATTCTGTAGCAACTATCCGCTTCCGGGTGGATCGAAAGATTATCACAGAATTCTCTGGAGTGTGGAAGATGGATGTGGCAATCTTTCAACTTGCTCGTACCTTTTCCGCCTTGAAGATTGTAAGAAACCAACACCGATCTGCGTAGGATTGAGTAGCGTAGTGATGCCTTCAAGTGGATCTGTCACGATCTGGGCTGCCGATTTCGATTCCGGATCAAGCGTGGATGATTGTACTGCACACGAGGATCTGTTGTTTAGTTTCAGTGGTGATTCTTATCAGCCAAGTAAGCCATTCGATTGTGATCTGATTCAACTGAATGGAAGTTCAACATTCATCCTTGAGATCTGGGTCGCTGATGAGGGTAATGATCAGAATTGTGATGGCGTGATCTCATGGGCTGAGCGCAACAAAGACTTCTGCACCACTTTCATCGTCATCGATGATAACGAAGAAGTCTGTCCCGGTGGAGTGGGTGTCGCTGGCGAGATCGAAACGGAACTATCTGAACCTGTCGAGTTAGTGACAGTAAGAATGACTGATCAATCTGGACAGCTCACGAATACCCATATCACTGATAAGAATGGCAGGTATCAATTTGGAAATGCATTGCTTACTTATACTGTCGAACCAGGACGCAACGACAACCATAAAAATGGTGTAAGTACACTTGACCTCGTAGAAGTACAGAAGCACCTGCTGGGCATTAAGCCATTGACAAGTCCATACAAGTTGATTGCTGCCGACGCAAACAATTCAGAAAGTGTCAGCGCACTTGATCTTGTTGAAATTCGTTCATTGATCCTCGGTCTGTTTGTCGAATTCCCAAGAAACACAAGTTGGAGATTTGTAGATGCAGACTTCGAATTTGAAAATCCTACTTCGCCATGGCCGTTTGCTGAGGCGATTGATTTGCAGAATGGAATGACACAACACGAAGACTTCGTCGGTATCAAGATCGGCGACATCAATGGTACAGTCACCGCGAATGCCGGACAGATCCAAACACGCGGCGCTCGTCAGGTCTTGAAGTTGCAAATCGATGAGAGAAAGGTGAAAGCAGGAGAGCGCGTTCAGATCCCTGTTTACGGACAGGACTTCAAGGACATTTTCGGATTCCAACTTACGATGAAGACGGAGGGATTGGAATATAGCGGAGTAGAAGCAGGATCAATCGATATGGTCAGTGACTATGTCGCATCACATGATGGTGCCATCACAATGAGCTGGGCCAACCTTGCACTTGCAGGCAACCTCGGAACGTCCGCAGGACCTTCAAGCGTTGTCGTCGAGCCCCTCTTCGCACTGAGTTTCACAGCAACAACTGACGGCTCTTTGAGTGACATGTTGTCGATTACTTCAGACATCACAGAAGCTGAAGCATACCGCAATGTTGCTGATGAAGATGTTGAGCTTCTGGATGTGCAGTTGACATATGAAACGGGAGAAGCTCTGCAGCCATTGGAGTATGCGTTGTATCAAAACGAACCGAATCCATTCTCAGATCAAACTGTAATCGGTTTTGATATACCTGCGGCAATGTCTGTCACACTTACTGTGTACGATATGCATGGACGTGTGATTCGTCGGATTGATGGCAACTATGCTCAAGGCTTCAACGAGATAGTATTGAAAGGAAAAGAATTGAAGGTAGCAGGAGCGTATTACTATCGTCTGAATGCTGGTGACTTTACTGCAAGCAAGAAGCTCATTCTGTCCAGGGAATGATGACAATCAAGTAGTTACTTTTCTCAGGTTAATAAATGCGAGGGCCTGGCAGAAATGCCAGGCCTTTTTGTTTCTATCTTGCGGCGTCAGGAAGGAATGAGTAATCGCATCTTCCTCTCATTTCTCTGATTCCTCCATTTCATCTGCTTTCTCAAATTCCACCAACGACTAAACGAGATTTGGTGACCCTTTCATCTTTTATTCTACGGGCGCGGAGGGAATACTCCTTGCAAGGCAATAATAAAATTCAGCGTCAGCAAGGGTTGTAGATTGCTGTGCGGCAGTGACCCCCCGGAGACGCCGAGAGTCTGAACTCCCAGTTGAACAGGAGGAGAAGCGGTTGCAGAATATACCGATGCCCCGGTTGAGCGGGAAAGTGCATTACCCGTGGGATGGTTGATATCACCGGGATTATTTGTAGCCATTAATGCATGGTTGTGTACCGGGATTTCTGATGCAAGCAACGTCACTGTTTGAGAACCACCGGTCTCTCCCAGGTCCCGTAATGACAAACCCGGTCCCTGACCCGGATGCATTGGCGCGCGGCCTTGTAGATCAGGAAGAGCAAAATTGGATTTACCATTTCCACCATAAAAAGTTCCCAGCAACGAAAACAATGCAGTGTTTTGACTGAGAGGAAGCAGTTGACCATTACAAAATGCCCATCCCGTGGGTGGAAAATTTGTTGGCATAATTCTGATTTCTGCTACGAATGGATCCATAATTCTTGTTTTTTTATCTAAGCGTAAATAACCAAACTGCATTACATACGATCAACTTCCGTCAAAATGATTTCTGAATGTTTATGGTTGCGGAAAAATACCGAATAAAGAAATGATAAAGTGGATACACAAAAACGGCATCATATTTTCATGAGGCTGACTTCCGCCGACAGGTGTAATAGCCGCACTGTTCATAGGTGTAGTGGGGTTGTCCCCAAAGAACATATCTACCTGTGTTGAAAGCCCAAGTTGATTGTTCGAAGGATTCGGGCTATTGGAAGTCGCGTTAAATGTGATAAAGGGATGACTATGAGCGGGTATTTGCTGGGTAGTCAGAGTGACTTGTTCCACTCCGCCTGTTTCAGCAAGTGTAAAGCCGTTGCCCTGGTGGATGGGAATCCTGCTTTGCAGATTCGGCAATGCAAAGGTCTCTTCTCCATCTCCGCCATAGGTAGTTCCTATGAGTTGAAATAATGCCTCGTTTTCACTAATAGGCAATAGCTGACCATCACACATCATCCATCCTGCAGGAGCAAAGGATCCTGCAAACATTCTGATTTCACCGACAAAAGGTTGCGACATGATCTTGAGTGCTTTTATTCTGATAATAGTTTAGTTTTGAGAAGGAAAAATTCCCTGCAACGCGATCATAAAATTTAATGTCAGGTAGGGTTGCATATTACTATGGGCTTGACTTCCTCCTACGTTTGCAATCGTCCCGGGGATTGTTGTTAAAAGGCTGGGCGAACCAGCTCCCGAATGATAAATTTCTGCAGGAGCACTATTGGATAGAAAATTTCCCGCAGGAAGATTACTATTTGTAAGTGAATCTGCCGGTGCAGCAGCGTTCACCAGATGGTTGTGTTGTGGTAATTCAGAGATCGACAAAGTATGCGCTGATTGCCCTGCGACCTCGCCTAGCGTAAAACCACTACCCATATGAATTGGTACCCTACCCCTGAGATCCGGCAGTGCAAAGTTTGTTTGACCATTCCCGCCATAGTTTGTACCAAGCAATGAAAAAAGGGCCTGGTTTTGATTGATCGGAAGGATCTGCCCGTTACATTGCGCCCAGCCCTGAGGTGCGAATCCGAAACTTGCTATTTTGATCTCGCTCAAAAAAGGTTCTGCCATGTTATCTTAATTGAAAATGTAAAGATTATCAAATTATGCCAACGGTAAACTGCATGTCAAACAATGCATCGAGATGAACGTATCATTGAACACACTGCGTCTGGCGATTGAGACATTGACATGGGTTTTTGCTCCATAGTCTTTGTTCAAATGTGTGACGATGTCAATTTCTGCGAGTTTGCTATGCAATACATAAGGAGTTTTACTCCCGCCCTGAACATAGCCTGGGAGAAGCACTTGTTGAAGTGGTTCCGGGCAGTTCAGGCGGGTCGCAGAGTGCACCAATGCTTCCAATTGAAAACCATTTATCGTCGTAAAATGCCGCCATGTCCCGTTCGGTAATTCATGCAAAACAGGTATCAACAGGTCGGTAACACCAGACTCCGGATGATGAAATTCCAAAGCATAAAAACAATAGCCTTCTGGCTGATTGTAAAAATGGTATCCTGACTTTGAATAGGTATATCCCTGTCGTGCGAAAGCTGCGTTCACTGATTTGATGGATTGGTAAAGTTCGTCGGAAATCTGACTCCGATTAGATCTATATGTGGTTTTCGTCGCTTTACACAATTGATCAAACCACACACGGCCATTGCTTTTTCTAAACAAGTCACCAGGGTCCAGGAATGTATGTAATACATTATATCCGAGAACACTGACAGCAGTGTTTTGTACAAAATTTCGTCTTTTCATCAATGTTAGTTTTCGTGATAAGGGATCAAAAGAATTGAATCAACTAGTTAAAGACAGCTTCATATCGCATCCCCTCCTTATCCGGCCCAAGGGGAACAAGAAAGATCTCGAGTTCTCCCCTTTTCGGATGCTGCAAAATACGAATAGCCTGCGGAAAATACTCATTTGTTTGACTTGTCCTAAATGTCAGTGTAAACGACTTTCTATCTGCCGGGCTATAGCTGTTGAGTTCATTTGCTGCGATCAGGATTGCCGGCAGGACTACCTCTTCAGTGAAATGGATCTGAAATTCCTTATTCAGGAAGGGGCTAAAATCGGAAAGTTGTAGCAGTTCATGCATGCCTGAAAGATCTGGTAAAAATATCACGGAAAGCTATAAAGTTCTTCCCTGGTATGGCCATGTCATCAATAAATAGATCGGATGCGAATCGTCGGTAATCTGAAAACCGAGCCGGTCATAGAAACGACGTGCCCGGTTGTTCCGCTCAACATGAATGCTTATTGCTTTCGCTGAATGCTGTCTTTTCTCATGAAGATCTTTTAGGATCTGCGTCCCGATTCCCAGGTTTCGGAACGGAGGCAAAAGCGTGATATCCACAATACGCATCTCCGTGGGTCTGTCATCCACATATAAACGACCGGCTGGAATCCCCTCGTATAGGATGATGGAAAAATCAGCGTCAGGACATTGCTGCATATAGTATGTGTGTTGTGCTTCAAACTGCTGGCGCAGGAATGCCGATTTGTCTTCTTCTGTCCAGTAGGTCAATAAGGCCATTTCATCCTCCCTTGAACTGGAATAAATGCGTTGAAGCAGGGGGAGATCGCTCTCTGAGATTGGACGGAATTCTACCGGGATTAATGGATCTGACAAGAAATGAAAATTATGATATCACGTAAATCAGCAGACTGAAGATTTATTGTCGCAGCATCTCAAAAGTATAAAATTGGACATATTCATCTGCTCGATACACTGTTTGAATGGACTGGGCGATGACCGATTCAATAGATTTTTGTGAACTGTCAGAAGAATTAACAGGAACTGACTCGTCAAAGAGCAGGGCTGGTAACCAAAATAAGTTTGAGAATTCATCAGTCCTTGCTTACTTTGGCATTGAATTCCTAATGGCACATATGTGTCAGAGATTGATGTATGGGTTCACCCGAATCATTGCGGATGACTTATAATCTTAGTTTATTCCATTGTAACAAATTGACTGCGAATTACTTGCACACTAGGTTATCATTGATTTATCATAACAAAAGGCATTATGAGTAGAATACTTTACGTCCTTATTTGTACAGGAGTGTTATCCCTGTCTTTTTACCATACTTATGCACAGGTCACAGTCACAAAGCAAGACACTTTGATCTATGACGCCAACAGCAACCTCCTCGCCAATCCCGGGGACAGCCTGCGTTATAAGGTAAATGTGAAGAACCCCGGGGCGGGCGATATTATTGGAGCTACGATGGACGTCAATCCAAGTTCTAATCTCGGTCCTGCGACAAACATCCGAACCACTCCTGTAGCTGTCAACGATACATTTGATGTAACAGCGAACGTAGGCATTTCGGTTCCTGCGGGATCAGGATTGAAGATTAATGATTTCGATGATAACCTTGGTCTAGCAGCAATACAAGTCCAGGTCAATCAACCGACGGCAATGGGGGGCACTGTAAGCGTCAATGCTGATGGAAGTTTTACTTATATGCCTGCTGCTGGATTTACTGGCGCGGATAACTTCATTTACGTACTTCAGGATGGAAATACAGTGCCTGGATGTCCTCCGACAAACGATGCTATCGTGCTGTTGAACGTCTCATCCACTTCAATGATCTGGTTTATTGACAATGCTGGCGGAGGGTCCGGAGGAACTGGAACATTGACCGACCCATTTAAGACATTGGCTGATTTCAATGCCTCGTCTGGTCCACAACCCGGAAATACTGTGTTTATCGAACACACCGGATCGAACTATCCTGGTGGAATCGTCCTGGAAGACAACCAGATCCTTTGGGGCACTGGCCATACCGGGGGCTCTAACCTGGCAGACATTGTTGCCGAGGCACCGTTTAGTTTGACTTTGCCCCCCATCAATGGCACAAGACCTGTGATCGAAAATGCAGCAGGTGATGGTGTCACCTTGGCGTCAGGCAATGCCTTACGTGGTTTTAATGTGGGCAATTCCTCCGACTTCGGAATGGATAACACAGGGACAAATTCTATTGGCAATCTTGCGGTGAGTGAAGTAAGCATTATAAATACTACAGGAGGAGGCTTCGATGCAAGTAACGGTACCGGGGCTACTATGAATGCTGTCTTTACAGCGATTTCCTCTGCCGGTGGTTCGAATGGCATCAACCTGAACACCGCAGCCGGCACATTCAATGCAGGAACCGGCTCAATGACGAATCCTAATGGTATCGTAGTAAATATTGTCGGAGGCACAGTTGGATTTACTTATAGCGGAAGTATCACTCAGGCAAACAACTTCGCAATGGTCAGTGTCTCGGGTGGGCATACTACAGGAACTGTGACATTTCAGACTGGTACTCTAAGTGCAACCAACGGCACAGGCTTGCAGTTCGACAATGCGGATTCACCGATGTCGTATAATTTCAATGGCACAACAACATTGAACGGCGGCGATGCGGGAATAGACATTACAAATAACTCAGGCGGAACTTTTACCTTTTCAAGCAACACGTCAATTAATAACCCCACAGGTATTGCCTACCGGGAGGACGCCAGCACAGCCACTGTAACATACAATGGAACGATCACTAAGAACAATAACGCCAATCATGCTATTGACATCAATGCCAAAACCGGTGGTGTGACGGCGTTTAACGGAGCTATTGTAGCCAGTACCACTACTGCCCACGCGATCGATCTCACGAACACCGGAGGAACTGTCAATTTTACCGGAGGGCTCAATCTCGCCACTTCAACGGGTACAGGTTTCAACGCATCTGGCGCCGGTGCAACAATCAGCGCAACACAGAACAACACTTCAATCCTCAATACGATAAACTCCATAGGAGGCACAGCGCTGAATGTGGTGAATACAACAATTGGCATGGCCAATATGACTTTTCGTAGTATTTCTTCGAGCGGTGCTACGAATGGGATCGTGTTGAATACTACTGGTACGACGGGTGGATTGACAGTTGTGGGAAATGGCGCTGATGGATCCGGTGGCACGATCCAGAATATCACACAGCGTGGAGCATCATTTATCATGTCAAGTAATGTCATGCTGAAGGACATGACGTTTACAAATGCAAATACAAGTGACGAAGCAGCATGTATTGCCATGAGTGCTACTAACAACCAATCATGTTATGCGGCTATTCACCTGGCAAATGTGACAAACGCGACTTTGAACAATGTCGATATTAATGGGACCTCACAAAATGGGATCAATGTCTATGAAACCAGTGGCCTCCATGTGCTGAACAGCACAGTGACCAATACTGGAACAGGGGGGCAGCCGGAAGAAGGAGGGTTGTACGCATTGAATCTTTCCGATACAGCCTCTATTAATAATTCAATTTTCAGTTTACCTGGAGGGAGAGCTGCCGTGATTTACAACTCCAATGAAACATTGGATATGGATGTGGTCAATTCTCAATTTAATGATACGCAGACATCCGCGGTTGGTGCTGATGGATTCGAGATGACAAGTTTTGGAACTTCTGTAACTGATTTAAATATCACAAACTGCACTTTTCTGCGCGATAAAACCAATGGCATACAATTTCTGACTGAAAACACGGCTACGGGAACAGTGGATATTACAGGATGCACGATCGACCCTCAGGCAGGTGTCGGTGCAGGGATGGATCTGGCATCAAATGGCACGAGTGTGCTTTACTTCAATGTGAATGGCAATCCGAACATAAAATCCCGGGGAACAAGCGTGATAAATTGTTTCTCTCAGGGAAGTTCGACTATGGAAGGCCAGGTTAATAATAATGTGGTCTCCTCACTTGGAGGATCCGGATTTGGTATCCGAGCCGTTGCAAATGTTGACGGGGACATGAAGATCAAGATTACAAACAACACAGTGAGCAATATTGCTTTAGATGGTGGCATTCTCGCAGTAAGCCGCCTGGGAGTTGGGCGTATGGACGCTACTATTACCGGAAATAATGTTACCATCCTCCCAACCGCGACGTATAATATAGAGACGACCGCCGGCGCATCCAGTAGTGTGTTCACCAATAAAACGTGTGCTAACGTGGCCAATAATACAGTGTCACCTGCCGTCGTTGCGGGTATGCCTTTGGCAAACTATCAAGCACGTTCGGCTACACCGACGCATGAATTATTGCTTGAGGGGCCTAGCCCAATAACCAACTACTGGAATTCAAAGGGGAACATGCCGACTTTTCCTACAGCACTTGTTCAGCAAGTCGGTACAGGGGTATTTACATACAATGCGACATGTTTATTACCGAGTTATCCATGATTACCTATTCATATTTTTTTGAACACATCATTCACCCGAATTAATAAAATGAAAAAAGGTCTAGTTATGAATATCACTTACCCTCGAAATTTCTCCCATGAAAAGGCAGATGGGAGCGAAGCGGACATCCCGACTGGAACGAAATGGAACGTCGGGGAGCATAGGGCAAAAAGCATAGAGCAATGGGCAATAAACAAATAGCAAAAAAAGATTAAAAGATGAAATTGAAAATAATTATTCATGAAGCTGACGAAGGAGGCCTGTGGGCTGAAATACCGGCTTTGCCCGGCTGTGTCACTCAGGCGGAAACCATGGAGGAGTTGATACAGAATATTTATGAGGCAGTGGAAGGATGCCTGGCAGTAGATATTGAGCCTTCAACGATGAAGGGAACGGATAGGATTTTAGACCTGGCGGTATGAAAGCATTGTCAGGAAAAGAGTTTATTAAGGTACTGGAAAAGAAAGGGTGGGTTTTACAAAGAATCAGAGGTAGTCACTATATTTTTTCAAAGACCGGCAAAACAGAAATCATTTCTGTTCCTGTTCATAAAAACGAGGATTTAAAGAAAGGTTTGATGAAGAATTTAATGACCATTGCAGAAATAAGAGAGGATGAATTGTAAATCGAATTTAATTTAACAATGCACAACAGCACATTTATGAATATTCACTTACCCTCAAGATTTTCTCTCATCGTCACAGAAAGAGCAAAGAGCGTGGAGAAATCAAATGCTCGGGTTTTCGGAATGAATGAATTAACCTAAAAGATTGAAAGATGAAACTCAAAGTAATTATTCATGAAGCTGAAGAAGGAGGTCTGTGGGCTGAAATACCGGCTTTACCCGGCTGTGTCACGCTCGTCCGAATGGATTCGTCCGGGCGGACAAGCAGAAATCCTGGAGGAACTGATATTAATATTTATGAGGCGATGGAAGGATGCAGCTCTAAATGAAATAAGAAATTACAAAGATTGAGGAACATTTATCATGGAAACGATTATTAAACTAAGCCCTTCTGAATTGAATGCAAGCTTGCTCAGCAAGATCAGGAAACTCATAGGCAATAAAGAAAATGTGGACGTAACCATTTCAGTAAAAGAATATGATGCAGATTATGCCTCAGAGCTTGATAATTCGATAGAACAGGTAGAAAGTGGGCAAAGCCTGGTAAGCTTCAGCATGGAGGAGTTTATGGCATATACTCCATCCAAAACTAAATGATGAGAACCGTGCAGTTTACCACAAAAGCCTTTGAAGAGTACAATGAATGGTTCGAAGAAGATATTAAAATGGTTGAAAGAATCAAGACACTCATCAAGGATATAGAAAGAGAGCCGTTCAAGGGTCTTGGCAAACCAGAGCCATTAAAAGAAAACTGGAGCGGATACTGGAGCCGCAGAATTAGCCATAGGCACAGTTTAGTTTACAAGATAACTGATGAACAGATCATCATTGTGAAATGTAAAGGACATTATTAGTATCATCAAAGAAAGCTATTGCCATAACTAACAAAGTACAACTGCACATTTATGAATATTCAATTACCCTCGAAATTTTCTCTCATTCTCATCCTGATGGGAGTCTTTACGATTAAGGGATACAGTCAGTTTCCGATGAATCTGCCTACCCTCAATGCAGGGGATAGCATCATTGTCAGTTTCGAAGTCGAAATCGATCCGGGCACGACATTGTGTATTGTCACTTGTCAGGCTGAGGTTACGATCGGCATGACAATAATCCTGTCAGACGATCCCGATACAGGAGCTCCGAATGATCCGACTGTGACGTTGCTTGCTGATGAAGAGGCACCGATGGCGGTGTGTAATGATATCTCCGTCTTCCTGGATGCGTCCGGAAACTATAGCTATCCTCCTGCAGATTCTGCGACAATCGTAAATGGTACAACTGATAACTGTGGCACATTTATCACAACATTTGATCCTGCACTTCTGACTTGTCTAGATGTAGGTGTCACGACAGTGACTGTGACCTATACCGATGACAACGGGAATTCATCATCATGTACATCAAGTGTGACTGTGTCCGATACAACAGCCCCCGTTGCAGTATGTCAGGATGTGACAGTCAATCTGGATGCGATGGGCAATGGATCTACCACAGCCGCTTCAGTCAATAATGGCTCGTCAGATGGCTGTGGTATTGAATTGCTCAGTCTCAACCTCACCTCATTCGATTGCTCAGATATCGGCACTCCAGTTGAAGTGATATTGACTGTGACTGATAGTAATGGAAATACAGCCACATGCACATCCGACGTCACTGTTGTTGATCTTATTCCACCGACGATCATGTGCCCCGGTAATCAGATCGGATATGCTAATGGAATCTGCTTTGCTGCTCTTCCTTTGTTTACCGGAGATGCAACGACTTCTGACAATTGTGGAGGAGTTACCGTATCTCAATCTCCTGCTCCCACTACCCCTGTAACAGGACACGGTACAGTACAACTTGTGACCTTAACCGCTACAGATGATGCAGGAAACACAGCTACATGTGCATTCAATTTCACATTGCAGGATACAACACCGCCGATACCCGTCTGCGAGGATATTACGATACAACTGGACATGGCAGGTATGGCTACTATCGATGAAACCGATATCGACGACGGGAGTACTGACAATTGCAGCATTTTTGCAATCGGTCTCTCGCAGAGTGTGTTTACGTGCGATGACTTTGGTACCAACACTGTGACCTTGACAGTGTCAGATATTGCAGGAAATACAGCAACATGCACTGCTACTGTTACTGTCGAGGATCCATTCGTTGTTTGCTGTGATCTCCCGTTAGCCGTCTGCCAGGACGTAACAGTAAATCTTGATGCACAAGGCAATGCGTCAATCACCGTAGCGGATGTAGACAATGGAAGCACAGCAGATTGTGGCCTGGATACCATTTTTGTAAATCCAAACACCTTTGACTGTGGCGACCTTGGTTTGAACGCTGTCATATTAACCGTCGTAGATAGCAATGGTAATTTGGATACATGTTCTGCGACCGTCACAGTTGCAGACCTTATTCCTCCATCTATCTCATGTCCTGCATCAGTAGATCGTGAATGCGGTCCTGGAGAAGTCCCTGCGCCTACTCCAGGATTGATTTTTGCCACAGACAACTGTATAGATGTGAGTGTGTCATTTGTCAGTGATGTATCTGCAGGAAGTTGCCCACGTGTGGTTACCCGTACATATCGGGCAACGGATGGCAGTGGAAATTCTACTGACTGCGCACAACAGATCTTTATCTATGATACAACACCACCTGAAATCTCGTGCCCTGTGAATAGGGTCATTGAGTGTGATCAATCCAGTGATCCGACAAATACGGGCTCGGCAAGTGCTACTGATATTTGCTCTGCGGTGACAATCACATATAGTGATGAAATTGAGGATGGAAGGTGTGCGAATGAGTATATCATCACACGTATTTGGACTGCAACTGATGCATGCGGAAATAGCTCGTCCTGCGCACAGATGATATCTGTGTTCGATACGACACCA
Source organism: Bacteroidota bacterium (assembly GCA_031400515.1). GTDB lineage: Bacteria > Bacteroidota > Bacteroidia > Chitinophagales > Saprospiraceae > DATDQA01. The sequence goes on from JANNQA010000099.1 coordinate 33,750, forward strand.
CCGTCGATCAACGGAGGCGAAAGCAACTGTGCAGGCGAATACGAGATTGTTATTTCAGGCTCCGCGTTCATGGATGAGGTGAGTTGGCAGATCTTGAATTCTTCAAATCAGTTGGTTGCCGGAGGCGGTTCGTATGGATTTGGATCTACGAATACGATTCCCTATGTTGCAAGTGGTGTTGCGCCACATACAGGTCCGTTTACGTTCAACATCGAAGTATTTGGATTTTTTAACGACAATATAGTAGACTACTCTGTACGATGTGATGACAACGTCCTGATTGCAGGTTCCGTTTTCGGAACAGTTTATGGTGGACCTGCATCTGCCAGTGCACCATTCTGTTGCTCTGGTGGAGGAGGGTGTCCGCAAGGCGAAGATCTGGGATGTAATCCTGAAGAGTTACCTCTTCCTGCTGGACTTACTGCAATTGATGCATGTGCTGGAGTTGTACCAGTGATTGTGGAAGTCGTACAGGATGACACCACCGGATGTGAAGGTGTCCTTGTTTATAAATACACTGCGGTAGATGATTGTGATAATGTCACATCATGTACACAGCGCTTTACCTATATCGTGGACAACGAAGGGCCGGTGATGCAGTGCACAAAACCTGCACCGGTCTTCTGTGCTGAAGAATTCCCATCATGGGAGTTTATTGCGTTTGTACTCATTGAGGGCGGGTATGCGAGTGCAACGGACAACTGCGATGAAAATCCATTTATCACCTTCACGGAGTTCTACCCTCTGGACAACAATTGTGCGTTAGCATGGACATTTGGCTATAGCGCTATAGATGCATGTGGAAACCAGGGAGATACTTGTTATATCATTGTACAGATATATCATGATGATAGTCCTCCGGTAATTACATGCAGCGATCCTCCGCATCTGGGCTGCAATCCGCAGTCAATACCGACTGCCCAACAACTGATCTCGACAGGTTACGTATCTGCCACTGATAGTTGCGGACCTGTATCGATTGGATTTATCCCTCCATTCCTCCAAAGCAGTGATGGTTGTGAAGTGACAAGACGATATCGGTTCCGTGCCACAGATGGTTGTGGTAATCAATCTTCGATTTGCACTGTGACTGTACAATGGTTTGATGATTTGATACCACCTTCTCTGACATGCCCAGCGGATTTCACTCTGGAATGTGATGAACCAATTCCTGCTCCTGAAATAGCTACAGCGACAGATAATTGT
>JANNQA010000108.1:0-3379 GCA_031400515.1 Bacteroidota bacterium
GTACGACAAGTATCACACTGATCAACGTCTTGCATTTGTTTCGCATTCAATCGATACCAAACGCGACACTGTAGGCAGACTTAAAGAATATTCCACGAATCTTGGAGTATCTTCTGACTTCTGGCATTTTGTGACCGGAAATAAATCGGAGATTTTCAAAATCGCGAATGAATACTTTGTCAGTGCACTTGAAGATCCTGGCGCTCCCGGTGGCTTCGATCACAGTGGTCGTCTTATTCTTGTTGACAAAAACCGTCATGTAAGGGCATTCTGCAATGGCACAGTGACAGAAGAAGTAGATGCATTTATGGAACAAATAGATCAACTTCTTGCGACAGAGTATTAGTCTGATCCTGTTCATTGCTGTTCTTGGATCTTGCGAGCAACAATATCCCCAGGGAAAGAGAATTTATCAAGCCTATTGTGCCAATTGTCACATGGAGGATGGGACTGGCCTTGGCTGGCTGATCCCGCCTCTCGCAAGTGCCGACTATCTGCAAACCAATCCAACAGACATCGCGTGCATAATCCGCTATGGCAGCCAGGGTGGCATCAATGTGAATGGCATTACGTATAAAGAACCGATGCCTTCGTTTCGAAATCTGAATGAGGTCGAACTCAGCAATTTGATCAACTATATTAACACCGCCTGGGGCAATGACAACCCCGAGACCTCGCCGGCTGAGGTAGCCGCCTCCCTTGCGTTGTGTCCCGACAAATGATCCATGCAGAGAATGTTTCTAACAATTTCGACAAAAGACCGACGTTACCATCCTGAATGTCAAAGAGACGACTTAACCAAAATGGCCCAACCTGGACAGGTCAATGAAAAGTCTGTAATTTGTCGCCTTGTGCTCGCTCAATAATTGATATGCAAAAAGTAATCTACCTCCTGTTCTGCGTATTCGCGCTCCACGTCAATATCACCTCAACGTCCGCTGCAACTCTTGCTGATAGCATCCATATCCAGCCTGATGTGGACAGCATTTATGTTTGTCCGGGTGGTACTGTCACCCTGAGTGTCGATGTTGGCAGTGACTTTAACTGGTCACCAGCAGAGGACTTTGATGACCCAACTGCGCAGACAGTAGTACTCACTCCTTCTGCGAGTCAATGGTACTATGTGACTGCGACTGTCGATGATTCAGTTTGCACTGATAGCATCTATGTAACGATTCCTTCTTCAATGCCGACATTTTCTGTACAGGTCTCGACGCTTGATACCGTTTGCCCGCTGGATATAGTTTCAGTGTCATTCATGTCGAGTGAAACTATTACAGAAATTTCCTGGAACACAACCGACGGAGTGGATGATAGCGAGAGTGTCATTGGAACTGATATTGCTCCTCTTGAGACGACCGAGTATATCGTGACGGTCGTGGCAGGAGGATGTACGCTTTCAGATACGTTTACGATCGAGGTAGTACCATTCAGATTTAGGTTGAACACGCCGGATACGATATATCTCTGCCTTGGAGACGCAGGTAACATCAGTCATAATCTTTTTCCACCCGGTATAAATATCACCTGGTCATTATTGGATAGTACGATCGAGATATTGACTCAAACACTCGCGAGAGTCAATCCAACCGTATCGACCACGTATTCAGCAACTGCAATGTTTGAGGGGTGTGTGCTCACTACCACGACATTTGTCAGAGTCGATTCATTACCCGATACCGCACTTGTAGTTATTCCTTTGATGGATCCATACTGCGCAGGTGAGATGATCACAATTTTTGCTGAGCGCGCGGACACGATGAAGTATCCTGATATCATGTTTCAATGGTCAATCATTCCAACATCCGGAAGTCAAATTGAGGACTCAACGAATACCGGAAATATCTTCGTTACGCTTCAGGACACTACACAATTTTTCCGCGTTATGACAAATAATGCGTGTATTGATACAAGTAGTGTGATGGTGAATGTCATCCCGCCTGATATACCGCTCAGTGTGATGGACACCACACTTTGTCCTGGCGATATGTTTATGGTAGAGATACTGGACCTTGATGTCATGGATATCGAATGGACTCCAGAGCAGGGATTGAGTTGTACTGATTGCCTTGATCCAACAGTGACCGTTCAACCTAACCCCATCACGTACATGGTACAAGCGAAAAAAGATCGCTGTACTGTAAGTGGAATGCTGAATGTCACTCTTCATCCAACATTGTTGATCAACATTACACCAAACTTAGCCCAGGCTTGTCCAGGTGATCAGATTCCATTTTCGTTTGAGGACAGCCTCCTGACAAATGTAGAGGTAAGCATCACTGGCAATGGAAGTGTAAGCTGTGATGATTGTCCTAATCCGGTTGTGACTTATGGCGGAGGGCAAGTGCAATTATTTGTCAATGCAGATGAGACGTCTGATATGCATTGCGGTGCATCCGGCTCTGCAACAATTTCTATGAAGCCTGATGAAGAACAGTCATTGGCATCGACAGTGGTTTGCGCAAATGTGCCCACCACAATTCCGCTTGCGCAATTTGGATTTGTGAATCCGGTGATTTCTATAAACAATGGCTCTGTGAGCTGTACAAACTGTCTCACACCACAAGTCACGATCAGTCAGACTACAACATTGATTATTGAATCTGAAAGTCAGAATCCCGGGGCGTGTAAGCTTACTACTACAATGATTTTGCTAGTGCCTGCGGGCGATGATTTCACTTTTGATCTGGGCACCGATCCTCCATTCGGTCAGGGAGAAGTCGTGAGCATCAGTCTTGTTACCGATCCATTGCCATCTCCAGGAACATTATTTGCTTGGACAGTAAATAATAATCCTATCACAGGGACTACCTCGACAATCAACGCGCCTCTAAATGAGCAGTCCAATACGATTCACGTTGAGTGGACAAACTCATTTGGATGTCTACAAGCGGCGGACACGATAATTACAACTGTACCACCGACCTATAAAATTCCAAATGCGTTTACACCGGATCGCGAACTCAATACTCATTTTAAAGTTGACATCGTAGGCAATATCGAAATTGTCGAAATGCTTGTTTTCAATCGATGGGGTCAGGTAGTCTATGAAGGTACAAGTGAAGATGGCTGGGATGGACGGCGCGATGGTGAACAGGCTCCTCCAGAAGTGTATGCTTATCTTATCAAACTTCGCCAACCAGGTGGTGATATTATTCTCGAAAAAGGAGATGTCACGTTGATCAGATGACGAGTCTAACAATGCGCCAGGCCTTTCGAACGCCAGCGTACACTTTTCAGTCTTCCTAAAGAGGACAATTGGCTAAATCGCCTATACGTTTCAATGTGAGCGCTTAAAAAGCTTTGTTCCGTGAGTATATTCACAACATACTCAGGGAGTATATTCACAACATACTCGGAGTATATTCACAACATACTC
>JANNQA010000028.1:0-37735 GCA_031400515.1 Bacteroidota bacterium
TTCCTTCTATGAAACGTCTTCCGCCCAGTCGGTCGGACAAGTTTTACGTTCCTTCCCTATGAAACGTCTTCCGCCCAGTCGGTCGGACAAGTTTTACGTTCCTTCCCTATGAAACGTCTTCCACCTAATCAGTCGGACAAGTTTTATGCTTCTTCATGAAACGTCTTCCGCCTGGTCAGCCGGACAAGTTTTACGTTCCATCCCTATGAAACGTCTTCCGCCTGGTCAGTGGGACAAGTTTTATACTCCTTCCCTATGAAACGTCTTTTTACGTTCCTTCTTAATTAAACGGCCTCCGCCTGGTCAGCCTCGCTCTGCGCTCCGTCGCCGTAGCTGGCTATGGCGCAGGCGCCCGAAGCGCTTCGCGACCGCGTGCCGCCTAAGCTTCAACAGTGGCGCAAGGCGATGTCGGACAAGTTTTACGCTCCTTTCTCAACCAAATGAACAAACCTGCTTACCTCTTATCAAAAGGGCACGCGCATTATTTTTACGTTTATGAAACTCCGAGAAGAATCCTAAAGAAGCACTCCAAAGTGCAGGATGTGTTACGAGGTACGGGGTACGTGTTACGTGGCAAATCGTTCGTCAGTAGTCTAAAAACAAAGATCCCTGCAGAATAAAATACATGTCTAAGTTCTTCACCTCGTACCCCGTACCCCGTAACTCGTACCATTCTTTAAAAGAGCTTCAATTGTTTATCCCGATGCACTTTGTACAATTCCGTGTTGTAATCCGGCATCGACCGACCGGATAGAAATTTCCGTTTTGCGAGCTTCATCTGAGCAGCAATGATATCGGCGATCTGCCCTTCTCCTCTCATCCGCGTATGAAAACGACTGTCATTGGTTTTCCCTCCATGCATCGATGAGATCTTGTTGATCACTTTCGCAGCGCGATCGGGAAAGTTTTTCTCAAGCCAATCTTCAAAGATGGCACGAACATCACCATTTAGTCGTACGATGATATGATGTGCACTCCGCGCACCGGCATCAGCTGCAGCTTTAACGACATCGAATATCTCGTGTTCATTCAGTCCGGGTATTATTGGCGCAACCATGACGTTGACCGGAATACCACGGTCGGAAAGTGCTTTGACTGTATCAAGTCTCTTCTGGTATGTTGCTGTCCGCGGCTCAAGCATTTGCCTCATGCTTTCATCCAATCCATTGATGGAGAGAGACACTTTCACAAGATTTTGTTCAGCCATTTTTTCAAGGATATCAATATCGCGCAGAATCAAACTGTTTTTTGTGATAAGGCCTACCGGATGACGAAATTCCCAGAGTATCTCAAGCAATTGCCTGGTGATCTCAAGTTTTCTTTCTATCGGCTGATAGCAATCGGTATTGCCAGCAAGCATGATTGGCAGCGGTTCCCAGGATTTCGACTGCAGTTTCTCACGCAGCAATAGAGGTGCATTTTTCTTCACAAGAATCACTGACTCAAATTCAATCCCGGCACTATATCCCCAATAGGTATGTGTATTTCGGGCATAGCAATACACGCATCCATGTTCACATCCCTGGTAGGGATTCATAGACCATGCAGCACCGATATCGGGGCTATCCACTTTGTTGATGATCGTTTTGGGATGGGTCTCGATATATCTGGTTTTTGTGGACAGGTCTTCATCGATCACGCGCTCACTATCCCTGACAAGCGAATCAAAAGGATTAGCAGGATTTATCTGAGCGCCTCGTCCTTTGAGGTAGTCGTCTGGTGGGTTCATGATTAGGAAAAATGTGTGGGTCGAAAATAGGGAAACACCTTCAAACATGGTACGAGGTATGGGTTACGGGTTACGAGGAAAGCTAAATCCGGAATACAAACGGTATCAGAATGAGCCGGCGCACCTACCCCAGTACCTCGCACCCCCCTTCGACTGCGCTCAGGGCAAGCTGCCTCGCACCTCACCTTCTTCCTTCAGGCAGCGTATCTTTATTCCATTGGGTCATAATAACCGAGAGCAGATAGATTTGGATTATCCGAACATCATCAAGCAGTGTCTGAATGGCAACAGGACGGCGCAAAAAGCGCTCTTTGACCAATTTTCGTCAAAGATGCTTTACCTGTGTCGTCGCTATGCAATTGATGACAATGAGGCTCATGACATGGTTCAGGAAGGCTTTATCCGTTTATTTGGAAATCTTGAAAAATTCAGAAATACAGGCCCTTTCGAGGGTTGGGTCCGGCGCATCTTCGTCAATACAGCTATCAAGTACTATCATAAGGAAAGGCATCACAATACCCTCGCCGCGATGGAGCTGGCAACTGCGTTCGAGAATGAGGAGCCAGGGATCATTAATGCCTTGTCCGAACAGGAATTACTTGGCTTGCTTGCAGAACTACCAGATGGCTATCGTGTGGTGTTTAATTTATACGCAATTGAAGGGTATAATCATGCTGAGATTGCGGCGCTGCTTGAAATTCAGGAGAGTACCTCTCGTTCACAATTGGTGAAAGCCAGAAAATTGCTTCAAACAAAAGTCAATGACCTCCAAAGAGTAATACTATGAGTGTTCATCGAATCGATCAAATTTTCAAACAAAGACTCGGAGATGGCTCAATGCCGGTTCCCGAAAATCTATGGAGTCAGATAGAGCCTTTTCTTCCATCTGAGAAAAGACGCAATCGATGGGGATTGATCTGGCTCACCGGTGTAGGTGTATTGGCTATGGCAGCGCTTATCCTGTGGATTTCTTCAATGGAAAACAAAACTGAAAAAGTGACTTTGCCCGAGAGTGCTTCATTATCTCAGGTCAATGCATCGACAACTTCTGATCAGATCAATGCTGACAATGAGGCGACCATCACTACATCTCGGCAATCCGGTAATGGTAATATTGAAAAGCAAAATTTGCTAACCAGCGCAATCGAGAGAAATTCATCAAAAGCAAACAATGCATCAAAGAGTAACAAGGCTTCAGGACTAAATAAGGTTATCGCTGATCAGTTCCCGGCCTCAACGACTATTGACGTAGAAGGATCTGAAGTGTCTGCGATCCGGCTTGACAGCAAAAGCTTATCTGAATTTGACAACGCACAGGATCAAAGTATCGGACTGAACATGAAAGAAGAGATGCTTACGCATCGGCTTTCATTGAAGACACCGTTTCTTGCATTGTCTGAAAAAAGAAAACTGCCAGATCCAACAAAAGACTGTTATAGTTTCGGTCGCAAAGGAAGCAAAGGAGGAGGTGGTGTATTGTTTGCTGAAGTATACACAGGTCCGACGATCTCGACAAGAAAGCTTTCATCGCGCGCCGAAGATGTCTCAACGTATATCGCACAGCGTGACTCGACAGAATCCTCACGCCTATCCTGGCATGCAGGCCTTCGTCTCGGATACTGGCATCATTCAGGAATTACAGCAAGAATCGGTGCGCATTACACACAAGTGAATGAGCGCTTCGACTATGTGAATGGTTCTTTTGTAGGCTCCGTGACACGGATAGATACATTTTTTGATAGCGGCGGAAATATTATTGATATAGACACAGTCCTTGTCCCTGTGTCCGGACAACGCATCAAGACTACACACAATAGATATCATACCGTTGATATTCCGTTGCTCTTAGGTTATCAGGTTTCACAGAACAATTGGACATTTGGTATTCAGGCAGGTCCGGTGTTTAATGTCGCCTTTGTCAAGAAAGGAGATATCCTCTCTCCTATTGATGGTGAGCCGGTTTCTATTTCAGACAATAAACCGATGCAATATCCTGCCTACAAGGATAAACTCGGGATGAGCATTTATGCATCAGCACATATCGCGCATCGCATTGGTTATCGTACATTGGTTTATGCAGAGCCGCATCTTCATCACAGGTTAAAGACTCTGACACTGGATAGTTATCCAATCGATCAACGCCAGACAAATATTGGTTTGTCAATTGGATTACGCGTTGTACTTCAATAATAGAAGGAACCTGGGCAACATTATCATACTTACCCGGGTCATCATTTAAACGATAAGTAATGAAAAGCTTCAAATCATATATTTCTGGGCAATGCTGTCTGATAGTCCTGCTTGTTGTATTCTTTGGTTGTGCCCGGGATATTGACACCTTCATTCCAGATCCCGAGGTCATTCTTAATGGCGATGTCGACAATTTCTTTGAAGCAGCAAGGGATGATATTAGTCAGACGAGTATAATAAACATTGACTTCCCAACTGCAGTCGTCACCCCTCGTAAAACTGTACTCATTTTTCAACCGAAATCACTCATCGATGCTCAAGGCAATATTGCAACAGGTTTAGTAGAGATCAATATTCTTGAGTTACTTACCAGGGGCGAAATTCTGCTTTATGGAATTCCGACGAATAACCGTGAAAAATTACTTACATCCGCCGGAGAATTTTTCATCAGCGCTGCTCAAAATGGTACGTCTTTGAAACTGAGAGAAGGAATGCCTGTCCGTATCCTCACGGATGTCACATCTGGCACTACACCGGATGCCCGTATGGAGTTGTTCTATGGTGTCCGTGAATATGATAACACACTTCAAGACTCTATCTATACATGGGATGAAGCAGATGATAATCCCAATACATGGGACAATGTCGATGTCACAGAATGGGTTGCTCTTGCCGATTCACAACAGATCATCACCGGGTTTGGGTATGAATGCTTTAGCGACAGTTTGAAATGGATCAACTTTGATGTCTTCAACAACATTCCTGAAAATCAGAGAACGGATGTCTGTGTGACCCTTCCTGAAGAATATGGAAATGTGAATACCGTTGTCTTTCTCGTCTTCAATGATCAGAATAGTGTGATTGCACTACCTGGCAATCCGGGAACCATGCAATTCTGTAATTATTATACACAATTCATCCAGCTTGGTGTTCCCATCGGTGCTTCAGTGACGTTTGTCGTAATCTCTGAACAAGGAGAAGACAATTACTTCTTTGCACTAATTGAAACCACGATAGAAGAAGATCACCAGGAAATCATCCTGCCTCATAGCGCTACTCTCGAAGAGATCAAAGATGCGATTATGATGTTGTGATTTTGATTTGAGTCTCTGAAAGCTCAGAGATGTAAAACGTATTTCCTGCTTACCGGTCAAGGCATGCGTTTGAATACGAATCAACCAGTATAATCATCGGGGGCATTTTCAAACTGTCGCTTTCGGGTCGGGAATAAGTCCCGTCCCTCAAATATTCCCATTAGGAGCCGGGAGATTTATTCTCACGGCTTCAAATAGGAGCGACACTTTGAAATGTACCCCAAACATCGGAGGATTGCTTATCTCAGAATCACAAGTTTCGCAATCTGCCTGAAAGACAAACTGCCGTATTCGACAACATATATTCCTTCAGAAATAAAGGAGCAATCAATATCCTGAGCTGAACTTGTAAGTCCTGACATTACACTTCTCCCCCAAATGTCATGAATGGTAAATGCAAAGTCACCCTCTTCATCACACGAAATAGAGAATGTGTTTGAAGCAGGATTCGGGAGGATCACATCCGACGTTTTACGTTGATCTTCCACTGCAGAAATCAAATCCTCAATGCGATAAATCGTCCCGCTTCCCGCTGTGACGTACAGTTCACCGGAAGCATCTTCACCGAAACTGGTGTATTGCCCATTCTGCAGATTTGCCAACTCCTCAGCTTCTACATTGCCTTCATCATCGATAGTGATGGAGCGAAAGATTCCTGTACAATAGTCTACAAACACATACTTGCTAACAAGATAAGGGCTCTTGCTACCGCGATACACATATCCACCAGTCACAGAACCACTACAACCTCCACTCACGTGTGCATAGACGTAAATCGGCTCTGTGAATACATCGGGCGAAGGACAATCGTCACTATTAAAACTCTGCAGACCTTCTCTGCATCTCCATCCATAGTTCTCACCGCCGGGACTTACGACTGGTTGAAAATTAATCTCTTCCCATGCATTTTGCCCGACGTCAGCAATCCATAGGTCACCAGTAAGTCGATCAAAACTATATCTCCATGGGTTGCGCAATCCCAATGCCCAGATCTCTTCCAGAATTGTATCGTTGCCCACATATGGATTGTCGGGAGGTATGCTAAACGGTAATGCTCCATCAATATCGATACGCATCATTTTGCCAAGACGTTCTTGTCCATTCTGAGCCCTGTCACCCGGATCACCAGCATCTCCACCGTCGCCGAGTCCGATATAGAGATATCCGTCTGGACCAAATGCGAGATTACCTCCATTATGATTTGAGAACGGCTGTGTTACGGTCATTAAAATCATCTCGGAGGTTGGGTCTGCAAGATTAGCGTCCAGCGAATCCTGAGTATACCTTGCCACCACCGTATGTCCGCCTGCATTGGTATAATTCACAAAGAAGTAGCCATTGTTCCCAAAATCAGGATGAAACGCTAATCCAAGCAGTCCGCGTTCATTAGCACCACTATTCACTTTCGCGTCAATGTTAAGAAATGCATCGGGCAGTATCTGTCCTGTGGTATCCATGATCCGGATATAGCCATCTTTTTCAACAACAAACAAGCGAGCATCTTCAGTGTGTGCCAGAGCCACTGGATTGTCAAATCCTGATGCTACTTCAACTAATGTGATTTTATCTTGCGCACTGATATTGCTCAATACAATGGCACTTAACAAACATCCGATCAAAACTATCTGCTTCATTCAATTTCTTTTTTAGGAGGGGCGAAGGTAGTTAGATTGGGTTAAGGGTTTTAATGTTGAGTGTTTATTATGGGTTTATTGTTTAGGGTTTATTGTTTAGGGTTTAATGTTTAGGGTTTAGTTCGAAAAGAGCGTTTTGCTCAGCATGGTATCCGGCCAACAGTCTATGGCGCAATGCTAACAGTGTTTTCCAAAAAAAACGATCTTTACTTCAAAGCACTTCTGAATGAAACACACATCAAAGAAACTTTCAAGACGCAAGTTTGTACAATTGACGGGGGCCGCTGGCACTGGTATGATCATGATGCCTGCACATTTACATGGTATGCTCAAGCATTCACCAGCCAACAAACTCAATGTTGCGTTTATTGGATGCGGTGGCAAGGGTGAAGTACATGTAGAGTCTTTGAAGAATGAAAACCTGGTTGCGTTCTGCGATGTCGATGACGTACGTGCAGCTGACACATACAAGCTCTTTCCAGGAGTACCTCGCTTTTATGATTACCGTGAGATGCTCAATAAGATGCACTCACAAATTGATGCAGTCGTTATCTCTACACCTGATCATACCCACGCCGTTGCAACAATGGCATGTATGCAACTAGGCAAGCATGTCTATGTGGAAAAGCCATTGACACACAATATAGCCGAAGCACGCGCTTTACTCAATGCCTCTAAGCGATATGGTGTAGTGACGCAAATGGGGAATCAGGGTGCATCTATGGATTGCAATCGTGACCTCACAGAGTGGATACAGGGAGGCGCAATCGGTGATGTTCATACGGTACATGTGTGGACCAACAGACCAGTATGGCCACAAGGCGTCCCGATTCCTACAGAACCTGTCGCTATCCCAGACACAATGAAATGGGATCTCTGGCTAGGTCCAGCGGAATATCGCACTTATAATCCTGCATTTGCGCCATTCAAATGGAGAGGTTGGTGGGAATATGGTACAGGGGCTCTTGGCGACATGGGTTGTCACCTTATTGATCCTGTATATCGTGCACTGAAGCTGACTACGCCTTATGCTGCAGAGGCAAATGCAACCACAGTATGGGTAGACGATTTTGTTGAAGCCAATTTTCCTGAAAGCTGCCCTCCTTCCAGTGTCGTAAAACTGAATTTCGCTGCCCGGGAAGGATTTCCTGAATGCACCCTCTGGTGGTACGATGGTGGAATACGACCAATGCGACCAAAAGAACTTGGAGCCAATGAAGCATTTGGAGATTGGGATGGTGGAGTACTTTTCGAAGGTACCAATGGCAAAATGATGTGCGGGATGTTTGGAGAAGGCGCAACGCTACTTCCTACGAGTCGGATGAAAGATTTTATTCCTCCTGCGAAAGTGCTACCACGATTCAAGGGTGATCATCAGGCAAACTGGTCATTGGCTTGTAAGGGTGAAGGCAAGACGACATCTCCATTCGAATATGCAGTTCCTTTGACAGAAACCTTGCTTATGGGAAATCTTGCTGTGCGTTGTTATGACATGAAGAAACTGCAGAGTGGCAAGACACCCACGGATTGGGCTCCATATGATTATCCCGGACGAATCCGGCTTGACTGGGATACAGAAAATATGCGCGTGACAAACTTCGACGGTGCTAATGCCTATGTATCGCGTGAGTATCGTCAGGGCTGGAGTATCGCCGGTTGATTATGAATTCTAAGCCATTCACCAATCCGCAAGACACCCGTGCATGGCAAGTGCATCGCTTTGAAAAAACCGGTGCTACCCTCTTCAATGATGTAGTGGTCATAGAAGAGCCTTTGGAAATACGCATCGTATTCGGTCCCTCTGATCGTAGGAGTGAGATGCCTTTGTCAATCACAATGCGCACACCTGGCGACGACATTGATCTTGCTACGGGTTTCCTGATTTCAGAAGGTATTGTTCATTCGGTGAAGGATATCATTTCTATAACGCAATCATTGGATAATGTCATCCTTATAGATCTGCATCCTGACTTTGTGTTCCTGCCTGAAAAGATCCAACGCCATTTTTATACAACATCAAGTTGTGGTATTTGTGGAAAAGCTTCAATAGAGATGGTGAGGCAGGTGAGCCCGTATCGTCTGATTACGGGGCAGCCAAAGATTTCATACCATTTACTTCTACAGATGGGTGAAGTACTCAGAAATGCGCAACCAGTATTTGCTGCAACGGGAGGAATTCATGCCACTGCATTGTTCGATGCAGAATGTCATCTCCTGTGTACAAAAGAAGATATCGGCCGGCACAACGCAATGGATAAAATGATCGGATGGGCTGCAACACAGAATCTGTTGCCATTGACAAATCATCTTGTTATAGTATCGGGTCGTGGAGGATTTGAGCTTGTGCAAAAAGCTCTCTCTGCCGGCTTGGCATTGTTTGCGGCAGTAGGTGCTCCGAGTTCACTTGCACTTGAACTGGCCGAAGAAAGCGATATGACCTTAGCGGGATTTCTGCGTGATGATAGGGTGAATGTGTATACGCATGAAAGCAGGGTAATCGGTGATCGGTATTCGGTGATGTAGGTAAGTGAGCAGTTTGAATCAGTATTCGGTAATGTAGGTAAGTAAGAAGTTCAAACTTACCAAGTTTTCGATTTATCCGAGTACTGCTCACTTCGAAGTTCATACTTACCAACTGCACCGACTTGTCCGCCATAGCGTAGCGAAGGCGGATTACCGATTACCGTTTACCGGATTACCGATCACCGACTACCTCTCTATCCCTATAATTAATAAACCTTTCCACCAGATGCCTGATGTTCGTAAACATTGGATATGGTCCTGTGAGAAATTCTTCAGGTTTAAGCCACTTCGCGTCTTCGATATCTTCTTCTGTCTGTAACACAAATTTGCGATGCTCGGTAAGCATGTGATACCAGCGCGTCACTTTCAGGATGCGATCCCCCCCTTTGGTAGTGAAAGTGTGTAGTGTTCTCCCAAGTTTGGCTCCCAATGTGATTGACTTTACTCCTGTTTCTTCCAGCACTTCTCGTACGGCGGCTTGCTTCCATGTTTCTGCAGGATCAAGTTTCCCTTTTGGAAGATCCCAGATTTTCCGTCGATAGATGCAAAGGATTTCGCCATTGTTTTCAACGACACCGCCACCGGCATCTACCCGTTTATAGAGGGTCTGAAAATCCTTCCACAACGCCCTTGGGTCCTGCGATACGACTACGGCATGCAGGGGTTTTTTGGACTTTTCCAGGGTATCAATGATCTGAAACAGCGACTTGGGTTTGCCCCGATATGTCATCTGCAGATTCTTGCCAGGCATAGCAGCCCAGTCGTGTGATGAGGGAGTAGTAAGGGTGAGGACGCTATCATGAATATAGATATCGTACTTTTTGTAGCTTTGGCCGTCTTGCGAAATGGGCATGCAAACAGATGATATTATCAGAAGAGATTGCGTTAAAACTCTTGCAAATAAATGCAATACGACTCAACCCGCAAAATCCATTTACCTGGGCTTCCGGTTTGCGCTCTCCCGTCTATTGCGATAACAGGCTTGCTCTCTCCTATCCTTTTGTCCGGAATCTGATCGTAGAAGGCTTCAAAGACAAGGCGAAGTTGTGCCTGCCATTGGATCTTATCGCAGGTGTGGCAACAGCGGGTATTGCCTATGGTGCACTGGTTGCTGACAGGTTGAATCTCCCTTTTGCATATGTCAGGAGCAGTACAAAAACTCATGGCCGACAGAATCTCATTGAAGGTCAAGTCAATGAAGGATCCAGAGTTTTGGTCATTGAGGATCTCATTTCGACAGGAGGAAGTTCTTTAGCCGCCGTCGAAGCTCTACGGGAAAATGGCTGTGAAGTAGCGGCTGTCATTGCAATCTTTCAATATAATTTCAGCGTAGCGAAGCAACAATTTGCAGAAGCCCATTGCGCTTTTCAGACTCTCTCTGATTTTCTCACGTTGATCAAAGTCGCAGAGAGATCGGGACACATCTCGCAATCCGACATTACATTGCTCACATCCTGGTACAACGACCCAAAAGCCTGGCAGGCCAATGTGGTCCCCAACTAACAAATCTCTTCCAGCATTATGGCTATCATCACCAACGCATCTTTAGAATTTCTTCATACTTATCTGAACAATGCAAGCCCTACAGGCTATGAATCCAGTGGACAAAAAATCTGGCTTGAATATCTGAAACCGTACATTGACGATTGGCATCTCGATACCTATGGTACCGCATATGGAGTTATAAATCCGAAAGCCGAATACAAAGTCGTGATCGAAGGTCATGCAGATGAGATCGGCTGGAGTGTGAATTTTATCACCGAAAAAGGATTTATTCACGTGATCCGAAACGGAGGCTCAGATCAGGTCATCGCACCAAGCAAGAGGGTCAATATCCACACAAAAAAAGGTGTCGTCCGCGGTGTCTTTGGCTGGCCGGCAATACATATGCGTACGGATAAAGAGACAAATCCAACTCCGCAAGTCGACAATCTCTTCATCGACGTCGGTGCAAAAGACAAGAAGGAGGTTGCTAAAATGGGGATCCATATCGGATGCGCTGTGACTTATACAGATGGCTTCGAGGTGATGAACAAAAACTTCTTTGTAGGACGCGCTCTCGACAATAGGCTTGGCGGATTCTGTATTGCAGAAGTCGCACGACTTCTCAAGGAAAAGAAAACGAAATTGCCTTTCGGCCTCTATGTCGTCAACGCAGTTCAGGAGGAAGTCGGACTGCGCGGTGCGAGCATGATCGCGGAGACAGTCTCGCCTCAGGTTGCACTCGTGACGGATGTGACGCATGATACACACACACCATTGCTCACTGCAAGCAAACTTGGAGACTGCAAACTTGGTCTTGGTCCTACACTGACATATGCGCCCGCTGTACACAATGTCTTGTTAGACCTGATCATTGATGTGGCGGAGAAGAAAAAAATCGCATTCCAAAGATCTGCCTCATCTCGTGTGACCGGAACAGATACTGATGCGTTCGCTTATGCACGTGGTGGAATTCCATCAGCACTGATTTCTATACCATTACGCTATATGCACACGACGGTCGAGATGGCTCATCGTGAGGATGTAGAAAATGTCATCAGCCTCATCTATGAAACCGTGAAGAGGATTAAGCCAGGGCAGTCGTTTAAATACTTTTGAAAAAGCCTTTCGCTGTTCGCCATTGGCCTTTCGCCTGGTTTTCGAGTTGTAAAGGCTTGTGTAAGAGAATCTCCATGTCTTTGTGATCTAATTCATTGCCAACGGCGAACAGCAAATGGCGAACAGCATTTCTTCCATCCGCAAACTTTCAAATCTCATTCTCTATAGCAGTCTGTGGATTGGTGCTTGCGCTGCGGCCTTAGTTACCTTTACTTATGACGTCACGGGAAGCGGCATTGGACTTGATGCTTATGTTGGTTTTGTCTTTTGTGGGACACTTGTACTTTATGCAATCCATCGACTCACAGGCATCAAACGCGTCAAGGTTTTTGAGTACCATGGGCGGTTTGCTGTGATCAGAAAGTATCGTTCCCACATCATCATCTATGGGCTGATCGGTGCAGTCGGTGCATGCTATTTTCTCATCCATCTTCCGATGAACATCATCTGGTGGCTGATACTGCCGGGAGTGATCAGCTTTATGTATGTCGTGCCATTAGGAAAGCAAAAGCGATGGCGAGACTATGCTCTGGTAAAGATCTTTCTTGTTTCTTCCGTATGGTCAACACTGACCGGATTGATACCGTTCGTCCATACGGGCCTTGTTGATTATTCATCTGCCACACTGCTCTTTTTTGAACGTGCGCTGTTCATTTTTGCGATCGCGATCCCATTCGACATCAGGGATATGTATGTAGATGATTCCTCAGGATTGAAAACATTACCGCAGGTGATTGGTATCAGGCGATCGAAAATCCTGGCATTGATACTTCTATGCATCTCGGCCGCATTGACCTTTCTCTTAATTTATTTGCATATCTATGATCAACGCCTGATCTGCCCTTATCTCATAGTATTCGTTGTTACATGCATTCTGATTTGGAAATCACAGACCGATATGGATGATCATTATTATAGCGGATTGTTGGATGGGACAATGTTTTTACTTGCATTCGTGTATTGGGTATTGACGACGTGAACGGGAATCAATGCATTGATAAAGGTTAATATTGTTTAGCCGTTACTGAAAATTTCATTGAATGATGATAACCTGTATGATGCGCCCGATGAAAATGAAAATAGTGACCACGTTGTTTTTCTTGTCGCACACGGCGATTTTCATTGTTGCACAGCACAGTGTATTGAGCGACACTGCTATTGTTAAACCATTCGTTCTTGGTGAGATCCAGGAAATCCAATCAAAGTATTTAGGAGAAAAACGAACACTGAATATCTACCTCCCCGAAGGTTACAATCAGGACAATACGACAAAATACTCTGTCATCTATCTTCTTGATGGATCGGCAGACGAAGACTTTATCCATGTCGCAGGACTCGTGCAGTTCAACAATTTTCCCTGGATCGACCGTGTCCCTAAATCCATTGTCGTGGGCATTGCTAATGTGGACAGGAGAAGAGACTTTACTTATCCAACTTCCATAGAAGCAGATAAAAAACTGTATCCAACCACCGGACATTCAGATGCCTTCATTGCCTTCGTGGAAAAAGAATTGCAGCCCTTCATCGAAACAACGTATCGCACAAATACTTCGAAGACTCTCATAGGACAATCTCTCGGAGGACTTTTGGCAACCGAGATATTGGTTATGAAACCGACGCTCTTCGACAAATACATCATCATCAGTCCGAGTTTGTGGTGGGACAATGGGTCATTGTTAAATCAAGCCTCTGAAATTCTGCAGGAAAGCTTTTCCCAAAAAACTGACATCTATATCGGCGTGGGAAAAGAGGGTCTTACACCTGGCGACTTCCCGCGAGTCATGGAAGTGGATGCAAATCTCCTGGCGGAAAGAATCAAAAGCACAAAGAGTAAACATGTCACCGTCTATTTTGACTATTTGCCACAAGAAGACCATGCAACGATCGCCCATCAGGCTGTATTTAATGCCTTCAGAATGTTGTGGCCGCTGAAGACTGACGACAAATAAAACACATAACTCGCATGAAGGGCGAAAAGACTCAGCATGGGTTTAATCTAAAAAACGCTCATTCTTATTTCGGAACAGAAGCTATCTTTGGCACATTCAAATAGTAGCCATGCGCATCGAAAGAAAAGATAAGCAGATCACCATCACGGTTTCTTCTTCTGTGGATAGCTTCGGGCTGCAGAGATTGATTGATTATGTGAAATATCTTGAGGCAACTGCGAAGAGTAAAGCAAAACAATCGGACATCGACAAGCTCGCTGACGAAGTCAATGCTACCTGGTGGAAAAAAAACCGTAGTCGGTTGGTCAAGTGAAGATCATCGTTGACGCTAACATTGTTTTTAGCGGTATCCTAAACTCCAAAGGCAAAACAGGCGACCTCCTTATCAATTCAGGAAACTACTTTGATTTTATTGCACCGGATTTCTTGCATTCTGAAATATTCAAACATTATGGACGACTGAGTAAAATCTCAGGAATGTCGATCGAGCAGATCAGGGAAGCTGAGTTTCAGGTATGTAAAGACATCGTTTTCCTTTCAGAAGAGCACATTAAGAAGGGCACATGGCTGGCCGCTGAAAAATTAGTCGCGGATATCGATCCAAAGGACACAGCTTATGTCGCTTATTCTAAGCATTTCCGATGTAAGATTTGGAGTGGCGACAAAGCCCTGATGAAGGGGCTTAAGAAAAAAGGGAGTACAAATGTGATCACTACTGAAGAGCTTTATCGATTGCGACGCAGTTATCAATAGAATAATTAAGAGTTTAATAGGATCACCCTCGCATTGCTTTCCTAGACTCTACCAAGTTCGCAAGGAGAAGGATAACCCCGCTCGTAGCGGGGCAGGCACTGGCAACTTTAGCGTAGGATAAGAGCGTGGCTAGCCTGGCAGCCTTAGCGCAGGAGGTGAGCGTGGGTAATGCTGCCAGGTTTAGACGAGCCGAATCAGTAAATCTTTATAAACTCACACCTCATCGCCTCAAAGCGTGCCCTTTCCGGTCGTTAGCAAAAGAAAATACGCGACCATGAAAGGAACAATTACAACAATCGACACGACTACCATTTCAACTTCAGGTGGTTGCTTTAGCTCATTGACATATGGGCTCAGAGTTTTAATCCTAACCGCTATCATCGTTTCCTGCAGCCAGTTACTTGCGGCACAGACAAGAAATGTCTACGTCTGCGATGGCGGCAATTTCAATCTCCCGCCCTGGCAGATCCTGAAATTTGATGAAGACGGCTCGAACGGCGAGGTGTTTATCTCAGATAATCTCAACTGGCCACAGGATATTCTCTTTCTCGAAAGCCGTGATCAGGTGCTTATCTCCAACCTCGGCAGTTTCAAAATAAGTCGTTTCAATGCAACCTCGGGTGCGTACATCAATGACTTCGCCACAGGTATTGGCGGGCCAACCAGGATGAAGATTGGCGCAGATGGTATGCTCTATGTCCTCCAATGGTCTGGCAACGGCAGAGTATGGCGATACAATCTTGATGGGACCTTCATCGACCAGTTTACTGACACCGGCGTGAATACAAGTATCGGTCTTGACTGGGATAGTGCCGGCAATCTTTATGTATCGTCTTATAATGGAGGATTTGTGAGAAAGTTTAGCACAAGCGGCGTCGACCTTGGTGATTTTATCAATACTAACCTGGATGGACCGACGAATATCTGGTTTCACAACAATGGCGATCTGTTCGTAAACGACTGGGATGCCGGCTCTGTAAAACGCTTTGATAGTCAGGGAAACTTTCTTGGTGTATTCATCACTTCCGTTCCTCAAGTGGAAGGTGTAGACTTTCTCTCAAATGGCGAGATTCTGCTGGGAATAGGTGCAACGTCATCGGTGGGTGTTTACAGCAGCAGTGGTACCTTTTTAAGAAATCTCGTTGATCCTGGTGAGCTTAACCTCATTCTGCCAAATGCTGTAGTGGTCAGGACCGAACCATCTTCAGGAGTAGTTTCTCCCACCGTATACAAAGACATCGTGATCGCGACACCATCTGTTGGAGTACAGTTTCAAATCTCCTTGAAGGATCATGCCGTATCTGCCGCGATAATAGAAGTTTACGACAGTATGGGTCAGGTGATAAAGAGTCTGAATATTCAAGAAAGTGCGCAGTGGAATGCATCTGATGTGCCAGATGGGATCTACTACCTCACTGTACAATTGAAGGATGGTGCCATTGCACGACAAAAAATCATGGTACAGCGTTAGGCTCTTGTACGTTTCCTTATGATGAACACTCTTGCTCTGTTGTTTTGTGGTACCCTATTGTGGACACCCGGGATCATCTATTGTCAGCTTGCCGCCGAGGAATTGGCTTCTGCTGTAAGGCAAGACCAGTGCAATGTGATCAAGGACGCTTTGGATAGCGCCGTGCTCATCGGTGAACAAATGAAATTTCATGGAGCTGTATGTCACTACCGCAACGGTGATCTCGTGAGCGCTTTATCATTGTTTCAGGAAGTGAGTCAGATGAAAGGGAACTTGTGGCATTTTGCGACATTCTGGGAGGCAAAAATCTACGCCTTGCAAGGAAGAGAAATTCTGTCCATGGAACGACTTCTGTCTTTACCAGAAGGTGTATTGAATAATAAAATGTTGTCACAACCTGTGTTTGACAAACTGGCGCAGGACAACGAGGCATTCAAAGAACTGAAACAATCACGAGCGCCTGGGTTCAATCTATGGACTGGGATTCTTGCTGTGATTGCAATCCTTGGACTAATGACCAGCATTCTCTTGTTCTTCGGGAAATCCCGTTTCTCAAGAGGTGAAAAGTGGCTTGCGGCTGTGGTCTTTGCATTCACCGCTATCCTGGTTTGCTATCTTCTGATCTGGACGAAATATGTGATATCATTCCCGTATCTGCAAAGCACGTGGCCGTTTCTGACTCTGCTTGTCGGACCTTCACTTTACTTCTATCTGAAAGCAACATTCAAAGAGGATGTGACGACAAATCAAATCCTTCTGCACTATGCTATTCCATTCGGTTCTTTTATACTCACGTTGCCGGCGATACTGGGAGACTTTGGCATAGCGAGTAGTCTGTCGCCGGACTTCAGGATTATCGGATCATCAGCAACATTACTTACTGGACAGCTTTTGTTTTATGCAGTACGGATCTCCTCTATCACTCACAATGAATGGCAGGTAGATACAAATATCAGGACGTGGACAAGAGCAGTGGCATTGGGCATGTGGCTGTACACCCTTGCGTTTCTTTCGTATTTCGTATTGGTAGCATGCGCATTTTTCAATCCGGAATGGGACTATGCGGTGAGTTTGATGATGGCATTGGGTATCATAGGTATCACCTACATGGGCGTGATTCAAAAACGCATCTTCAGCAGTGAGCCTATTGAGACGTTCCTGCCAGCTCAGAAATATCAATCATCCAGTCTGACATCCGGTGCGAGTGAATCGATCAAGATGAAATTAGAGAGGCTGCTGAAAGAAGATCAGGTGTTTAAAGAGAATGAATTGCGTCTTGATGATCTCGCGGCGTATCTTGAAATCAGCAGACATCAGCTCTCACAGGTCATCAACGAGCACTACAAGGTCAATTTCTTTGAATTCATCAACAGGTACCGAATTGAATATGTAAAACGCGTACTGGCAAATCCGGAATCAGATAAACTGACAATCATCCAGATCGCTTATGAAGCCGGCTTCAATAATAAGGCCTCCTTCAATCGCTATTTTAAACAGGAGACCGGACTCACTCCATCGGCGTATAGAATCAAAGAGCATAGTGCGTTATGATTGATTGATTGATTAACGGTGCCAGGGTTTTGACATTCTTTCTAACTCATCCCTTTCCCCTCTCTGTTATTCCACCTCGGTACACTTTAGGCATCGCCGAAAAGAGAGGGGAAGTGCTTACAGATAACTTTATTATGCATTCTAACCTTCAAAACACTCAATTAACGTATAACTACAGTCTTAAGATTCAAGTCAATATTGCAGAACTCCCCTCCCTTATCGGGAATGCCAAACGATGTGATCCTTTTATAAAAAGAGAGGGGAAGGGGGTGAGTTAACCAAGACAGATCGCCTATGAAGCAGGTTTCAACAATAAAGCTTCTTTCAATCGCTATTTTAAACAGGAAACAGGGTTGACCCCTTCAGGTTATAGAATCAAAGAGCATAGCGAGGAAATGAGGAAATTAGGAAATGAGGAAGAAGAGGAAGCAAAAAATAAGTATGTCTCAGTCTGCGTCCGCGTGGCTTTTTTTTAACCACGAAGAACGCGAAGACCACGAAAGAAAAATGGACACGAATATGTCAAATTAAGACACTACTAAAAAATGAGAATTAGGCGAATAGAGGAATATTCTTAATATCTTCCACCTTAGAGCTTAAGGCATGCCAGTGCACAAGGTTATTCACTTTCTTTGCAATAAGAATGGATTAATAGTTATTCGAAATCTCATTTTATGAAAGAAAGATCGATCTCAAAGTGGGCGTTATTCCCAGCGTCTTTTATAGCCATGGCGTTTTTAATTGGTTGTAGTGAACCACTCTCATCAGAGAGCATATTAGGTGAATGGACATATAGAACATCAGGGAAGTGCGATGACCCGAAGGAACAGGCAAAGCTAGAATCGGCTATAGGTAACGCGGATATGAATTTGTGGTAGTGTCTCAGTTTGGCCTTAACACTTCCCTTGATGCTTGACCGGGCACGCATCTTCCCCGTATATTAGCCGCATGGCAAAATTACCAAAGCGACCTCGCGATACAAACCAGCTGGCTAAATCTATTGTCGATCTGGCTACCGGCGAAGCCGAAGAAAAAGACCCATATCAGGGCAAGAATCCCAACGCAGTAGAATTAGGACGATTAGGTGGATTGAAGGGCGGCAAGGCAAGGGCGAATGCATTGACAGCTAAGAAACGCAGCGAGATTGCCAAGAAGGCGGCGAAGGCGCGATGGAAAAAGCAAAACGATAGCGACAAAACGCCCTAATTGAGTTATCCACATAGTATTCAACAGAAAATCTTAGTTATCCACAATATGACCGAGATATTTGTTATGGATTAGTTAAGAAAACTACCCTATCTTACCCACACCACCCTGTTGGTAAGTTTCCAAAAAATATCCCTTCGTTTCCTTTCGTATGACCAACGACCGTAATATCTTTACGCCGTTCCGTAAAATGAATCGGCCTTTATCGTTGTGGCAAACGATAAAGGCCGCATAAGATTCATTCAAGGAAACAGGGTAAACGTAGAATAATTCGTGTCTGTGTTCCGGCTATCCTCATTTGGTAGTTCGGGCACAGAAGCCCTGTTATTTTATAACGATTCAAAGGTAGTTCAAAGCATTGATCCATGCAAGACATATTAAAACTAATTGAGAAGTTTGAAAAGCTGGTGCAGCGCGAAAGCGCTATTGATGCTGACATACAGCGGCTTCAAGCAGAAGCCAAAGATGTCGCAACGGCCATTGTAGACATTAGAAGTGAAATACTCCGAGGCCTTGAGGCTCTGGCTAATCCAGCTACGCATCCAACCGAGTCTACAAGTAATATTCAAAAAGCGCGGAATGTACTTCGGTCAATGGGTTCATGCGCACCTCTACGCGTAATTGTAAATAACATCGCACACCTTGACTTGAGGGGTAACGATGAAGAATATAACCGTCAACTCATGGCGACCTTATCGTCTTCGCTTAATTCTAAAGTCAAAAAGGGAGTGCTCTTTAATAGATACAAGCCTTATGACGGTAGCGAATGGGTATATGGCCTAATAGAGTGGTTTGGCGTGGATGGTATCCCGCATGAATCAAAGCAAGTCAGACTATTTTGAATTGTATAACTGCAACTTATAACTAACCCAAAAATGGAAGATCAACTACAAGAGACAGATTCTGAAGCTGAGCTATCGGCCTCAGTTCCTATTGAAATCAAAGACCCACCCCCAGTGGCGAAGAGGAAGAGAATTGTTACGCAAAGTCCGCCTGCGTTCACAGCGAATATGTGCACTAAAAATGCAAGGCCTGTCGGAAAATTAGAGCTTCCGTTTGCGATTGACTTGCACTTTGACAAACATTACCTGGACAAGACAGGAGAGAGGGAGGGTATCTCAGAGGGTGCAATAAAATCTTTAGTGCACGACTCTATGGCATGTGTAATTATGCACGCTTCGTGCACTGGAATCCTGTTCGCAAATCATAATCTCAATCCGAATATAAACAAACCGACAAGGGTGGTGTGTCAAAAGGAGGTTGACGGTACAATGCTAAATGCCGCGATTGAGGTACACCATCTGGATCACATGATTTTCGAGGTTACAGTCGTAACCGCAATGTGGATTGATGGTTTTGATGTGTATGATGGTCAATATGTCATTGAGTTGACAGGGGGCAATTCATCAAAGGTTAGTAGAATGATAAGGGGATCCCTTAAAGAAATATACTCGATTTAGACTTGCATCCCATTGTAAAACCCTGTATATTTGCAGGGTAAGACCGGCTATATAACTCCGGACAAGCCACCTCGGTGGCAGGACAAAATACCCGAACTGTCTTACAAACTTTCAAAAGAGCTACTGAAAAGTGGCTCTTTTTTATTCCTAAAAATTATAACTGACTGATATGTAGCCACTTAGCGTAGGTATAAATTATTTATAATTAAAATGAACATTATGCTTGACTGATTAAGCATAATGTCTTATATTTATACCATGAACAAGCTATCGGTCGAAAAGCGCACCCAAATCCTCACCCTTCTGGTTGAGGGCTGCTCACTTAGAGCCACTTCCCGCATTGCAGACGTTTCCATTAATACAGTAACAAAGCTACTTGTTGACGCTGGTCAGGCTTGCCAAATATTCCACGATCAGGCAGTTATGAACGTCACCACTAAGCGTGTTCAATGCGATGAAATTTGGTCGTTCTGCTATGCCAAGAAAAAGAACGTGCCTCATGCTATCAAGCCAGTCGAAGGCGCCGGTGATGTTTGGACATGGACAGGAATTGACCCACAATCAAAGCTCATTATCTCTTGGTACGTTGGTGACCGTTCGGCAGAATATGCCGTTCCTTTTATGGAAGATTTGGCGTCAAGGCTCTCTAATAGAGTGCAGCTCACAACGGACGGCCACAGGGTCTATTTGGAAGCCGTTGAAAACGCTTTTGAATGGAGAATCGATTATGCCATGCTTATCAAGCAATACGGCAAGGGCGAGACAGGAAACACGACTGAGGCGAAGTATAGCCCGAATGTATGTACAGGCATGGACATTGTAAAGGTCACTGGTGAGCCAGAAGATCAGCACATATGCACAAGTCACGTCGAGCGTCAAAACTTGACCATGCGGATGCACATAAGACGCTTTACACGCCTTACAAATGGTTTCTCAAAGAAGGTAGAAAACCACGCCTATGCTGTGGCTCTGCATTTCGTTTATTACAACTTCTGCAAGATTCATAAAACGATCAGATGCACACCAGCAATGGAAGCCGGTTTAACAAAGAAACTTTGGGATATTAAGGATATCGTCAAACTGATCGAAGATCAAGAGTTTTTGAAAAGTTAAATTCAAACTGAGACACTACCGAATTTGTTTAGTTGCGAATTCCTGGAAGGCAATATATACCGTGCGACGCATCCCACCTTCGGTACAACAAATGGATTCTACACCATTAATAACGATAGCTTGATTATCGAAGATTCGGGGGGCAATCGAATTGGATATAGCATTGTGAGTTTCAATAAGGCCGGATTCATCACTGAATCGAAACTTGAAACAGGTAAAAATGAGTTCTGTGTGATGAACGGCCATTATACCAGATCTAAAGGTTCGTCTGATGGCGAATAGATGAAAATTCCTGGTGAGCCTACAAGCATTACACTCACCAAAAGCTGTATAAAAGCTAACCACCATACTCCGTACATCGTGCCTTTTATCACATTTTTCATGGTCGAGAGCTGACACCACAAGGCTTCAACTTTAAGCACATCGTTATCTTAGTTAACTTCACATCATGAAAACCACAGAAAATTACCTTCCCATTACCCGCAAGCTGACCATTCTCCTTGCTGATGATGACAACGCTGATTGTCTCCTTTTTCAAGAAGCGTTGAATGAGCTGCCGGTTGTTGCAGAATTTTCAACTGTCGAGAATGGAGAACAACTCATAAAGCGACTGACTGAACAGGGAGACGACCTTCCTGATGTAGTATTCCTTGACCTCAACATGCCCCGTAAAAACGGTTTCGCCGCTTTAGGAGAAATAAAACGCAATCCCGATTTGGAAAAACTTCCGGTGATTATCTTTTCCACTGCTCAGGAAGCATATGGTGTGAATCAGACTTACAGAGACGCAGCGCACTATTACATCCGCAAGCCCACCAAATTCTCCGAATTGAAAAAGGTCATCTATGAGGCTCTCAAACGCATCACTCAGGAAAACAATCCCTTGCCGATGAAAGAAGATTTTGTACTCACCGGTGATTAGAAATTACGCCCGATGAAATCAACTCCTCCTCTGAAAAAGCGCGAAGGGAAATTGATTAAGTCCGAAAATCTCTTTCCTGTCGTGGGCATAGGTGCCTCAGCAGGTGGGTTGGATGCCTTTAAAAAACTTCTTAAAGCCATTCCTGAAGATTCCGGAATGGCGTATGTACTCGTACAGCACCTGGATCCCAAACATGAAAGCATGTTGCCCGAATTACTTCAAAAAGTAACGAGCATTCCTGTTTTAGAAATAACGGATGATATTACAGTACAGCGTGATCATATTTATGTGATCCCGAGTAACAAAATGATGGTAGCGAAAGATGGTGTATTACGCCTCGCTCCCCGCCCGGTAAGAATTAAAACAGAAAGATATCTCCCCATTGATCTTTTTTTTATTTCTCTCGCAGATGTCCATCAGACACACGCGATCGGTGTCGTATTATCTGGTACGGCATCGGATGGTACAATGGGGCTCAAAGCCATTAAAGACCACGGAGGCATCACGTTTGCACAGGACGAAGCGTCGGCGGCTTATGAAGGTATGCCCAATAGTGCAGTGCAGGCAGGAGTAGTTGATTTTATTCTTCCGCCCGACAAAATCCCCGGGAAGTTGCTGGAGGTAACTAAAATTATTAGTCCTTCTGGCGTTTCTGAGCTAAATCCGCCTTTAGGAGAAGACGAAGTGTTTAAGCAAATTATTTCATTGCTTCGGATACGTAAGGCTACTGATTTTACCTATTACAAACAAACCACCATCCATAGAAGGATTCTCCGCAGGATGGCGATCAATAAAAATGAAGAACCTGTCGATTATCTGAAATACTTAAGAGAAAATAAACTGGAGCAGGATATCTTATTTCAAGATCTGCTCATTCCTGTAACCGCTTTTTTCCGGGACATCAAAACGTTCAATCATTTGTGCGAAAAGGTTTTTCCTCTCATTAAGAAAAGTAAAACAAGTGGTGAACCTATCCGTGTATGGGTAGCAGGCTGCAGCACTGGTGAAGAAGCATATTCCATTGCGATTTGCTTTAAAGAATTTCTGAACAATCATTTCCGACCAAAGACTTCTAGCAAATTTCAGATGACTGGTTCGGAAGACAGGTTACAAATTTTTGCCACCGATTTGAGTGAACCAGCTATTGCAAAAGCGCGACTCGGGATATACAAAAAGATTGAATTAAGCGGTATCTCTTCGAAGCGTCTGGAAGAGTTCTTTACTAAAACCAATGGGAGTTACCAGGTCAACAGACAAATCCGGGACATGTGCATATTTGCACATCACAATTTTCTCAAAGACCCACCTTTTGGTAAAATTGATCTGATCAGTTGTCGAAATGTGCTGATTTATATGGAGCCCTATCTGCAAAAAAAGGCACTCAGCACGTTTCATTATGCACTAAATCCAAAAGGATTGTTGTTGCTCGGCAAGTCAGAAACAAGCGCTGGTGTTCCACAACTTTTTACCTCGGCTGCAAAGAATGAAAAACTCTATACCCGCAAAGATGTGCCTGGCAGATTCATGCATGTCGTGACCCCGCGGGCCGAACACAATCTCAGCCTCTCCAATGACAAACCTAAAATCGACAGCATGCGCTCCGATTTTCAAAAAACTGCTGACGATATCATGCTCAGCAAATTCGCACCAGCAGGTGTGGTAGTAAATGAGACTCTTGATATCGTGCAGTATCGCGGAACCACCAGCAACTACCTGGAACAAACATCCGGTAAACCAAGTCATAATTTACTGGTGCTCGCAAAACAAGGGTTGGCATTTGAACTACGCAGCATTTTACACAAAGCAAAAAAGGAAAAAAATCAAGTTCTAAAAGAACATATCCCTGTAGAGATAAACGGGCAATTGTGTAACATTTCCATTGAAGCCATTCCATTGCCCAACATGCTGGAGCCCCACTATCTGGTAGTCTTTCACGACAACAATTCAACATTAAGCACTGCTACTAAAGGAACAAAAACCAACAATGCTAAATCTTCAGCAAAATTTAAAGGCAATGAGAAAGATCTACGTCTGCGTCAACTAGAGCAGGAACTGGCTCAGACACGAGAAGATATGCGCAGTATTACTGAAGATCAGGAAGCAGCCAACGAAGAACTCCAGAGCGCAAACGAAGAACTCCTGAGCGGTAGTGAAGAATTGCAGAGTTTGAATGAAGAACTGGAAACAAGCAAAGAAGAATTGCAAAGCACCAATGAAGAGCTGACAATTATAAATCAGGAAATGATCGGCTTGAATGAGCAGATCGTTGCTGCAAGAATTTATGCTGAATCTATTGTGGCAAACATTCGTGAGCCTTTGCTCGTCCTGGATAAACATTTGCGCATCAAAAGCGCCAATCAGGCTTTCTATACTACATTCCGTGTAAAGGAGCAGGAAACAGAAGGTACCTTGATCTATGACCTGCGCAATAAACAATGGAATCTTCCAGAACTGCGCACTCTTCTTGAAAATATCCTCCCGGATAAGTCAATTATTACTGATTTTCAACTCATCTTTTCCTTCCCGGATACCGGCGAAAGGATCATGCGGCTAAACGCGCGTGAGGTCATAAACAAAGGGAATTCAGAAAATCTCATTCTGCTTTCAATTGAAGATATCACCGAACGCACGATGGCCCGTAGAAAAATTGAAGAAAGCGAAAAGCGGTATCACATGATGTTTATGCAATCACCGTTTTCTTTTGCAGTGATGAAAGGAAAAGAAATGGTGGTGACGCTTGCCAATGATAGCATTAAAAAAGTATGGGGTAAAGGAAATAACGTGGAAGGCAAACCTTTGCTTCGGACTTTACCCGAACTTAAAAACGGACCGGTGCCAGCTTTGCTTGATAAGGTGTATTCAACAGGGATTCCGTTTTATGGCTATGAGCTCCTTATTCCGATCAAGCGGAAAGGCAAATTGGAGGATGTCTATTTCAATTTCGTATACCAGCCTTATCTGGAAGCAGATGAAACGATTTCAGGTGTCGTCGTGATTGCATATGAAGTAACCTCAGAGGTCAATGTTCAAAAACGTATTGCTCAGAGTGAAAAGCAATTCCGGCTCATGGCTGAACTTATGCCTCAGAAAGTGTGGACTTCTGATTCAAAAGGACATAAGAATTATTTCAATAAAACCCTGCTCGACTTTGCTGGACGCACGTTCGAAGAATTGCAAGGCCATGGATGGATAAAAATTATTCATCCTGACGATCGGAAAATGAATAAAATGAAATGGGAGGAATCAGTTCGTACAGGACAGATGTTTGAGATGGAAAACAGATTACGCAGAAAAGATGGGAAGTTCCTATGGCATCTCACCCTGGCTGTACCATTAAAAGACGATAACGGCAAAATCGTGATGTGGATAGGTACCAAAACAGAAATTCAAGAGCAAAAAGAGCAAAAAGAAGAATTGGAGAAAGCTGTATTCGAAAGAACTGCTGAATTGCAACATGTCAACGAAAAACTCATCTTTGAAAGCATAGAAAAAGAAAAACGCGCAAATGAATTGGTCATCGCCAACACAAAGCTTGTTTTTGAGAGTGAAGAAAAAGAAAAACGGGCAGCAGAATTAATCCTTGTAAACAAAGAACTGGAGGCTTTCGTATATGTATCAAGTCACGACTTGCAGGAGCCTCTCCGGAAAATCCAAACCTTCGTAGATCGCTTACTGGAAAAAGAAGATGAACGGTTATCGGAAAATGGCAAAAACTATTTTCGCCTGATGCGTGATGCAGCCCATCGCATGCAAACACTGATTGACGACTTACTCTCCTTTTCCCGACTCAACAAAGCGGAAAGAACGTTTGAGTCCATCGACCTGAATGTCATTGTCGAAAATGTCAAAGCAGACCTCAAGGAAGCCATAGACGATAAGCACGCGACGATTGATACTACAGAACTCTGTGATGCAAACGTGATCCCGTTTCAATTCAACCAACTTATGCATAACCTGATCAGCAACGCCCTCAAATTTTCAAAGCCTGATCCGCCTCCACAAATCATCATCAGGAGCCACGTGGCAAAAGGAAGTAAGCTCAATAACAAAGACCTCTCACCAGACAAGAATTATTGTCACATTTCCGTTACCGACAACGGTATCGGATTTGAAAAAGAATACAGTAAAAAGATCTTCGAAGTATTTCAACAGCTTCATGGCAAAGAAGAATATGCAGGCACAGGCATCGGCCTTGCAATTGTCAAGAAAATTGTGGACAACCACGACGGGATTATCACTGCAACAAGCAAACTGCATAGCGGAACAACGTTCGATATTTATCTTCCCGCCAGCTAAAGTATCACCTCAGTATGAACATTCAGCAGTTTCGCATCCTATTAGCCGATGACAGTGAGGGCGATAGGCTTCTCTTTAAAGAGGCACTGGAGGAATTGAAGATAGAAGCCCTTGTCCATATGGTGAACAATGGTGTACAATTGATGAAGTACCTGACTAAAAAAGATACCATCCTCCCTCATCTCATTTTTTTGGATATCAACATGCCGGGTAAAAACGGAGTGGAATGTCTGAAAGAAATACGCAGCAATCAAAAGTTTACAGATATTTCTATTTCTATTTATTCTACTTCGGCTTCTGAAAATGATATCAATGAGACATTCCGCAATGGAGCCAACGTGTACCTCAACAAACCAACGAATTTCAAGGCGCTCAAACAACTGATAGCGAAAGTCATCTCGGCTACTCAACTCTCGCATGATAAATACTTCAACAAGGCAAACTTTTTACTCCGGCTCTGATCTCCATATTTCAAATAGGTGTCAATGGCTTATATACATTCAGAAGTATAAGTAGGGTCTCACTTTGAAATAATAGCCGTGAAAAATTTGAATAATAGCCGTGAAAAAAGTATATAGATATAAATCGGCCCAATGCCCTTTCATGTAGCTCTTCTCCAAGGCATTTTACGCCATGGCTTATCAGGTCTTCGCGTTCAACCACTAGTCATTCTGTCTCCTATCACCCGCAAAAGTCGTCATAGCGGCAAATTCAACCCCGAAATATGAGAATTATGTAACCCTTTCTTGGAATTGTGTAACTACCTGAAAAGCCGAAAAACGCATCTTGTACCGCTATTTCATGCACGTATGAACGGTATGC
Organism: Bacteroidota bacterium; assembly: GCA_031400515.1. GTDB lineage: Bacteria > Bacteroidota > Bacteroidia > Chitinophagales > Saprospiraceae > DATDQA01. The sequence goes on from JANNQA010000028.1 coordinate 27,315, forward strand.
TTTCTCAAATGTGCAACCGACAGAAAATGACTCAATATGTCGTACGGGAGCATTTTGACCGAAACATGAACTGAAATACATGTTTGGTCCAAAGGGGCTGACGAACCTGGATGAATGCATTCAGGGTGTCATGGTCTGACGACTTCAGCCGTGTCAGACTCGTAATAGTAGCCACGACCGGATAGTGCATCAAAATTGTTCACTTGCAAAAACAGGCAAATTTGTCAAAGCACTATCTGCGTTAGCCCGTTAAATAGAGATGCGACAGCAATGAATGTTAATGTACCTAAAGCAATCCCAGAAATATCAGTTTTTACTTTTTTCCATGTCGTTATGGTTGGAGGCGAGTACTAAAAAAACTATATTGCAGTTCGATTATCTGATTTCCTTGATGGATCTCCGTATTTCGATTTCCGCAACGGATGTCCCTTTTCGTGATGGATTTCACAATTACGACGTCCTTACGGATCTCCCTTTATTGAAAAACTAAAACGCAAGAGTATATGCCATTGAGGCTATCATTCATTGCGGTGATCTGTGCTTTCATTATCCTGACGCCTCTGCATTCTGCACTCGCGCAAGGTCTTACACAAGCTTCTGAGATCACCGTAACAGGAAAAGTCTTCTCTGTTTCGGAGAATGAATCCATCATCGGAGCCAATGTACTTCAAAAGGGTACAAATCACGGCACCATCACCGACATCGATGGATCATATTCCCTCACTGTACCTTCCGATGCCATCCTTGTCTTTAGCTATATCGGCTATCAAACGCAGGAAGTTGCATTGGCAGGAAGACAACAACTGGATATTTTCCTTGACATCGATGCTCAACTCCTTGATGAAGTCATTGTCACCGGATACCGGAAAGAGACAAGGTCCACTGTCTCAAGCGCCATCGGTTCTGTGAAAACTGAACGCATCAACAAACTCCCTGTACTTGGTTTTGAACAAGCACTGCAGGGCCAAGTATCCGGCGTACAAATCACACAAGCGACCGGAGCACCAGGTGATGATGTCGCTGTGCGTATACGTGGAGTTGGCACACTTGGAAACAATAATCCACTGTACATCATCGACGGCGTACCTATCACGGGCAACATCAATATGCTCTCTATCACCGATATCGAGACGATCGAAATTCTGAAAGATGGCGCAGCAGCAGCAATCTATGGTGCACGCTCAGCGAATGGTGTCGTTGTCATCACAACCAAAAAAGGAAAAGCCGGCAAGCCTCAAATCTCTGTGCAAAGTTATTATGGCTTTCAGGAGGCAAACAGACTACCCGAACTCCTCAATGCAGAAGAGTACCTCCTGATCCGCAACGAGGCGATCACCAATGCAAACTCACTGCGCGATTCCATCCGCCGAATCGACACTTATGATCCTGCAATACTGAACGATCTCCCTGATATCAACTGGCTCGATGAAGTATTTCGCATTGCGCCTATTCAAAAACATGTATTGAGTGCATCAGGCGGTAGTGAAACGGGAAGCTATTATATGGCCGGAGAATATTTCAACCAGGACGGTGTGTTCAAAGGACAAAGTTTTGAAAAATATCTGCTGCGATTCAATGGCGAGTTGGGTACATCAAAATTTAAAGTTGGCAACAACCTGTCTTTTATGTATTCCGACAGAAGTGTGATCGGCAGTTCAGGAGATGGAGCAGGTCCAGGCAATGAACTCAGTGGTATTCGTTATGCACTCATCGCTGCACCTGTATTTCCAATACGTGATTCAACCGGAGAATTGATTCCTACCTCTTCCCTCCTGGGCGATCCTGTTCTTTATGGCGATGGAAATGCGAATCCTGTAGCATTTATCAATGCAACTCATTGGGATGTTCAACGCTATCGTCTCCTCGGCAATGTCTTCGTAGAAATTTTTCCTTTAAAAGATCTCCGCCTCAGGACAAATTTCGGTGCTGATCTGCTTTTCGGCAGAGAAAAGATTTTTAAAGAAAGACTTTCGGCTGCGATTTACGATCCGACTTCGCTATCTGAAGGAACTGTGACTGACCGCACGTTGATCTGGAGCAATACGATTGACTACACACGGTCGTTCGGCGCTACAAGTGCACATCAATTCAATCTGCTGCTTGGTATGGAAGCAATCGAGAATAGAACGGACTATCTCGGCGCTTCAGCACGAAATTTCTTCAGCGCGAATCCAAACTTCAGATATATCGATGTTGGGATCAATGCTGAGTTGGGCGATATCGATGCATCAGGAGTGGCTACCGAATGGGGACTGTTGTCATACTTCGGACAGTTCGGATATAATTATAAGAGCAAGTACATTTTTAATGCAGCAGTGAGACGTGATGGTTCGTCGCGCTTTGGAGAAGAAAACAGGTACGGTACATTTCCATCTGTCTCTGTCGCATGGAATGTCAGTAATGAATCATTCTTTGAAGATGTGTCGTTCATGTCCAATCTCAAACTCCGTGCGAGTTGGGGACAGTTAGGAAATCAGGAGATCGGCATCTATCCTTTCAGCTCATTGGTACAGACTGGCAGTTTTGTGTATCCTTTCGGAGATAATATTGTGACCGGTGCACAGGTACTGGAGACAGGTAATGATAATATCAGATGGGAGACGACGACGCAAAGTAATCTGGGCCTGGAGTTAGGCTTCATGCAAGACAGGATTTCATTTGTGGCAGATGTCTATCGCAAAAAGAGCAGTGACATCCTTGTGAGAGTCCCACTGCCACAATCAGCGGGTGCATTCAATCCACCCTATGTCAATGCCGCAGAAGTAGAAAACCTGGGCGTGGAACTTGCACTCAGCCTACGCAAATCGACGGGGAAATTAAACTATTCCTTCACTGCAAATATTTCAACTGTCAAGAATGAGGTCTTATCCATTGCACAATCAGAACCGATTGTGGGCGGCTTCGGACTTTCAGAAGGACCAATCACCAAAACAGAGCCGGGTTACCCTATCGGTTCATTCTTCCTCTATCAAATGGAAGGCATTTTCCAGACACAAGCAGAGATTGAAGCAAGTCCATTCCAGAGCGATGATACACGACCGGGTGATGTGAAGTTCTCAGACCTCAACGGGGATAATGTGATCGATAACAATGACCGTGCACATCTCGGCAGTCCGTTTCCGGATTTTATTTATGGTGTATCGGCAAGTTTCAATTATGGGAATTTCGACTTAAGCATGCTGGTTCAAGGCGTGCAAGGCAATGATGTGTACTTCCTCTATGGAAATTTTGCTTACGAAGTACAATCACGTGGCTTCAATTCTTACAGAGATATCCTCGATCGATGGACACCTGACAATCCGGATGGGGGCATTCCAAAAGTGAGTCTCGATGATCGCAACAGCAATAGAAGAATTTCAACGCGATTCCTGGAAGATGGATCATACCTGCGATTGAAGAACATCAGCCTCGGGTATGATTTCGCAAAATTGCTGAACAATCCTTCTATACCTAGTCTGAGAGCTTATGTCTCTGTTCAGAATGCGATTACCATTACAAATTACTCAGGCCTTGACCCGGAGATTCAGGCCAATACGAATGATACACAGGGTTTCAATATTTCATCCGACTTCGCTGTCGGGATTGATTGGGGTACGGTGCCTGCACCAAGAACAATTGTCTTTGGCGTCAATGCAAATTTTTAAGAGATAAGACATGAAAAGTAATCATAGATTCCTGATAAAGTCCTTTACCATCGCATCCCTCGCGCTCACATTGAGTTGCACTGGCATTCTCGATAAAGAACCATTGGGCATTCTCGATGCGGGCTCGTTTTTTAAGACTGCCGACGATGCACAACAGGCATTGAATGCCGCCTATCAACCACTATTGATCAGTAATGACAATAAAAACTTTTATTGGGCATTCGGTACCGTTGCTTCTGACGATGCAATTACTGGTGGTGATGGCTCAAGGCCGGGAATTACCGCGATTGACTTTTTTACACATACGCCGACCAATGAAGAATTCAATGATTTCTGGAAGCTCAACTATGGCGGAATCATTCAGGCGAATACTGTTGTAGAGAAGACACCGGCGATCGCTGCAAATCAGGATTTAAAAGATAGGATTATCGGGCAGGCTCTTTTCCTGCGTGCGCATTATCACTTTGTATTGAGCCAGGTATTCGGTCCTGTTCCGCTCATCACACAGATCCAGTCACCGGATGAAGTTCATGTGCCACGGAATTCTTTAGATGAGATCTATGCCCAGATTATTACAGACTGCACTCTGGCAGCTTCATTGCTTCCGGTTCAATATTCTGCGGCTGATGCCGGTCGTGCCACCAAAGGAGCTGCACTCGCACTTGTTGCAAAGACACATCTCTATCAGGAGAATTGGAATGAAGTATTGAATTTTGTCAGTCAGATCAAAGCACTTGGAGTTTATAGTCTGCAGGCTGACTATCTCAATAACTTCAGAGAAGCAACTCAAAACAATAGCGAATCTGTATGGGAAATTCAGCACGCGAATCTGGAACTCGGTGTCGGTAATAACCTCAATCAATGGTGGACATCGAAGAAAGTACCTGATGGTTATGGCTTTGCAGAAGTTACTCCTGGCTTAGTCAATGCTTTCGAAGCAGGGGATCCACGATTTACGTTTACGATCGCAAAGAACAATGATCCATACTTCGGATATATCTGGAAGCCATCGTTTTCATCGACTGGTTATGGAGTGAAGAAGTATTTACAAAGTGAAGCTGAAGTAACTCAGAAATCGGATGGTGATATCAACTATACTGCGATCCGGTATGCGGAGGTATTACTTTGGGAAGCAGAGGCCAATGCAGAACTGGGCAGAATTGCAGAAGCAGAGATACCGCTTGAAGAGGTCAGGGCACGAGCGCGGGCACAAGCAGTAGATCCAATCAATACATTACCGAGAGTCACTGGACTTGACCAGGCAGGAATGATCGAAGCAATAAGACATGAGCGCAGAGTTGAGCTGGCTTTCGAAATGCACCGGTTTTTTGATTTGGTACGCTGGGGCATTGCACAAGATGTGCTTACTGGTTTTCAAACAAACAAGCATGAAGTGTTCCCCTTGCCTCAAACAGAACTTGATCTCAATTCTATGTTGACACAAAATCAGGGATATTGATAATGCCAGTACTCAAAGGAAGCGGATGTATTTGTCTTTTGATGACTATGCTATTCGTCTGCCTGGTACTTTTTGTTTTTGCACAACCGGGACAACTTAATATCAGCAGAGTTGAATTGATGCCCGATGAACCTCAGCCTTATGTCATGCGTGATTGGCATGACGTTGCTACAGGCTACGATACGTTTGTCTATCGTACGGATGCAGTTGGCGAGCACCTTCCACTGATTTTCATTTATGACAATGGAATAAACTATCCCGGAAATAACAGTTTCGGACTCGATAGCTATGTCGGCACCTTTAGTAATAATGCCGGCGAGGCGATCAATGTGCTGCCTTCTCTTGTCGGGGCGAGTCTTGTAGGCATTGATAAATCAAATCAGTTTGGCATGAACTGGATTCTTTACAGCCAGGATTATTTCAATCGTGCAAATGGTGAACTGATTTATCTCAACAATAGAGGTGGAAGTAGTGGCGGTGACTGGTGGTATGATATGATGCCCAATATCTATTTCCTTCAGCTCTATGATCTCTATGGAAATATCGGCGATGCACAGTACCAGTTTATTTCTATTGCAGATCGTTTTGCAGAAGCAGTCCGTGGCCTCGGCGGTAGCGATACTCCCTGGAAGCGTGCGAACATGAACCACCGTGCTTGGGATTTTGTGGAAATGGAACCCAATGATACAAGCGTACCCGAACCAGAAGCAGCCGGAGCATTTGCATGGGTGCTTTATCATGCCTATAACGAGACTCATAATCCGGAATATCTCAAAGCTGCTGAATGGAGCATGGAGTTCTTAAGTAATCTCGGTGCCAATCCATCGTATGAATTGCAGCTTCCGTATGGCTGTTTCATTGCCGCAAAGATGAACGCTGAATTAGGTACTAAGTATGATCTGGAGAAGCTGATGTTTTGGGTTTTCAATCGCGGCCCATTACGTGGATGGGGAACTATCGTTGACAATTGGGGCGGCGTAGATGTATCGGGTCTTGTCGGTGAGGCAAACGAAAATGGGAATGACTATGCGTTTCAGATGAATGCTGTTCAACACGCAGCAGCTTTGGTGCCAATGGTGAGATATGACAAGCGCTATGCACGGACTATAGGTAAGTGGGTCTTGAACATGGCCAATGCAACAAGGCTCATGTATCCCGGATTTCTTCCCTCAGATCGACAAGATGCAAGCACCTGGTCTCAGGTAAATGATCCAAAGTCAGTTGTTGGCTATGAAGCATTGCGTGAAACACTGGATGGAAAAAGTCCTTTTTCAACCGGGGATGCGCTGGTCAATGGTTGGGCAGCAACGAATCTTGCACTCTACGGTACATCCTCAATTGGCTATCTCGGCGGAATGTTGCAGAAGACAGACGTTGAAAAGATTTTATTGATTGATTTGCTAAAGACGGATTTCTTTCATGCTCCTGCCTATCCAACTTATCTTGTCTATAATCCTTACGCTACAGAGAAAACAATTACAGTTGACCTCGGAGATGCACCGGTCGATGTCTATGATGCACTGACTGAGAGTCTCATTTTGCAAAATATCTCTGCACAGGTACAAGTATCAATTCCGGCCGATCAGGCGAGACTCCTTGTTTATATACCTGTTGGATCAACCATTTCCTATGAAGACAATAAGTTGCTCAGAGATGGTGTGGTGATAGACTACATGCAGTCAGCACAAGCCTACAATTTCCATCCAAGGATTCAAAGTCTGGCCGTGTTGAATCAGGTAGTTGAATTTGGCGATACAATCCAACTCTTTGCACAGACTATTGATCATGAAACCAAAGAAACAGATCTCGACATTCTCTGGTTTACTTCCGGGGGTGAGATAATCGATAGTGGAAAGACCGCGTCATATGTTGTTCCTGACTTTGAATTCGACGATGTCATCAGGGTTATTGTTGTGGATGAAGCTGATCAGAGAGATACAGCGACTATCACGCTGATGGTGAGATCCGAAGTAAATATCGCTCCACAGATTCTCAATATCAGTACTGATAGAATTTTTACCAAACCAAACACCACAATCTCAATCCATAGTGATGCGATTGATCTGAATATGGATCCTCTCAGTTATGATTGGTCGGCATCATCAGGCCAGGTAAGTGGTGATGCCCCCTCAGTCCAATGGACGAGTCCAGCCACTGAGGGTATCTACCGTATTGATGTGGTAGTGAGTGATGATGCTGGTGCTTCTGCAGAGGCTTCCATTGATATATTGGTACGAGACTTTGGCTTACTTCCCGAAGCTGATTTGATTGCGTATTATCCATTTTCTGGAAATGCAAATGATGAAAGTGGCAATGGACTTCATGGTGCTGCATCAGGAGCTAAGCTTACCGCCGATTTTGAAGGTGCGCTCAACTCAGCTTATTTCTTTGATGGCATCAATGATCGCATCAATGTCAGCAATGAAAGTATTTTGAATTTTCAGAATGGCATTACGGTGAGTTGTGAGTTTCAACCACAGGCCTTACCGGCAAGAGAGAGTTTCATCCTTTCTCATGGAAGCTGGCACAATAGATGGAAAATTTCCATCACACCGGAGAAAAAGCTCAGATGGACATTGAAGAATACAACTGGATCAGTCATTGACATTGATTCGAGATTGGTATTACAACAAGACAGCGTCTATCATCTCGCAGCAACTTACGATGGCTCACATCTGATCCTTTTCCTTAATGGCCACATGGAGTCCTTCAGAGCCTTGACCGGACCAATCAATATGAGTCCCGTAGACTTTCTCATGGGACAGATATTACCGGATGATCCCAACTACAATTTTCGTGGCGTACTCGACGAGTTGCGCATCTACAACATGGCACTCAGTCCGAATCGTATTGGTGATCTCGCAGGTGTCATAAGCAGTATTGAGAATCCAGTATCCGGCAGAGAGGAAGAATTACTTGTAAAGGCCTTTCCAAATCCTGTTGATGGAAAGCTCTTCGTTCAGCGCATTGATGATCAGGAAAGCGAATTGCTCAATATTCATGTTTATCATGCAGGCACAGGCAAAGTATTGTTGAAGCAAAACCTGGCTGGTCATGCGGGTCATGTTGATCTCAGGGGATTTGTTTCGGGCATCTATTACATGTTGATTTTTTCCAAACAAGAAAGACAGACAATCATGATTTACGTTCAGTGAGTTAATTATCAGTGAATTCATCATCAATTATTATTTAACACTCAAAAATTAAAGAATTATGAAAATATTTTACAAGTATTCTTTGGACTCACCCCCTTCCCCTCCCTTTTATTTAGGTGGGGCCGTATTGTGGAAATTTCTGCAAAGGGAGGGGTGTTCCTCATTGCACAATTCTTCCAAAGACTTAATTACGATTTCCTCGAAGTGTGACGAATGTTCCGAATACGCAAACACTTCTACATTATATAACTGAATCAATTTTTCTTAACACTCAACTTACTACAATGAAAAAAAAATTACACAAACCGGCTCTATATGATCCTGTTATGGCCATTAGTCTGACTGGCATGCGGCAGACATTCGAAACAAAGTTTTTAGACATTTAAAACAATTAAATCATGAAAAGATATTTATCTCCATTATTCGTGCTCATCAGTTGTCTGATGATCTCGACAGGATTGAATGCTCAAACAGCGGTCGCGCTTTACGACTTTTCGGGCGACGCCAAAGACCTCACTCCTTTTCAAAACCATGGCACAGTCAATGGTGCGTTACTCACACAGAATCGTTTCGGCTATGCAAACAACGCCTTTACTTTTGATGGCGAGCAAAGCGGAATTCGTGCAAACAATGCTGCACAACTCAATTCACCCACGGTGACGGTGAGTTTTTGGATAAACCCTGACGAATTTCCCGGACAAGGTGAAGGGTATGTACTGTCCTTTGGTGGTTGGCAACAAAGGTGGAAAGCCTCACTACCAAGTCATGGCAAGCTGGTTTTTACTACACACTCCGGCGGTGCCTGTTGCAGTGATTTGGATTCAGGAACACCTCTGACTCTTGACACATGGACACATGTAGTCCTGGTACACAATGGTACACAAGACATCATCTACTTTAATGGCGCAAGGGTCAACGAAAAAAATGCACCCGGTGATCTTGATGTGACCACTCATCCTCTGGGAATCGGATACGATCCAATAGACAATGCGAACTGGTACAGCGGTGCATTGGACGATGTACTGATTTTCGACGGTGCATTTGATGATGCTCAGGTAGCTACACTTTATACTGTACAAAGCACAGCACCAAGCGATGGTCCGGGTGTCGTCGCGGACTATCAGTTCAACAACAATGGAGCAGACGATTCACAATACGCGAATCACGCAAACATTGTAAATGGTAGTATAAGTACAGATCGTTTTGGATTTGGACATAGTGCTCTCTTAAGCAATGGTACATCGACGGAGGTCACTGCTTCAAACAGTTCACAGCTCAATTCTGATTACACGTCAGTGACATTTTGGGTAAAGGTGAATGCACTTCCTGGCAATGGCGAGTCATTTCTATTATCACATGGCGGCTGGCAGGAACGTTGGAAAATTTCATTACCTCCTCATGGCAAACCTGTCTGGACTACCAACGCTACAGGTGGCATTTCTGACATGGACTCCGGCGATGGCAATGAACTGTCTGTTGGTGTTTGGACATATGTTGTCATGGTGCATGATGGTACCAATGATAAAATTTATCTCGACGGTGCCTTAGTTGCTTCGAAGGCGGTCACAGGAACTCTAAATTCAACAACAAAACCATTCGGGATCGGCTACAACCCGATTGATGGTGGCAACTGGTTTAATGGTTCGCTTGATGACATTGTCGTCTATAACTATGCGCTCTCCGACGCGGACATCGCTTCAATCTATTTGGCCACTTCCGATTTCCCTGGAACTCAGGAAGAATTGGTAGCATCATATAGTCTCAATGGAGACGGAACAGATGATTCACAATTTGGCAATCATGCGGATGTGGATGCTGCAGCAACAGCAGTCACGAATCGTCATGGCTGGGCTTCAAATGCACTGAGCGGCTACGCTACAGCAGACAATTCAGTGGCTCTGCAATCCGATCATACCACGATCAGCTTTTGGATAAATCCTAATTCCTTTCCAGCTAGTGGTGAGGTCTATTTGCTTTCGAATGGTGGCTGGCAGCAAAGATGGAAGGTTTCTATGCCTGGTCACGGCAAACCGGTTTTCACAACACATTCCGGTGGCGCTTGCTGCAGTGATTTGGATTCAGGTACTCCTCTTCCTCTTGGAAACTGGACACATGTTGTCATGACCCATGATGGTGTGAATGACATTATCTATTTCAATGGTG
>JANNQA010000168.1:0-44744 GCA_031400515.1 Bacteroidota bacterium
GGTCTGGCCGTTGAACCGCATCTTGAGGCCAGCATTCAGATAGGCGTAGTTCCAGAGCTGGTTTTCTACAAACTCCGTGCGGAAGCGAAACTTTTTAAAGATATCCGGATCGGGGCGAAATTGAATCAGTGTACCATTGTCATCATTGCTCTTGACAATTTTGCTTTCGGAGAGCATCATCCCCCGGTCAAACTCTGCAGACTTCGCTTTGTTTTCGCGGATTGCCTGCACTTTGAAATATTCAGACAACGCATTGACGGCTTTTGTACCGACGCCATTCAGACCCACAGACTTCTTAAATGCTTTTGAATCATACTTGCCGCCTGTATTGATCTTTGATACACAATCGACGACTTTGCCGAGTGGGATTCCCCGACCATAGTCGCGCACGGTGACAAGACCATCTTTTTCCTGGATATCAATACTCTTTCCATAGCCCATGACAAACTCATCGATGCAATTGTCAATCACTTCTTTGAGCAGGACATAGATCCCGTCGTCCGGGGCTGATCCGTCACCGAGCTTTCCGATATACATCCCGGGACGCATCCGGATATGTTCGCGCCACTCGAGGGTAATGATATTTTCTTCGGTATACTTTACTTCTGACATAGAGACGTTTGTTCAATTTCGGTTTATAAACAACAGGGTGAAGATAAGGATTTCATATGGGTGAAAAGTGTAATGTGGAGAGTTTATGGTGGAGAGTTTATGGTGTATGGTTTATGGTTTATGGTTTAGGCGCGTTCCGTAAACCCTAAACATTAAACTCTAAACATTAAACACTAAACATTCAATCTCTCTTCGCTTTCAGTTCAGGGCGTGCGTGGGTCGGAAAAGAAGCACTGCCATAGTGTGAGTAGCCTTCTTTCGCCATAATGGTCATGTGATACTCCTCTGTAAATGAAGTTAAGAAAGCAAGAATATCTTCATTTGGAATATTGCGCGAATTGGGCTTAGGATAAAATGCAAGATGTCTGAATGAACCGTCAGCATTCCAGAAGATGTAGAAATACGTTTTGAGTCCATTGATATCAAAATTGATCGACTCTGCATAATCTTCCATTGCAACGAGCATGTCGGTCCATTTCTCATACGCGATATCCATGTCATTGCCACAGACGCTCAGGAGAATACCCGGATTTTCCAACGCAAGTGCGGCGAACGCTGTTTCATATTCACCAATAAGAGCAACAGGGGGAACATCTGCACTCTTTTCTTCTGATGCACCAGCCTGTGCTATTGTAAGCAAGTATGCGAACATCAGAATTGGGAGGAAGAAGATACGCTTGTTCAATGGCGATTTATTTTTTTATCCAGTTCATTCGTACAAAACAATGTCTCTGTCTAATTTTCTTAACAATCTTCCGGAAAAGTCTCTAACCTCGTATCTCAGTTTCTAAAGCACTGCCGAAAATACCGAAATTCGGATGATTTCACAGGATATTCGACTAACTTCTTTGAAATATGTTTAATCCTCCATATATTTTCACCTCCAGATCACCAGACTATGTACATTGACATCTTTCTTGCCGTATTCATCCTGATCGGTATCATTCAGGGGTTTCATCGTGGAGTAGTCAGGACTCTCTTTGCCATTCTTGGCATTATTATCGGATTTCTGGCTGCCCTGAAATTTGCCCCATATGTGGTGACCTTTTTCGAGAATACCGTCAAATTGTCGCCTGTCGTTGCGTTGATTCTTGGCTTGGTGCTGACATTTTTGGTTCTTATGTTGGGCATTCGATGGCTTGGAAAGAGTTTTGAGAACACCTTGAAACTCGCGAAGATCAACGTCCTTAATAAGATACTCGGCGCATTTCTCTTTGCTATCCTCATGATTATCACCTATAGTGCCATCATCTGGTTTATCGGGCGTACACAAATACTGAGCGAAGCAGAAAAGACCCAATCGAAATCTTATCCATTTTTACAGGAAGTACCTGCAAAAACCGGAGTGTTAATCGAAAAAATCAAACCCGTGTTCAAAGATTTTTGGGATAAGATGGATGGTGTTATCAATCCGGAGAAGAAGGATGGATGATAGATGATGGTTGATAAAAGATAAAGAAACATCACTGATCATTTTTCATTCATCATTCATGCTACATTTACCATATGGATCAACAAGCACTTTCTGAAATGATGCCTGCAGTCGTAGAACTCAGTCATAAAGCAGGCGACTTCATTCGTACTCAGGTTGGGAAAGTACTGTCTGCAGATGTAGAAGAGAAAGATCGCAACAGCCTTGTAAGCTATGTCGACAAGACTGCGGAAAAAATGCTCGTTGAAGGCTTGGGGCGCTTATTGTCAGAAGCTGGATTTGTGACTGAAGAAGACACGATTGAAAATATGCGCGCTGAGTACACATGGGTAATAGATCCGCTGGACGGCACAACGAATTTCCTCCAACAGATACCCATCTTTTCAGTATCCGTAGGACTTGCCCATCACTCAGAAGCAATATTGGGCTGTGTCATAGATATTATGCAGGGTCAGGCTTATTATGCGTGGCGTGATGGAGGAGCATGGCGCGATGGAAAACCTATTCATGTAAGTCAGAAAACTCATCTTGAAGAAGCGATCATTGCAACAGGGTTCCCTTATTATTCTCCTGACGACATGGCCAGACTTACAAATATCTTCATGCAGATTGTATCCAATGCACGTGGTGTCCGAAGGCTTGGTTCCGCGGCTCTGGATCTTGCATATACTGCGTGTGGGAGATTTGATGGATTTTATGAAACGACACTCAAGTCCTGGGATATTGCAGCGGGAGTCATTCTCGTACGCGAGGCTGGAGGAACCATTACTGACTTCTCCGGTGGCGGCGATTTTATTATGAAGGGACAGGTCGTAGCGACGAATGGTCATCTGCATGATCAGATTCTGCATATCCTGAATTGAAATCAATGTTAAGTAGTGCATCACTTTAATGACTTTGTATCAGTTTCTTCGCGTCCTTTTTTCAACCGCCGAAGCCTCGGCGAAGTCCGGTGCGCCTTTGCCTGCCTAATCGGCAGACAGGCGTGAGATGACCCTGCGTGAACTGATGCACAACCCAATGTTAGTCGTGGGCTGTATCCCGATGCGAAAACGTAATTTTGGCATTACTCTATGATACTCAGAGAAAGCATACGCATGGCCTTTGCATCGGTACGCATGAATTTATTGCGTGCCATACTCACACTGCTCATCATTGCGGTAGGTATCACAGCATTGGTGGGTATTCTTACAGCAATCGATGCACTGCTGTTTACAATGAATGATAACTTCAATCGGATGGGTGCCAATTCCTTCAGCATCTCTCCTGCCGGAAGATCATTTTCGAGCAGCAATCAAGGAAGACAGAGAAAGCGAGGTGAGAACATTACGATCCGTCAGGCCGAAGAGTTCAAGGAGCGGTACCGATTTGCCGCTACTGTCGCGATCACCGGAATGGCCACAGGGAATGCGACCGTGAAATACGCGGATGAAAAAACAAATCCTACCGTTCTGGTCTTTGGAGTAAGTGAAAATTTTCTTGACGTAAGGGGATATGAAATTGAAGCAGGTCGTGATTTCACAGCGAATGAACATCAACATGGCTCCAATAAAGCAATCCTCGGCATGGAATTGGTCAACATCCTGTTTGACAAAAAACCTGCATCGGCAATAAACCAAACTATCTCCATTGGTAATATAAAGTTTAGAGTAGTCGGCGTCCTGAAATCCAAAGGCGCTTCAATGAGTCAAAGTGCGGATCGACGGATTCTCATTCCGCTTCAGTCAGAAAAGAACCACTACGGTTACTCCGATAAGAACTATGATGTCATTGTTGGAGTAGAGAATGCATCTGAAATCGATGACGCGATCTCGGCGGCTATTGCGGTATTGCGACCTATCCGTAAGCTGAAGGCCAGTGAAGAAAATGACTTCGAGACATTCAAGAGCGAAGGTCTGTTGGATGTGTTGAAAGAGAATACTGTCAAGATCCGAATGGCGACGATTGCGATTGGATTGATTACATTATTGGGAGCCGCAATCGGACTCATGAATATCATGCTGGTCTCGGTCACAGAGCGCACGCGTGAAATCGGCATCAGCAAAGCCTTAGGTGCAACGCGAAGAAATATTCTCACACAGTTTCTCTTCGAAGCAATCATCATCTGCCAGATGGGTGGGATCGTTGGCATACTTCTGGGTATTGGTATCGGACTCCTCGTCGCCGTGTTGATAGGTGGGAAATTTTTTATACCCTGGGCTTGGATTCTGTTAGGGATTGTCACTTGTATGATTGTTGGCCTGATTGCAGGTTTGTATCCCGCTTTGAAAGCTGCAAGGTTGGATCCGATAGAGGCGTTGCGCTATGAATGATCCTTCGCGTCATTTCAACAGGATATTTATTACTCACTCCTTTCTTTCTATTCACTCCACGCAACCGCGATTCTGGAATCAGCCGTACCATAGTACATCAACCAACGATCCTTCCAACGTACCAATCCTTCAATGAATACCACACGATTCACCTGACCAGTAATTTCGTACGGACGATCCGGAACAAAGAATGCGTGATCGGATCTCTTCAACGATTTCGTTGGATCTTTTAAATCGAACAATACCTGGCCTGCGCTATATGTCCCTTCAGCTATCATTGTATCCCGCTGCTCGCCAAAGTTCCTTCCATTGTAAATCAATAAGATACCATCATCCGTAATCATGGCAGGAGGTCCCGGCTCGACAAGATCACTATCAAACATGTGTTCACGTGGCGATAGTATGCGTTTGAGGTCACCGATACTATCAATGATGGGAGTCCAAATCAGAAGATCGGTCGATGTCGCCAGATGAATGTCTTTGTCGCCCCAG
Source organism: Bacteroidota bacterium (assembly GCA_031400515.1). Lineage (GTDB taxonomy): Bacteria > Bacteroidota > Bacteroidia > Chitinophagales > Saprospiraceae > DATDQA01. The sequence goes on from JANNQA010000168.1 coordinate 4,849, forward strand.
TACATCCAGTATTTCCCATTGATCATCTTCGCACTGATTGATCCTGTAGCATCATATTTTGAGATGATCGAACCGGACTTTGACCAGTGATCAACATACTTCCCTTCGATGTGTGTGGCAAAGGCAAGACCATGTTTTGTCCAGGTGCGGAGATCTTTTGAACTGGCAATGCACAAGCGCGCAATTTCACCATCATACGCAGTATAGGTCATCACATAGAGTCCATCGGGACGCCGCACGATCCGCGGATCTTCACAACCCCCCTCCCACTCATATTGAAACATCTGATCACGATCGGGGTAAAACACCGGCTCAGGTGTTTTCTTAAAATGCAATCCATCTGTACTTTGCGCTAATCCGAGCCGGGAAGTGCCAGCGTGAACACCGATGCTGTCTTCTGCGCGGTAGATCAACTGGAGCATACCATTGCGCGCGATGACCGCCGGATTGAAGACATCCTTTTCTTCCCATTGCACAAATTGATTCCTTACCGGGCATCTGAATACCTGTGCCTGATCAGACAGCAGGCAGGGATTCACACTATCGATTTTTGTGAAAGGACCAATCATCCATGCAGGAAACGAATCAGTCACCAGCGAATCCGTCCTGACCATGGACAGTACGTTGGTCTGTGTCGATTCCTTACATCCATCCAAAATAAAGGTCAACGCGAATAATAAGTAAAACATGAATGAGGCAATATTTTTAGGTAACGATTCGTACTTGTCAGGCATGGTATAAAGGTATAGAGCCACAGACTGCAGGATACCTGACCAGGAGATAGATGATTGCTCAACTCCCGGAGGCAGTATCCAAATTTTATCTGTCCATCAAGTTTCCATTGTGCATTGTGAGCTGTCCATTGATTGTATCGTATGACGCACCAGTGACGGATGTAAATGAATTCGGTATTCCGAGCAATCTCAACATACCACAGACAGACATGAGCATCGCTTCTTTGAAATCAATCACTGCCGTTGCTGGCAGGATCAGTTGTATAGGAGCAATATGATCTTTAATTCTCTCAATCAGAAAGGAATTGTGTGCCCCTCCGCCTGAAACGAGGAGTTTCATTTTCGCATTCCGTTCACAATGACCGTCGATCTGCCTGCCTACACTCGACGCGATAAATTCTGTGACTGCAGCAAGTTTATCAGCAACGCTTGCATGAAAGTTTTCAAGAAGTGGCAAATATTGCTCTTGTACCCAGGTGTTGTCCAGGGAGAACGCTTGATGCAGTGGCAGAGAAATCGGTGCTTTGAGAGACTCAATAAGTGCCTCATGCAGATGGCCATTTCTTGCGAGCATACCTCCGTTATCATATGGGAGCCCGACTTTCCGCGCAAGAAAATTCAGCAGTTGATTTGCAGGAGCAATATCCCAGGCGACGACATTTCTGTCTTGTGTGAAATAAGAAAGGTTTGCTATGCCGCCCAAATTCAAATAAAAGTCATAACCGGGAAACAGGTATCGTTCAGCTACCGGTGCAAGAGGCGCACCCTGACCACCTGCGGCAACATCACTCATGCGCAAATCCGACACGACATTACATCCTGCCAGGTGTGCGATGTGTGCAGGATTTCCAATTTGTACCGAATAGCCTTGAGTTGGGTTATGCAGGATAGTGTGTCCGTGTGATGCAATTGCATCAGGTACAAAGCCTGATTGATCAATAATCTCTTTGCATTGCGACCCGATCAATTTCCCCAGTTCAACATCTGCCTCAAAAAATGCGCTGAGATCTGCACTGGGTAATTCTGAAAGCTGTGTCCTCAACTCTGGTCGTAGTGGCTCGGAATGTGAGGAAATGAGATCCCATCGCTCAATCGAATTGTCCGATACTTCAAAACGCACCAGAGCATAGTCGATTGCGTCCAGCGAACTTCCGGACATCACGCCAAGAATGTGGTATGTAGTCACAGTGTCAATGCCATCTTAATAAAATGAAGACGAGTGATCCGAAAGTATTCTAAAACACTCGAGTACCTGACGTCACTATTTCAACGTCATTGAGTGCTTCGCCGTAGCTTCCATCTCATCTGGTGTCAGAATACCTTCAAATGGAGTCATCAGATTTTTCCCGGATTTAATGAGTGCGACGCGCTCTTTCAGAGTTAATATCGACACGGTGATATCTTTTGCGCCATTTGCTTCGCGCTTTCCATCATCACCGTGACAAAGAGCACAATACCTGGTATAGACCGCTTTGCCATCGACATTGCTCGCGCTACCGGAAGAAGACTCTCCCCCGCAAGCACCGAGATAAAGTATTGTTGCGCAGATTACAAGGCTGGCTAAAATTCCCTTGGTGTTCATATCACTAATGTATTTAGGGCAAAATAGTCAAAGTCATGGAAACTACTCATCAATAGCTCCACAGCGTGCGTGGATCCATCTTTGAATATCCGTGATGACTTCATCTCTGTTGATTTCATTCATGATCTCGTGATATGCACCTGGATAAACTTTGCTCTGTTTGTCCGGTGACCCGCACTTTTCATAAAAACTGAGGCTACCCTGGGGTTCGGCAATCTGATCTGCACCACCGTGTAAAATGAGAACCGGCATTTTGAACTCGCTCGCATGTGCTTCTACCCACTTCGTCGCTTTCAGAACTTCTGCACCAGTGCGTGCACGAATGCCTCCTTTGTAGTGCAGGGAATCTTCCGCTGCAATCGTCAGTATTGCAGGATCACGAGATAGCATGGTGTTGTCAAGCTTTACAGTCGCGAGTTTTGGAACCAATGCAGAAACAATACCACTGATCTTCTGTAAGAACGGTGAGAAATCGCTATTCACCTTCAAAGAAGCAGCAGACAAAATCACTCCACGTAAAAGCGGCTGATGCTGAATGCAGAATTGGCTTGCAACAAGACCACCCATACTGTGAGCAAGCAGAAACACAGGCTTGTCATCTGCCGCATATGCTGCTTTCTTGTAAACAATGTGCAGATCATCTACATAATCACTAAATCTGTTCACATACGTTTTCAATCCTTCTGATTTACCATGGCCACGCTGATCATACATTGCTACAGCAAATCCAGACGCAAGCAGTTTTTCTGCCACATACGCATATCTTCCGCAATGTTCGCCCCATCCGTGTATGATAATGATCCAGGCGATCGGATTTGCCGGCAACTGTTGATGATAGAAGAGATCTACGCCTCCGTAACCTTGTAGTGATTCGTTCATTATCGTGCAAAAAAAGAAGTCAAAATGTAAAATGTAAAAGTGAGTCTCTCTTCACTTTTGACTTTTACATTTTGAATTTTACATTTAATTCTTCCCATTAAAGTAGCTTCTGCTTCAAAAACTCTCCCGTATACGATTCGTTCACCTTCACAAGCTCCTCCGGTCTCCCTTCGAATACAAGGTAGCCACCCTCATCACCGCCTTCGGGCCCAAGATCGACGACCCAGTCTGCGGATTTAATGACCTCCATATTGTGTTCAATCACCACGACAGTATGTCCTTGTTCAACCAATGCATTCAGAGCGCTGAGGAGTTTCTCAATATCATGAAAGTGCAGTCCTGTAGTGGGTTCATCGAAAATAAATACAATCCTGTTCGAATCATTTTCTCTGCCCAGGAATGAAGCAAGTTTCACCCGTTGTGCTTCTCCACCTGATAAGGTGCTTGATGGCTGACCTAATTTGACATATCCAAGACCAACATCAGAAAGCGGTTTAATCTTACGAATCACTTCAGGCTCTGTCCTGAAAAAATCCATTGCCTCTTCGATACTCAGATTCAATACGTCATTAATGTTTTTTCCTTTGTATGCTACCTCAAGAATTTCACGTTTGAATCGCTGACCCCGGCATTCATCACACTCGAGTTTTACGTCTGCAAGGAATTGCATCTCGACAATGATTTCGCCATCGCCCTTACATGTCTCGCATCTACCACCTTCAACATTGAATGAAAAATGTTTTGGTTTATATCCTCTGATCTGCGACAACTGTTGATCACAGAAGAGTTCACGGATCGGATCATAGGCCTTCACATAGGTGACCGGATTTGAACGCGATGATCTACCTATTGGATTCTGGCTCACCATCTCAACCTGTGTAATCATGCTTTTATCACCACTGAGTGATGCACTCATACCCTTGCCTTTGTACGTCTCATCGAACATTGACATGAGTAGTGGATAGAGTTCGTATTTCACCAACGTCGTCTTGCCGGAACCTGAGACACCAGTAATGACAGTCATCGCCTGGAGTGGAATGGTCACATCTATCTTCTTCAGATTGTGCTTTCGCGCACCAATGAGTTTGAGTTTGTGGACAACAGCACGGCGATGTTTAGGCACCTGCATAATGCGAGAGCCATTCAGATACTGATATGTGAGACTGTGTTGTCCATTCTTCAGAAAGTCAGCATATGTTCCCGCAAACACGAGGTGTCCTCCATGAATACCCGCTCCCGGACCTATATCGATGATCGCATCAGCACTGCGCACAACTTCTTCTTCATGCTCTACAACTACAACGGTGTTGCCCAGATCACGTAACGTTTTGAGAACTGACACCAATCTCTGCGTATCACGGGGATGAAGACCAACACTTGGCTCATCAAGGAGATATAGTGAAGCTGTAAGATTGCTACCAAGAAGACGTGTGAGATTGATGCGTTGCGTTTCTCCACCACTGAGTGACGCGGCAGCACGTTCAAGAGTAAGATAGCCGAGACCCACATCACAAAGTGTCCGCAACCGTGTTCTGATCTCTAAGAGTATTCTCCTGGCAAGTTGCATTTCATGATCTGATACGATCAATGCATCAAAGAACACTTTCAAATCCTTAATCGGCACATCAGTAAGTTCGGGTAGCGCATGTCCGCTGATTTTTACATACGTCGCTTCCTTGCGCAGACGACCGCCGTCACATTCTGAACACAATGTGCGGCCCCTGAACCGCGCAAGCATGATGCGATTTTGAATCTTGTACGCTTTCGAGGCGAGCTCATCGAAGAACCCATCAATGCCTTGAGCTTTTGGAATACCACGCCAGACAAGTTTTTGCTCTTCCGGTGATAAATCCTGATATGGCCGATGAACAGGAAATCCAATTTTCTCTGCAGCAAGGATAAATCTATCGAGCCAGGTGCTGCTCTTCTCTCCACTCCAGCACGCTATCGCACCCCCATATAAACTCAACCCTGGATCTGGAATCACTTTGTCATGATCAATACCCATGATGCGACCGAATCCCTCACATCGTGGACACGCTCCAAAAGGATTGTTGTAGTTGAACAGATCTGGTACTGGTTCGACAAATTCGATTCCATCCAGTTCATAGCGATTGCTGAAATGCATTTCCGTGCCATCTTCAAGTTCAAGGAGACACATTCCTTCTCCTTCATACATCGCAGTCTGCACACTGTCGGCCAGACGTTGTTGTTGCGTCTCATCTGACGGTTCAATTGCAAAACGATCTACCAATAGTCGAAGCACCGAAGTTTTGGGGTCGGATAAATTCAACGCAAGTAGTTTGCTCTTACCGGCAAGAAATTCTTCGATACGATACAATTTGCCTCCTGTGTGAATCCGCGTAAATCCCTTTTGCAGGAGAATTGTCAATTCTTGTTTTACAGACCGGTCGTAGTTTTTTGCGTGGAATGGAGCGTACAAAAAAACTTTCGTGCCTGGCACCAGACTCATGAGATAATTGATGACATCGGTCACACTGTGCTTTTTGACCTCTTGTCCTGATATCGGAGAAATGGTATGACCGATCCTTGCATAGAGGAGACGCAGGTAATCATTTATCTCCGTAAGAGAACCGACAGTGGATCTGGCGTTACTTGTGCTCACCTTTTGCTCTACGGCGATTGCAGGACAAATCCCTTTGATATAGTCTACATCCGGTTTCTTCATCCGGTTCAAAAACTGCCGCGCATAACTCGATAAGCTCTCGACATAGCGTCTCTGGCCTTCAGAATAGAGCGTGTCCATGACCAGCGAAGATTTTCCCGAACCGGAGAGTCCGGTGACTACAACCAGGCGATTTTTTGGAATTTCGACGTCAATATTCTTAAGATTGTTGCTGCGGGCACCTTTTATGAGAATACTGTTTATCAATGTACTGGGTCTGGGTAGCTCCTTTACACGTGTCATTTGGGGGAAAAATTGGTAAGGTTTTTGCAAGATTCGCTACAAAACACGGCAAGTTGTTGAATATTCAGCAGTTAATTTTTTGTTAATGCGACTTTTCAACATAATAGTGTTTAATTGGAAGTTATACATTAGCTTTGCCAAATCGTTTTAGAAACAGTTAATTCAATAACTCTAAACTTTCGTCTATAAGCACCAAGCTCTACACTTAACATTAAGGTTTCATTCTCTGACAACTAAAAAAGTGTAGACTATGCAGTGCATTCCTCTCTCAGATCAGCAATTGATCGAAAGTTACCTGGCAGGTGACGAAAGATCCTTCGAAATTCTTCTGACAAGACACAAGAGTAAGATCTATACATCGATCTATCTTTTTGTGAAGGATGAAGATCAGGCGAACGACATTTTCCAGGAGGTCTTTATCAAGATCATAGATACTCTGCGCAAAGGGAAATATAACCATGAAGGGAAATTTCTGCAATGGGCAATGCGTATTGCTTACAACATGTGCGTGGATCAATTCCGCAGAGGCAAGCGTTACTCCAAAGTCTCGGCCACTGAAACGTTCGACATTTTCGATGTCCTTGAAGCGCCGGACGAAAGCATGGAAGGCATGATGATGCGTACGCAAACGCATGATCGTATCCGCTCATTGGTAGATCTGTTGCCAGATGAACAACGCGAAGTAGTGATCCTCAGGCATTATGCTGACATGAGTTTCAAAGAAATCGCCGGACTCACCAGAGTAAGTATCAATACCGCGCTCGGCAGAATGCGTTACGCCCTTATTAATATCCGTAAGATGATTGCGGAAAAAGAATTGCAGTTGCAATAGCCAAAATGTGAGATTCCTCCGCTACGGTCGGAATGACAAAAAAGACCAGGAGTCGAGAAAATGAGAATGTGAGATGGTGAGAATAATTAAACCTCACATCTCACTGTCTCACTTTCTGTTTCTTCGGCACAGGATCATCGCCATGACCTCCCCATGGATGACACCGTGAGATGCGTTTGAGTCCAAGCCACAATCCTTTGAATACTCCCCACTCTTTAATAGCCAGAATCATATACCAGGAGCAGGTAGGCTCAAAGCGACATGTCTTGCCCATCAATGGAGAGATCGTCCATTGATAGAGTTTGATGGGAAAGATGACGATGTATTGGAGAATTTTGCCCATTATATTTGAATCGCTTTGACAACGTTTGGAACGCTCTCAAAGCTGATGTCAATCTCAGTTTTCAACAATAGGGATTCAATTCAGTACTTTTGCGGCCTTTGCAATCTTAATAGCCCAGCAAATGCTCAATCTTATTCTCTTTGGCCCCCCGGGATCGGGCAAAGGTACTCAGGCAAAAATGCTTGTAGATGAATATGGCCTGATCCATATTTCAACAGGGGATCTGTTTCGTAGTGAAATGCAAAAACAAACCCCGTTGGGCATTGAAGCGAAAGGCTATATGTCACGTGGAGAACTTGTTCCGGATTCAGTCACAATAGGAATGCTGCAGAATGCAGTAGATGCAAATCCGGGTGTCGAAGGATTCATTTTCGATGGATTTCCACGGACCATTCCTCAGGCTGAGGCCCTTGACGCATTTCTTTTAGAACGCGGTGAAGAGGTTACGGGCCTTGTCGCACTCTCTGTACCAGAACAGGAAATCGTGAACAGAATATTACTTCGCGGAAAGACATCAGGTCGTCCTGATGACAATGATCCGGCTATTATCAGAAATCGCATTCACATCTACGAAGCAGAAACCTCGCGCGTGTACGCCTTTTATGAAACAGTAGGAAAGTCATTTACCGTAAATGGTCTTGGTTCGGTAGATGAAATTTTCCTTCGGCTTTGTGACGTGATTGATGATCTGGAGGACGACTTGTGGGATGGAGAAGAAGAATAATACACCTTGGAACAGAATTTTGTTGATTATGTGAAGATTAGTTGTCGATCCGGTGCAGGTGGCGCGGGCGTCGTGCATTTTCACAGTGACAGGACAAATCCACGAGGTGGTCCCGATGGTGGTGATGGAGGTCATGGTGGTCATATCATCTTAAGAGGCAATTCACAACTCTGGACACTCCTCCATCTGAAATACCGTAAACATGTCATTGCAAGCAAAGGAGAGAATGGCAGTGACGGAAATAAAACCGGACGAGACGGTAACGATGTTATTCTTGAAGTACCTCTTGGCACTGTTGCACGTGATTTTGATACGAACGAAGTGGATTTTGAAATCACTCAACATGATGAAGAAAAAATCCTCGTGCGTGGTGGAAGAGGTGGTCTTGGTAATTCAAACTTCAAGACATCGACAAACCAGGCACCGAGATATGCTCAACCCGGGGAACCATTGCAGGAGAAGTGGAAAATTCTAGAGCTTAAACTTCTTGCTGATGTTGGCCTTGTAGGTTTTCCGAATGCAGGTAAATCAACATTATTAGCGGCTGTATCCGCTGCAAAACCGAAGATTGCTGATTACCCATTTACTACGTTGGTTCCGAATCTGGGGATCGTTGGATATCGCGACGACAAATCTTTCGTGATGGCTGACATCCCTGGCATCATTGAGGACGCGCATCTTGGCAGAGGTATCGGTCATCGCTTTCTCCGGCATATCGAGCGTAATGCAGTGTTGCTGTTTATGATTCCGTGCGACACTCAAAGTATCAGAGAACAATACGTTATCCTGCTCCGTGAACTTGAAATGTACAATCCTGAACTTCTGGATAAGCCCCGGATACTAGCCATCACCAAGTGCGATTTGATAGACAATGAACTGGAAGGGCTCTTGAAAAAAGATTTGCCTGCCGATATACGTTCGATATTTATTTCAGCGGTAAGTGGAAAAGGGATTCCGGAGCTGAAAGATTTGCTTTGGCAGAAGTTGAATGTGTGATTTCGGATTTCGGTGCTTAGGCCAGGGATTCTGACACATTGGTCAAACTGTCGGCAATTGAACACATTCCTGGTATAGACAAACCAACTGCATCAAAAGACTCTGAAAAATTGGGCTTTATAGCAGAGTGTCAGGATTCCGTTTCTGCCAAAAAACCTGAGAAATACTGGAAAAGGGCAGCCGGAAGACGTAAGGCTCAATCCCTGATATAATCCTGGAATGGGATTGATCCTCTCACTTTCTAGCGTACAGTTGAGTTTCTTGTAATTTCGCACCCCCGGGATTGATAAATTGGCCTCACCCGCCCGTACCGAATGGTACATTCGGGCGGGTAGCTCAATGGATACCCGCCTGAATGACGCAGTCGGGCAGGGAGCATCAGCCTTCTAAGCTGAGGGTTTCAGGTTCCCCGCCTGACCAAGACGTCAGTCGGGCAGGCCCGCCTGATGAAGCAGTCGGGCAGGGAGTCATGATGGGGCTCCTAGATAATTGAAATATTGGCCTCATAGCTCAATGGATAGAGCATCAGCCTTCTAAGCTGAGGGTTTCAGGTTCGAGTCCTGATGGGGTCACATAGTGAGACCAACAGGACGAGAAGTTTACCCTGAGCTTGTCGAAGGGAGTCCTGATGGGGTCACAGTTTTAGAAAACAAGTTTCATCCAGCGATGTTTCAACGGATGTACACAACACAAGAAAAATCATGAGCGTAGATACTGTAGTCAAATCACCGGTGCTGATCTATACCGAACAGACACCAAACCCTGAGTCACTGAAGTTTGTGACGAATCGTATGCTTTACAAAGGCACGGCGGATTTTCGTGACAAAGCACTGGCCGAGCAGTGGTCACCTCTTGCCGAATACCTCTTTGGTATGCCCTATGTCAAGAACGTATACGTATGCAACAATTTTGTCACGGTCACCAAGGAACTCAACTATTCCTGGGAGGACATCATGCTGAAGCTCAAGGATGAGATCAAAAAGTATGTGACGGATGACAAAACCATTATCAATGACGGCTTCTCGGAGGCTATGGAGCAGATAGAAGAAGAGCGAGGGGTCGGCTATGAATACACTGGCGACCAGGCAGAGATTGTCAAGAAGATCAAAGAACTCATCGATACCTATGTAAAGCCCGCTGTCGAAATGGACGGTGGCAATATCGAATTCAAATCCTGGGAAGAAGGTGTTGTCACTGTAAAGATGCAAGGCGCATGCAGTGGATGCCCGTCATCTACAGTCACACTACAAGCTGGCATTGAAGGCATGCTCAAACGCATGATTCCAGAAGTGAAGTCGGTGGTGTCGGAAATGGGGTAAGAAGAAGGTAATCGGTAAGCGGTATTCGGTATAGTTGGTAAGTTCTCAGTCTACAGTTTGATACCTAAACAATAAACCATACACACTTAACCATCCACGCTTCCTCAATCAACTCCCGCACATAATCTTTCCCTCGTGACTTGACCTTCTTTGGCATGTATTTTTGGTGAAAATCATTTGTATGCAATGCGTTTACAATTTTCTTTCACTACTCAAAAATGTCATGTCATGAAACGCAGTTTGTGCATTTCCGTTTTTACTCTCCTCTTTTTAAAGGAGATATGCTTCTCTCAGAACTATGCGACAGGTGATACGCTCAACGTCGTGGCTCATTCGGGTCTAAGACTCCGTACTTCTCCCAATGGAAACTCTGGTACAATTCGCATTCTGGAATATGGGGACCTAGTCAAGGTGCAAAACACTTTTGAATTCGACAGCGCATATCAGGATAAGTCTGGGTGGCTCCAGGGACATTGGATCTATGTGAACACGAATCAAGTATCAGGATATGTCTTCGACGCCTATCTCAGTACATTGGATGTTCCCAGCCATGAGAATGAACTCTGTATGGAGTCCTCATTGAGTTTCTCAGCTCCACTACAAGAGTATATCGCACATCACTTTCCATTTCAAACAGAAGAACAAGGGCTCGAGCATGGAGAAGATGTAGATCAATGTGTCAAATATCATACAGATGGTGTAACGCTGACCAAGACAGTTGGCAACGGTTGGTATAAAACGGATGTGACTTTCGAAGGTTATCGGTTGGGCGAAGTTGTGAATCTGTTCCGCAGCATGATCGTGGGTGATGACATGCACGAGATGTTCGAAGATTCACTGAAATTCTACAAAAACAAAGAAGGTCAGATTCACAAAATACTGACAGGCCATCATGAGTATCCGATGCGCATCGCAGTTGATGACAACGGTATGATTCATGTGTCGATCACAGATCTTACAAAAGGTTAAAAGGTGTTTTTAGGATAAGAGCATGGCGATTTTTCTTTTCAGGAGGGCAATACTATTCATTGCCCTCCCCTATTACATATTGCAATGCAATGTTACCTGTATACACCTCTCTCTCTTTCCAGCTATTTCACTCTTGCAATCAGAAAGAACTCTCTGAAAAATGAAAAGGCCACAAGCCCGCATCCCATCCCGACAATCCATACTGCTATGTTCCACTCTATGAGCATCGGAATAAGCAATGAAATAAAAAACACGACAGCTATTACCCTTGATTCTGGCATAGCTGGCCGTTGCCGATGATGCCATCCAAGAAGTCTATATAGAATGGCAAAACCATAACGCAGCAATCCTGCGCCGAGCACCCACCCTGTGCCTGGATGATTCATCCAGATCAGAAACGTGAGTGCAAGGGCAAGAAATGCATCCACCTCCATATCAAAGACTTCGCCAAACTGAGTTGCCTGATGATATTTCCGTGCGAGATATCCATCCACTCCATCTGCGATGATTACAGTCACGATCATTACAATAAACATGAGCGGAGAAAATACGTGATGCATCGCCAGTGTAAATATCAATAATACAAAGCGACCAAATGTCACCAGGTTTGCAAAGCCTCCTACCGGATGTAAGTGTACCCAGGTTTTATGGCCTGTCGCAATCAACATTGTCAAAGACAAAGAAACCGACCATATCAATACAAACAGCGCATCATAAATGACCGCTATGATTGTTGCAATCAACATGACCAGGGCATGTCCAAATGTCCACAATGAAATTCTCTGTTTCATCAGTATGGAATTCCGTTTGGTAAGAATTCTGGAAGCTTCGCGGTCTCATGTGCATAGTTACTGATAAGACTACGGAGCATAGACCAATGCATTGCTTCCTGTCGGAATACGGGCTTCTTATCAGGAATAAATCCTGGCGTCAAACCGTACTCATGCCAGGACTCAACGAATGCAAGGTTTTTGGAAATCACATGCAGGGGCGTATCAAAGTCAGGCATAACGATACTCAGGCTCGGAGGTTGATGATCTCCAATGAGAATAAAGACATCATTACTTGTTCCTTTTTTTACAATAAAATCTACAAGATATCGCAGCTGGTATTCAATTGCTTCGCCATATTTTTCAAATTTTGGTCGTGACCAGAATGCGGATGACTTCTTTGCCACTCCTGAGTCGGTGTTTAGGGTTCTCCAGTCCTCTGCCACAGCATTTGGAGAATCATATGGTGTATGGGAATTTTGCGTGATAAAGAAAACTGCCTTTGGTATTGATCCCGCAATCTCACTCGTCATTTCATCTCCTTTCCAGAGTGCGTATTGATCAGGAGGTGACGGACCAAAACCATAGTGTTCTCCGGTATACGCGAGGTCCTTGTATTTCATCCAGAGATCAATGCCATAAAGCCGCGAATAACTGTCATATGGAATTTCCATCTTTTCATATCCACCCAGACTGCTGATCCTGAAAGTGATATAGCCCTGCCTACTCAGCCAATGAAATAAACTGTCATACTGGGGCATCTGCTTATTCTTCAACATCGCGAGATACACGCCCTGATTGCGCACGTTGAGGCCATACATCATGCTGGTGTAGCTTATCCATGAGGCGCCTCCCGTGACGGGAGATGATGTATAACAAGACGATAAACTCCATCCCTCGCTTGTCAGAGATTGTTCTAGCTCAGGAATATATTTCATCAATCGTTCCCGCAATACGCTCTCCTGATGTGCAACGCGTCCATAAGATTCTACAACGATAAAATAGATGTTTGGCTTCACTTTCAGTTGAACTTCCGGATCGACGTTGAATTGCTTCATGTACTTCAATGTCAGTCCTTCAAGGCTCTTCCTGGAATTGCGTGAGATAAGGATGTTTCTGATGAATGATTGCAACTGGCACTGAAACGTGAGTTGTGGATATTTTGCATAAGGATAGTGAATGATGCTATACAGAGCACCAACACCAAGCAATATCATCACGAGATACGACCACACCCCAAACGATACAATCCGACTCACATCAATTAAATAATAGATGACTATTCCACCCGAAAGTCCGATCGACGCTGCAATCAGTATCATCAAAAGATTCTTCCGTCCGAATTCATTGACAAAAATCTGTCCAGCAGTCTTCAGCATCAGGAAGTCATGAAAAAAAACCGGTTCAACTTGATAGATTTTATGAAACGCCTGATAATAAACCTGGTATATCAAACTCAAGCCGAAATAGAAACATAGAAATATCGTGTAGTATATCGCATGAATATAGTCCCTGAGAAACAGTGGATAGATCAATGTCAATACCAGAAAGTCAACACTGATGCGAAAAAGATCGAAATTATTTCTGATCAGAAGATGGCGCAACCTGTGCCCAATCGTACCTGTAGCAAATGATTGAAATGGAAAAAACTGAGAATGAAATATCTCAAGCAAATACCGTGGGATAAAATAATAACTATTGATAAGCATGAATAGCAATAAGAAAAGCAACGTTGTATTCATGAGATCCAGTTGAATTTGCGACCGGTAAATTCTTCCAGTTTCTGAACATCGCGTTCATAATATCCAAACAACTCTCTTCTCAATATTGGATCCAATACACTGTTGCCTGATTTATTGATGATGAATTTCAAAACGTCTGAAAACTCATAGTCACGAATGTTCAGAAAACCACACAAGTCTGATAAAATCCGTTGCGCTGTTTCCTTCTCACTCAAATCCTCAGTACGCACAATAGATATTCTCTCTTCACCAAAAATCCTTGCCCAGTTTTTTAATCTCTCGGCATAAAAACTCAGTTCAGCAAAATATCCTTTGCCATTCGTTTTGGTACGCGTAATATCGGTGAGAAAGTCTGATTTAAAATCGGTAAGCCGCAACGGAATCCTGCGCCCTTCAGTGACAAATCTTTGCAGCATCTGGTAATGAGAAAACGCGCGATCTACCGGATGACGCAGACATAAAATGAGTTTGGCTTCAGGATATGCACTCTTGAGTCGCTCCGGAGGTACTTGTGCGAATGTATTGGCACTCGCTTCTCCTGTGACAACTTTCGCAAGTGGATCACGATGCAACAAAAGAACTTCTTTGATTATTCCGCCATTTTCATCCAGATCCATCCATTGCATTCTCATCTCCACTGCATTGGATTCCGGATACATAGCTCTATAACCGGGCGCGAAAATCATCCGATACCAGAATGGCTTTGAGAAAAACTGTGGCTCTTTGATACGGCACGGCAATAGCTGTGGATGATCGATCAGATACCGGTAAAGCGAACTCGTCGCACATTTGCGCTCTCCGATAATGAAAAAGGATGGCTGGAGATGTTGCACTTCGGTATGAGTACTTGATTCATGCAAGATAGTCCCGCCCTCGCATTAACCCGGGCAGATCTGGGTAAGGGTTGCAGACTTAGCTAGGACAATACGTGAGGGTTTGGCACAACATGCTCTAAGTCTGTTATTAACATATCTGAACGGGTATTATGTGGTCGTATATTCACAACATACTCCAGCTAGTGAGGCATGAGTTACTTTCGTTGCTGATTCTCTATGCGCAAAACAGACAAAGAACAAGAAGTCCGTCACTACTACGACCGTAACACGTTTCGATTTCTGCGTCTGGCCAGGAGATCGGCTCCACAAGCAATTCATCAGCCTTTGTATGTACATGAGCAGATGACATTAGAAGATGCACTGCATACACCTCACAAGAAAATCCTGGAGCTATTGTCGACGGGAGTGCATGACGGAATCATTCTCGATCTTGGATGCGGAGTGGGAGAAAGTATTCTTTACATGGCAAAGCACACGCCTGTCAATTTCAAGTATTACGGAATTACGATCTCGGGCAATCAAGCCAGGAACGCATCATCACGCATTTCGCTCTCCGGTCTCAGTGCTCGCATTCAGATTATTGAAGGTAGCTTTCAATCTCTGCCCTCGGAGCTACCATCTATTGATCTTGCGTATGCGATTGAATCTTTCGTTCATTCTCCTGATCCATCAGAGTTTTTTTCACAAGTGAGCGCTAAGTTGAAGCGCGGAGGCCAGCTCATTTTATTCGATGATTTTTTACGAAAACTATCAGAAGACCAAAGTGACATGAATATTCTCTCTGACTTAAAAACCGGATGGCTCGCAAATACACTTCTCACTTCTGAACAAGTAACCAATCTGGCAGTGCAAGCGGGTTTTCGACAAGAGTCCAATACCGATCTGTCAGGGATGTTAAGTCTTCATCGACTTCGCGATACATTCATTCATCTTTTGGCTCCTCTTGCGAGACTTTTCCTACAACATTCGCAGTATTGCCGTTTTCTTGTTGGGGGAGATGCCAGGCAGCGGGCGTATCAGAGAGGTCTTCTTCAATATGCAATGCTCGTCTTTGTAAAACGCTAGACTGGCCGTTCGCCTTTTGCCGTTCGCCTTTTACTATTCTGCCGTTCTGCCGTTCACCTTTTTGCCGCTAACCGTTCCGGCTTTCCCTATTTTTGCCCCTCATCTTTGAATTTACTATGAAAATCGATACTTTTTTCCGCAAGACTCTCCGTCTTAATCAGCGCAATGACGGCACTACAACTGGCCTCTCTGCGCTTACCTCCTCGCGTTATCTTGATTCATATTCTCCGGTAGATGGCTCCTTTATTGGCAGCGTCGGTATCACCTCCAAGGCTGACTATAACAAAGTCGTAGCCGCCGCCCAAAAGGCATTCGAGGACTGGCGTATGACCCCTGCTCCGGCACGAGGCGAGATAGTAAGGCAATTTGGAGATGTCTTACGTGAGAATAAAGACGCGCTCGGACGTCTTGTCTCGTATGAAATGGGAAAGAGTCTCCAGGAAGGATGGGGTGAAGTGCAGGAGATGATCGATATCTGTGATTTTGCCGTGGGCTTATCACGACAACTCTATGGCCTTACGATGCACTCTGAGCGACCTGCGCATCGGATGTATGAGCAATGGCATCCGATTGGGTTGGTTGGTGTGATCACTTCATTCAATTTTCCTGTTGCTGTGTGGGCGTGGAATGCCATGATCGCCTTCGTCTGTGGTGATGTCGTGATCTGGAAACCATCTGAGAAGACACCGCTTTGCGCAGTGGCTTGTATGCAATTGCTGAAAAAAGTACTGAAACAAAACAAAGTCCCTGATGGTGTAGCTTCAATGATCAACGGCAATTACACTGTGGGGGAATTCATGTCTTTTGATAAACGCATACCGCTCGTCTCAGCTACCGGAAGCACTAAGATGGGGCGTACTCTTGGCGCAACTGTAGCAGCAAGACTGGGACGCACACTGCTCGAACTCGGTGGAAACAATGCGATCATTGTCACTCCAAATGCAGACATGAACCTTGTTTTACCTGCAGCGGTATTTGGCGCCGTTGGGACTTGCGGTCAACGATGTACAAGTACCCGCAGACTCATTGTACATGAAACGGTATATGACGATGTGAAGTCAAAACTGATTGCTGCATATGGTCAGTTGCGCATCGGCAATCCACTCAACAGCAATAATCATGTCGGTCCATTGATTGATGAAAGAGCTGTGCAGAACTATGTGAACGCTCTTGAAAAAATCACGACCGAAGGAGGAACGTTTGCAGTTGACGGTGGAGTTCTCGATGGAAAAAAATACGGAAGTGGTTGTTACGTAAAGCCGTGCATCGCAGAAGTGTCGAATAACTTCGGCATTGTTCAACATGAAACATTTGCGCCAATCCTGTATTTGATTAAGTATAAAAAACTGAAAGATGCGATCAGAATGCAAAATGATGTACCCCAGGGTTTGTCGTCTGCGATTCTGACACGCAACCTTCAGGAAGCCGAACAGTTTTTGTCTCATGCCGGATCAGATTGCGGAATCGCGAATGTGAATATCGGCACAAGCGGGGCCGAAATCGGTGGTGCATTCGGCGGTGAAAAAGAAACAGGGGGGGGAAGAGAAAGCGGCTCTGATGCATGGAAAGCGTATATGCGGAGGCAGACAAATACGATTAACTACAGTGATAAGCTACCGCTTGCACAGGGGATCAAATTTGAAATCAATTAAAATCAAAATAAAAATGGCAATTGCAATTGCAATTGCAATGAATAGATTCTGGTTTCAAATGGACGATTCGAATCTCAGATTCGAAATCAATTAATCAAAATCAAAATGGCAATTGCAATTGCAATGACAAGAATGATTTCATTGCAATTTTGATTGAAATTTTGATTGAAATTTCGGTTTGAAATATGACATTGCCTAAACTCCTCAAATCCCAATCCACCGTCCGATTCCAGGATTGCGATCCCTATGGACATCTGTACAACTCGAAGTATATCGACTACTTCATGAATGCGCGGGAGGATCAACTATTGGAAAATTACAATCTCGATATCTATGCTCTTCAGTCTACCGAAGGTATCGGTTGGGTCGTGGCGCAGAATCAGATTGCCTATTTGCAGCCAGCACTATTGATGGAGAAAGTCTGGATCACTACAAAGATTATCGATCACAGTACAAAAATGATCACCGTCGAATTCCAGATGTGGAATACGGATGAGTCGATACTCAAAGCCTTGATGTGGTCGCGCTTTGTACATTACGACCTGAAGACAAAACGGAGTGCTCCACATGCACAGAAATTTCAAGAGATGTTTACACTGGTACGTCATCCTGTTGATGAAAACTCGTTTGATGAACGTGTGAAGTCGGTGAGACAGTGAGAACGCGAGATAGTGAGAATGCGAGAACGTGAGAAATAAAACACAAGTTCAAACTCAAACTCAAATTCAAATTCAAGCGCCCACAAACAAGTGATCATTTCAACATGGCAAACAAAAATAAAGCCCTGAAGGCGCACAAACAGATTAACCATGGCTGAAGGCCATGGTACAAACACAAAAAAGAACCACAGCCCTGAAGGGGCGAAAGAAAATTCAAACACAAGCAACATCCAAAGGATGGCCAGCCTCTGCAACTTACCAGCAACTTACAAGCTACTTAACAGCAACTTAGAAAATGACAAAACAAGATATCAACTACCTCATCCGCTCCCGTCGCGCTGTCTTTCCAGAGATGTACAATCAGGAAGCAATCACAGATGCAGAAATTCAGGATATTTTGGAGAATGCAAACTGGGCACCTACGCATAAGAAAACAGAACCGTGGAGGTTTATTGTCTTCCGTGGTGATGCACTTGCGTCATTGGGCGACTGGCTTGCAGCACAGTATCGTGAACAGGCCATGAAAGATGGAGATTTTACCGAAACGAAGCAGGAAAGATTCCGCTTTCGGCCTCGACAATCTGGATGTGTCCTCTGTATCTGTCTGCAGCGTGATCCCATTAAACGTCTTCCCAAGTGGGAGGAGCTCGCCGCACTAGCATGTTCAGTGCAGAATATGTGGCTTACGTGTACAGCGTATGATATTGGTGCATACTGGAGCACACCAAATTTTGTCGTCGATGCCCCGGACTTTCCACATTTGAAAGATGGATGGAAATGTAAAGGGTTGTTTTATATGGGAAGGTGGAATCAGCAGACATTGCCATCATCACGGACACCAATAGATGACAAAGTGATCTGGGCGCAGTGAAGTAATTCACGTAAAGAAGAATTTCTTAACTAAGTCGCAGAGAACGCAAAGAGATATGTGCTCTTTGCGTTCTCCCGATTTCTTAGCGCTCTTTGCCCGCCCGGCCCTTGGCCATTCAGACGGGCGACTTCTTTGACAGCCGTAGCTTTAGCGAAGGCAGTGGCGTGAAAGAATTGGCGTGACCTAATTCATTTTCATCCACTTCCGCGTCTCATGCATCGTATCGGATTGCAAATGGACGATATAGCATCCTGATGCCTGAGCTGACATCTCAATCATCACAAGATTCTCTCCTACTAATACATCACCATTGACCTCTGATTGTGACTCACTATCAAATCGTGCAGGATTGACTACCACATGAGTGTCTTCTTCCTTTTCCGGAATGACATAGTGTATTGTTGGGACAGACAATGCCAGCAAAGGTTTGACTTTCACTGTACCGATACAAACATCACTACCGAATGGATCAGTGATTTGCAATTGATGTGAGATAAATCGTCACTTGTTCCTCCGTCGTTGAATTGCGACCATAGCTTGCCGTTTCGACTCCTGTAGCCATAGAATAATCTTTTACTGCAGAGCAACCAGCACCCAACGCAGTCGAACGATAACCATGGGCATCGGTTTGGGACCCAATCGCTGTACCATAATCGCCATTGACGTAATTTGAAGATCCAATCGCGATTGCATAATCACCATAAGAGTCATTTAAGTACCCAATACCAGTTGAGTAATCACAATAGGACAGATTTTTATATCCAAGACCAGTTGAGTAATCACCATTGGATTGATTTCTATATCCAAGACCAGTTGCATACTTTCCGACAAAAGGAGTTTGAGAAGCTTGTGAGCCGCTTTGTAATGCACCTTTTCCAGCATCGAAATAAAATGTATTTCCTGTAAAGTCCATTGGCTCCGGTTGATTAGGATCATTGTACATTTTCCGAAACTTCACGCTGAACCCCTCTCCATTAGTTGAATTATCACTTTGAAACAGAAAACTTAAACCTTCATGAACATCAAACGTACCTGTAGAATCTCCACTTCTAAAAGTCCGTAACCATTGGTATTCTATCGTTCTAACTATCAATGAGTCACCTGCACCAAGGTCCAGGCGTGACAAGCCTGAAGTCTGAGTGCCAAACCAAAGACCGCCATCTCTATCCTCGTGTATAAACGTGATCCAATCATTCTCCCATCTTTCCTGGCCATCAAATCTGGTAAAACTGACAGTTTCTTCTGACTGGTAATGGGCATGAAATACCTCGCTTAGCCTTGTACCAAACCAGAGGGTTCCCTTGTTGTCTTGCTCTATGCATGTCACAATAATATTGGTAAATCCATTCTCCTCATTGAAATTCGTGAAGGACTTTCCATCATAACGCGAGATACCACCTCCCATCGTGGCGATCCAAAGATTACCTGCACTATCTTCAAAAAGACCAATATTGTCGTTGTGCGGAAGGCCTTGAGCCGTAGTAAAGTTGATAAACGTCCTGCCATCGTAACGTGACAAACCATTGAACGTGCCAAACCAGAGATTACCTGATTTATCTTCCATGATTTCCCAGACAGTATTGCTCGCCAGTCCATGTTCGGTCGTAAATGTCGTAAAGGACTTCCCATCAAACCGTGCTACTCCACTAGATATGGTACCAAACCATAGCTGTCCTGCTTTATCCATGAATGAAGAATGTACAGCATCATTAGCCAGGCCATCATCGCTCGTATAGTTTGTAAAGAATCCTCTGCCATGTAGCTCAGGCGGTAAGGGTAGTCTTGTCACAGAGTCTATAAATGTTTTGGCAGGAGGTGGGATTGAAAATACTCTGGTTTCAGGTTCAGGTAAGTCTTTCAGATATGTTACCACCGGCTGAAGTGAGTCAGGTAAGTCGGCAAGGACGGTCACTTTAGGCAGAGGTCGCGCGTTTTTTGATTCTATTGCGAGTGGTTGAAGTTTTCTGTACAGCAAAAGTGGATGCAGATTGGAATAATGCATAGTACCAGACATCGGATCTTCATAATAGCAGGATACATCAGATCGCTAAAGTTACTTTTTCGGAATTAGTGGCTGCGAAGATGCAAGCCCAATTAAATCTGCTTCCAGCAATTGTCTTGCTTTCGGGAAGTCGCTGGACATATGGACAATCGATACCCATTTACTCCATGAATGCACGTCATTGATCACATTGTCACCTCCCTGGCATAACGGGCTCGATTTTGCCTAATTTCGCCCTATCAAATGAGCCCAATACAACGTCTCAAACGCATTCGCAAGAAAGTCCGGGGTTTGCGGCATAACGCAGCCTGGAGATTCTATCTCCGTTACTTCCGAGACAGATCGTACATGCTGGTGATATCGCTTTTCCTGACCATTGCTCAAGCTGCAGTATTTCTGCCTGTAGCGCTTCTGCTAAGAAATATTTTAAACAAATACATACAAGCCGGCAGGGTGCATGATATCTATCTCTCAGGACTAGCGGTGGGAGGATTGATTCTTGTCCACATGGGAATCCGTCTGGCAAACAAACGCCTGGTACTATTGCACAATAAGCGCATACACAATCGTATCAGAGATGATCTGTTTGCTAAGATCTACGATGTTCCAAAGATCTTTTATAACAAGCTCGAAGGTGTTCGCTGGCATACGATTTTCCTGCATGATCTATTGCACCTCGACATGATGAGCGCTGCACTCTTTACTGGTTTCATTCCGGCGATCGTCATTTGCATCGCCCTGGCAACAGTCATGATCTATATCAATGGGTTGTTATTTCTCATCATGGTCAGTGTGGCGCCTTTGATGTTTTTCACCATGCTACTCACTTCCGGCAGGATGCAGAGACTGGCCTTCACGCGCAGAACAGCGATACAGACGTATAGTAAGCGTGTGCATTTCGCGATCTCAATGATGGATCTGACGAGGATTCAGGTTGCCGAAGAAGAAGAAATTGCCAAACAGGAAAAGCACAATGCATATATGCGCTCTTTGGACATCCGTACCTCATGGCTGCATGAGGTCTATAGTAGTATCCAGGAGACATTTATCATGATGATGTCTGTTGTGCTTGTTGTCGGAGGCGGACTTGCGGCAATAGGGAACTCCTTGTCTATCGGAGACCTGTTTACCTTTTATATGGTGTTTATGTTTGCACGCCGCTATATGTTTCAGATCATTGGATTTGGTCCTACCATCATTAGTGGAAATGAATCACTTGAGCGTGTGTATGAGATCGTCGGTGTGGATGAAAAAAATCCGTACAGTGGCACACGCGTCCCCGGACCAGGAAGCGAGATTGTTGTCGACAATGTTTCATTCTCCTATTCCGAAGAACCTCTTCTCGATGAATTGAATTTTGTCATTCATGAAGGCGAGTTCATTGCTCTCCAGGGAGACAATGGTTCCGGCAAAACGACATTACTACACATGATTCTGGGCTTCTATAGACCCGACGAGGGCCAACTGACATTCGGAGGTATCCCTTATGAAGAGTTGAATATCCAGGATCTCAGGAGACAGTTTGGTGTCGTACTGCAAGAGAGCCCTGTCTTCCGTGGTACGATCAGTGAGAATATTCTTTATGGCAGAAAAGAGGTAGATCCTGCAGCACTTGAAGAAGGGCTAAGATTGTCCGGTGTGACGGATTTTGTCAGAGATCTGCCAAAAGGATTGAATACAGAGATAGGAGATCGAGGCCTGTTGCTTTCCGGAGGACAGCGACAACGTATTGCAATCGCCCGTGCACTTGTGACCAGGCCTAAAGTGTTGATCCTTGACGAGCCCACAAATCACCTTGACAAATCTACTGTCGAAGCACTCTTGGATAGTCTTCGACATTTGTCATATCGGCCTACGATCATCGTGATCACGCACCTTGATCAATTTGTCAGAAAAGCAGACCGGGTCATGCGGATCGAAGAAGGGCAGATCATGGAAGTCGCGAGGGAGAGGGCGTGAAGAATCAAAATCAAAATCAAAATGAAAATTGCAATAAGAAGTGTTGAGTTTTGTCACTTACCTATTGCGATAACGTGTCGTGAATCAATCAAAATCAAATGGAGCATAGCGACATCCCGATAGTTCCGACACAGGAGGAGCGTCATCGGGAATGAAAATCAAAAGCTGCCGTTATCGCGTAGTGAGCGGACCCATGTGTCCGCTATGGTATCATGCATTTGGTCAATCAAAATGAAAATTGCAAGGAAGGTATCAGGGATGCAGTTCGCATTTTGATTTTGATTGCCATTTTGATTTTGATTCAATTCCCAAACCTCTCGGCGTACGTAGCATAACCTGGCTTATCTGGAGCATCGATCCTGAAGATATCTACATGACCATTCCCTTCCACATTCACTTCTTCGCTACCATCGATGATGATAAAATCATCCTTGCCAAAACTTTGACCGTTGATCGTGCCTGTGCCATCGATGATGTACAAGCTTATGATGTTATTTTCAACTGTGTCGACTGACCACTTACCATCGATGCGCTCTCGTGTGACCTTCAATGGCTGTGTATCCAAAGTCAATGGAGAACCTTCTCCAATAAGGATGGTACGTTCGTGACCATTTTCTTTGACAACCGGAAATACTGCAGCGGGATAATCGTCATACGTCGCAGGTTTGCTCAATGTCTTGCGAAGATCAGGGTCAGTCCAGATCTGAAAGATCACTCCACCTTTTTCCACGTGCTCTGAATGTTCAATACCACTACCTGCACGAATGATCTGTACATCACCTTTCTGCAATGGACGCCACACTTTGTTCTTTGTATCGTAATGACGTATCGCACCGTCAAGGACAAACGACATAATCTCAAAGCCCTGATGAGGATGTAACCCGATCGTGCTGTCTACAAGAGCCTCAGCATGTGCCCAATAAAAGAGCGTGGAATACGGTCTGACATGACCTCCATCCTGAGGGAATCCAATGGGTTTGTTTTCGATGATCTGTCCGTTGTTGAAAGCACCATGCGCCTGCATATGCTTCGGGATAATGCGAAGAGACATAAGAAATGCGTAAATGATAAAATGAGTGAATGAGTAAATTCCAAATTGCGGGATAAAACACTAGACAGAGCAAATTGTTTTGGAGGTCAAATAAAAAAGGCGTTTTTACATCTCTGCAAAAACGGCTTTTTGAAACTGTTGGCTTTTATTAAAACACACTGAAGGAGTTCCGAAATCGCAAATCCGAAATCGCAAATCGCTATTGCACAACAATCTTCTTGATAGCCTGATCTCTTTCACCTTGGACACGGATGAAGTAAAAACCTTCAGGGAGATTACGCGTGTCCACAGAATGGCTGTATGCACCGACAGGCAATACTGCTCTTTCACTCCAGATCTGTTGTCCTGCATTATTCACCATCGTGATTTCAGCATGCTGAGCATGTTCTGATGTAATATCGATTGTCACAAAATTCCGTGATGGATTCGGGAAGACATTCAGATCAAAAGAAGCAGCAGACGCATCTATCGTCGCAGATGTGATATCTGATGCGACAATGGTACCACCATTTACATCCTCTGCGCAAGCAGCATCGCCTTTTTCACTTGTAATGCAAGCCTCAGAGTTGTAGTTGAACAGATCCACGAGTTCAATATCATCGATGAACCATCCGACACCGGAAATTTCACCATCAGATGCAAAACGGAAACGAATGAGGACCTCCTTTCCTGCATATTCACTCAGGTCGATCACAGTCTGTACAAAGCCATCACTTTTACCATGCCATGCTTTTATACGTGGAATAGCAAACAATGTGAACTGTACCTTCCCTGTATAGTCGCCGCGAATGATTTTGTCTGCTCCTGGTGTATCCCATGAAAGTCCGCCGTCATCAGAAACCTGCACAATACCTGCATCAAAAAAACGCTCGGTATCATAGTTCTGATAAAAGATCAGTGCTGGCCGGGTGCCTGGCAAGGAGACCGGTTCTACAAGTACAATATTTTGATCAGCGGTCGTATCAATATCTTCAACTCCCCATGCGAGGTTTCCGGAATTGACGATAAACTCTTGAGGAGTCCACAGCAATACCGGCCAGTCTTCAATCACTGCGTCCCAAAAGAAGTCTCCCTCTACATCGTCTTTGAAATATCTCTCTGAAAACAGATTCGGATCGGTGGAGATCCGATAAGTAATTTTCGCTGTGTCACCACTTGCGATATTACCAACTTCGAAGATGATCATATCACCTTGCAGGACAAATGCATGATTCGCAGACCCTGCAATAACCGTAGCACCATCTGGTATGATATCTGTGACGACCACACCTGTTTCAGTGCTTTGCCTATGATTTATTCCCAACAACTCAACATCGATAGTTTCGCCGCGCTCAATGAAAGGTGTCATGTGCTTCTCAATTTTCAGTTCTTTGATTAATAAAGGACTGACATCAAAAGCTTCCGAATTATCACGGCGAAAACGATGTTCACCCTGATCTGCTGAATATCCAAGACCCCTGCGAGCAAAGACTTCCCATAAGAGTAATTGGTTTGTACCTCCAGTCAATGCCATATCTGCCGCGAGTATCGCATCACGACCATCTACAAGGCCGGGATTACAAACCTGCAATTTCATACCATCCATCACAAGTTGTATCGCGATATTATTCCCACCGGTGCCACGATAGAGATCAGGATCATATCCATATTGTTCAACAAATTTCCAATACATATCCCAAAGAATTGTGCACCATACAGTGCCTACTCCATGTTCTCTTGATTGAAATGCGATATCATCATAAGTGAGCGGATTGATAAGCATGTTTGTTGAATAGGCATATGATCTTAGGCCAACACCAGTCGTATCCTGACCTTGAGCATAAGTAGCCATTCCACGTGGTGTATCCTTAGTGTCACCCGGACGCACAGTAGTCACGAGAGCAAGGAAATCACTCCAGCCTTCACCCATCTGCTCACCATCATTTGTCGTCCCATCATCGCTCCAATCGTAGTTGGTAAGACATCCTGAACTGGTAGGGCCTCCGGTCAATCTATTGGAGACACCATGACCATATTCATGTGCGATGATGCTATTGTCGAGAGACCCATCACGCTGTAAAGGGCCTGTACCCGCTGCTTCATTCACAAAAGAAACTATCAAGCCGCTACCTGCATAGACGCGGATCTTCTGACAGTCGCTATATGAGAGGAATACACCAGGTATTGTCACCTGAGAGCCATCTGCCCCTGCTCCCATATTTGTGTACCCTTCTTCGAAATTGCAAATGATAAATCCAATTGCACCTGCCGTTTGTGCCCGTAACGCTTTACGTCCAAATTCACAATTCCCGCGATCAATCAACGCAATTTTACCATCCACTTGTGCCGCATTCACAAGGGTATTACACCCCTGGGTTGCATTGCCAGAACCATCATTCACAATCACTACTTCTCCCGTGAGTGGTACTGCCGTAATTGCAGCACCCCAATCAGTAGATGTCGTACTTGTCTGATAGGTACCTGACACCTCTGAAGGACTTTCAACACGCAGAAAACGATTGCCTGCGGTCGTTGACCAGAGATACATCCGCATCCGACCACTGCCACCATCTCCCGGAGTACTAAATGATGCGTTATTCAATGGTGGATCAGCGAGATCGGCTCCGTATTGCGCTTGCGCCACGACATAATCTCCACCTACTCCCAATCCACTGTGATTAGATTCCTGAAAATTTCCAGAGAACTCATCGAATCCGTACTGATATGTAAAATCGTGCATGATGTTGTTCATATAGAACAGGTTTGTGGCCGCCGCATGCTGGTATGCATTTGGCTCCATCGAATGATCGTATGCAAAATCAAACACAAGACCTGAGCCACCACTAGTAGCAGCATCGACATTGTTATCACCATTTCTGTCTAAAAACGCATGCACATTATTTCCACGCGTGATCGTATACTCCGCACCAGCATCACCATCCGTATCGTGCCACCCTTGTGGTGATGCATCGATATCTGCTGGATCAACAACTATTTTCCGGGGTCCGTGATTCGGACTTTCATCTGGGATGGCCACAACATTGTACTGTGCACCATCACCTGCCAACATGGTAGTACTTATTATCTCTTGTGATTCGGCAGAAACTTCATGATCAAAACAGCTATGTGGATTCGCTAGATAGTGTTCAGGAAATGCACATTGAATCGTAAGACGTTGTTTCGCTACAATTTCACCATTGCCTGCATCTACAGATACACTCCAAAGATCACCTGAAGATGCAGGTTCCATTGTGACTTCCCAAGCAAGGACTAAATGATCATTGGATTCTATGTAAGCAAGTCGAACAGGAAAATCCTGAAGTGCATGTGCTCCGCGATCAAAGATGAATTGATTCACATCCACGCGCTTTTTTACAGAAAGCGGTCCGCGAATAGCACTGCCCAGTTCAATAAGCGCTTTGGACACCGCTTGTTCTGCGGACAACTCTGCTTTTGTACTGGTGATTTTCGTTGCGATATGCTGCACCAGTCGATCGCCAGCAAAGAATACCCGTCCATCCTGGATGTGTGCGCCATAAGTGCCTTGAGCAATATCCACACCACTGTATTGCTGAACGAAGTAAATATGAGTCACACTATTGTGCTTTGAAGTGTACATGTCGGTGACACGGAGGGAACTGATGTCTGATTGATCAAGCCCGAGTGCCGCATGTTGTATCCGTAGATGGTCAATAGCAATGGCCTTTGCATCGACATTGAGAGATTGAGCAGAAATTAGAGATGCCACGCAAATGCATGCGAGTGACAGCGAGAGTCTTTTCATCTAGTAAGAGTTTTTTAAAGAAAGCCAAAACTAAGGAGAAATAGGCAGGCTTGCAGACGCCCGAAATGAATTATTAGTGACACTTTTATACAAAATATGATTCGAGACGATATGATTTTCGGGCGAAGGCCGGTAGTCGAAATGCTGGAAAAAGGCATTAAACCGGACAAAATCCTGCTCCAAAGCGGCATTGATGCCGCATTTAATACCAAAATCCGGGCATTGGCAAAAGATCTTGAGGTTCAGATTCAGGTAGTTCCCTGGCAGAAACTGAAATCACTCACCAGAGCTACCCACCAGGGTGTCATTGCGTTAAGGGCATTTGTAGAGTATAAGCGCGTCCAGAATGTCGTCCATCAATTGTTCGAAGACGGGCATGATCCGTTTCTGCTCATGTTGGACCGGATCACAGATGTACGGAATCTCGGGGCTATAGCTCGCAGTGCAGAAGTTTTTGGTGCACATGGGATCATCCTTCCGATGTCCGACAGTGCTCCTGTAAATGGTGAATCCGTGAAAGCCAGTGCTGGTGCGCTTCTGAATATTGCGGTATGCCGTGAACGTTCATTGCCAAAAACGCTGGAAGAACTCCATGATCTTGGCCTGAGTTCATACGCAGCAGATCTGCGTGCAGAAAAGAATCTTGCAGACATTCAGATCAAAGGACCTGCAGTGATCGTCCTCGGCTCAGAGGATCTCGGTATCAGCAGTCAGCTTCTTACCCACGTGCATCACACCTTTCTTATACCACAGCTTGGCAAGACACAGTCTCTCAATGTTTCGGTAGCAGCGGGGATTGTACTATATCATGCAATGGTACAGAGAGGGTGAGAAGGTGAGACAGTGAGAGAAAACCAAACTCAAATGCAAGTGCAAGCGCAAGTGCAAATGGCTAGCTTCCTCAATTTCTCCGGTTTCTCCTGTTTCTCCGGCTTCTCCTGTTTCTCCTGTTTCTCCGGTTCTACCCGTCATTAGCATGTTATGGATACCTTTGGCAGGCATTTATATATGGTGATCCGTTATATACTTCTCCTTTCCGGGTTTATTTCATGTTTCGCGGTAGCGGCGCAGACGATGAGCCGACCACTCCTGCATGCGGGAGACACGGTATATCTCTCACGTGATCTTCTGCCCAACCCTATTGATCTTTCTGATTCCGGGGAAGATTTGTATTGGGATTTAAGTCGCCTCCTCTCGCCATTTGTCCATCAATCGCTGGTGCGTCCTGATGGCGCTGGTGGCCTTATCCTGACCGGCGCCGATGACATAGAACGGTACCTCACCGAACGGCCAGATGGTCTGTATATCTCCCGTCTGGGCTTGCCAGAAGTTACCACTGGCAATCGAACAATTGTGCGTCTCGATCCTCCTGTACCACTAGCGAAGAATATCACACTGGACGGCACCTGGGACTATGCCGGAATCATCGCAATGACAATACCTCAGACTCATCGCGAGGTGCGTCTCAATCTTAAGATTCATGCTGAAGCAGATGCGACTGGTGAATTGTACAGTCCAAACTTCAGATATGATGTGATGCGGGAGCAAAGAGACATCTCAGTCACCCTGGCCCCGGGTGGTGCAGCAGTCAATCCTGCAGAACTTGGCTTGCCTCCAGGATTCAATGCGGGGCGTGTCTTTGTTTTTCAGAGTGCTGTTCATGCAATGCCGGTAGCAATAGTGCAAACAGATCTGATGAACCAGGCCAGACAAGTAGAATATCTTTCTCATCCATATGCAGGAACTGTAGTGCAGCAGATTCCAAGGCGCCCGGACATCTTTGTCTATCCAAATCCATCGTTTGGTCAGGTGCGCTTCGATTTCCTGAATCTGCCTTCAGGATCCTATGAGCTTGAAATCTATAATATCCTCGGAACAAAACTGCGCACAGAAAGTCTATACGTGAATGGCATGAAAACCTTGCCACTTGATTTATCAAGATTAAAGAAAGGCACTTATATCTATAGACTTGTGGATAGCCAAAAAAATACGATACGCAGCAAAAGGTTGGTGATCATCACACCGTAGGGGATACAGATTTGCTGTCTTTCAAAGTCGTCAAATCTCTACTACACCGACACAGGCTCCACCGGAATTTCATCTCCAGTCACAGGTTGCGTAGGCTCTGTAATAATCCCAGCAACATCCTCTGGACGCAAGTGTGCTTGTGGTTCCTGGAACGGCCGTGGACCGATAAGTTTGATCACGTCAGACTTCAACAGTACTTCACGATCGAGCAGCTCTCTTGCGAGAATATTCAATTCTCTGCTATGCATACGCAACACTTCCTGCGCTCTTAGATATTGCTGATCAATCATCTTACGTACTTCATCATCGATGAGTTTTGCAGTCTCATCAGAATACGGTTTTTGAAATTGATCCTGGGACATTCCGTAGAAAGAGACATTTCCCACTTTATCATTGAGACCAAAGACCGCTACCATACTGTATGCCATCTTGGTCACATGATCAAGATCACTTTGAGCGCCTGTAGAAATCTTGCCAAACGTGTTTTTTTCTGAAGCTCTTCCTGCAAGAGTCATGCACATGCGATCGAGAAGCTGTTCTGTACGTGTGATATATTCTTCTTTCGGCAGGTATTGCGCATATCCAAGTGTACCAATGCCGCGTGGTACAATCGTCACTTTTACGAGAGGGGATGCATGCTCAAGGAACCAACCGCAAATGGCGTGACCAGCTTCGTGATATGCGATGATTTCTTTTTCCTCAGGGGAGATGAGTTTATTCTTCTTCTCCAGTCCACCGATCACACGATCGAGCGCTGAATTGAAGTCATCCATATCCACTGCTTTCTTATTCCGGCGTGCCGCGATGAGTGCTGCTTCATTACACACATTGGCGATATCCGCTCCGGCAAATCCCGGCGTCATTTCCGATAAAATTGCAGGATTCACATCCTCACGAATCTTGATATTCTTGAGATGAACTTTGAAAATTGCTTCACGACCTGTGAGATCAGGTGCATCTATTCCAATCTGCCGGTCGAAACGTCCCGGACGCAACAATGCAGAATCGAGTACGTCAGGTCTGTTTGTTGCCGCCATGATGATGACACCCTTGTCAGTACTGAAGCCATCCATCTCGACAAGCAATTGATTCAGCGTGTTTTCGCGTTCATCATTTCCACCTTGCCACACACCTTTTCCACGTGCACGACCGATCGCATCGATCTCATCGATAAAGACAATGCATGGTGCCTTCTCACGTGCTTGTTTGAACAAGTCACGTACGCGTGATGCACCAACTCCAACAAACATCTCTACAAAGTCAGAACCTGATATTGAAAAGAACGGTACTGCAGCTTCTCCTGCTACTGCCTTTGCCAATAGTGTTTTACCTGTACCCGGAGCTCCTACAAGAA
The DNA here is from genome assembly GCA_031400515.1 of Bacteroidota bacterium. Lineage (GTDB taxonomy): Bacteria > Bacteroidota > Bacteroidia > Chitinophagales > Saprospiraceae > DATDQA01. Next base: position 35,908 of record JANNQA010000168.1, read on the forward strand.
GCACGCCTTTAGGAATCTTTCCACCGAGAGCCGTATACTTCTTTGGATTCTTGAGAAAGTCAACGACTTCCATCACTTCCTCTTTTGCTTCATCGAGACCTGCGACATCCTCGAACGTGATGTTTACTTTCGTCCCTTTATCAAAGAGGGTAGCCTTGGATTTTCCAATGTTAAATATCTGCGCACCAGGTCCGCCACCTGAGCCACCTACTCTGCGCATGATGAACAACCAGATGGCGATGATGAGGAAAATCGGCACAATCCAACCAAGTAATGGACCGAGCCAGTTTTGTTTTTCAATGTAATTCGGATATACGCGATTTTCTATTGGAACCAGCGTATTCAGATCATTGATATTTTGTACAAACGAATCTTCCGGACCGATATTGAACGTGTAATGCGCCCGGCTTTTGGTAAAGTTTGTCTTGATTGCGTCTTTGTGGACAGGCTTGCTCAGACGGTCTTTTTTGATATAGACCAGCGCGTCTTTCTTATTGATTACTTCCAGCTTCTCTACGTCACCTTCTTTTGCAAACTCCGCATATTGTTGCAGGTTGATAGTCTTGCGGTTGCTATCAGGCATGTAGATCAGGTTGAACCCGATCAGTATCAGAATGATGATGCCATATATCCAGTAAGAATTGAAACTGAGCTTTGGCTTGCGTTCGGTATTTTCGTTTTCTTCCATTCTCTATATTGTCAGATCTGTGACTTTCGTGTCACAAAAACAGTAAAAGATCAAAAGGGTTGTGACTACAGGTTTTCATACTCAGTGATTTCAGCATCATTCCAGAGCTCTTCCAGTCCGTAAAACTCACGTGTTTCCCTATGGAAAATATGCACTACAGTTGAAAAATAATCCAGACAGACCCACTTTGCATTGTGGAGACCTTCCAGATTTGAAGGACGAAAACTACCTTCTTCTTTCACACGGATATGGATATTTTCTGCAATTGACCGGATTTGTGTACTAGAGTCACCTTCACAGATAATAAAGTAATCAGTAGAAGCATCTGCCAGGGAGCGCAGATCAAGCTTCACGATACGTTTTCCTTTGATATCAGTGATACAATCGATGATCAGGTCATTGAGTTCATCTGTGGCGCTGTGGATTTTTCGCGCTGCTGTCGCTCGTTTCAAATATTACTTTGGTTTTGTTGATATAATCGCTTCCTGAGTTTGTCCTACATTTCGGTTTGCGATGTACAAAATACGGCATTTTTGAGCACATTGACAGACAAACCTTACGGGAAGACCGAGATGCATGTAATCGGATCTGTGATCTACCACTATCCGGTTCTTGATTCAACAAACGCGTGCGCAGGCAGACTGTTGTCGCAAATTCGACCAAAACCGGGCACAATTATCATTGCGGGGTTTCAGACTTCAGGCAGGGGCCAGATCAACAAGGGCTGGCATAGTGCTCCCGGGCTGAATCTGTGCCTGTCTTGCATCATTTATCCGGACATCCGGCCACAGGATCAGTTCCAGATCAGCGCTGCTGTTTCTTTGGCAGTAAGAGATACTGTTCTGGCCTTGATTACGCACAGGAATGTGACGATCAAATGGCCTAATGACATCTATGTTAACGACAAAAAAATCGCCGGAATCCTGATCCAAAACTCCATTCAGGGTAATAAAATCACAAACTGTGTTGCCGGTATTGGACTGAATGTGAATGAAACCGAGTTTCCAGTGGAGTTGCCGAATCCGACTTCGTTAAAACTTGAATCCACTGACACCTTATATCGGGATGATCCAAAGACAGTTGATGATTCACCGATTCCTGATATTAAGTTAGATCTGAAGGCTGTTCAGGAAAGACTGATTGAGAATCTCCGCCTGCGCCTCGATATCTCCAGCAGTAATGTTCTACAACTTCATGAAGACTACCAGGCTGCACTTTACCGGAGGAATATCCTATCGTCCTTCAGACTTCCTCAAAAGGATACCATTCAATCAGGTACAATTGAGAAAGTCGACGATGTAGGTCGTTTGACGATCCGCTGGCAAAATGGGCACATCGTTTCCTATCAACATCGGGAGATTGAATATGTGCTTTAGAATTCCATGTTCAACGTTCAACAATCTATACTTGAAGTGTATTACCTCAACATTGAACTTTGAACATTGAATTCTCTTCTCTCACTGTCTCACATTCTCACTCTCTCACATTCTACCAACCTGGCACAAAATAAATCCCCAACAACAACTTCGAATCTTTCTCCAACGGATATGCCACATACGGCTCAATGATCATTGCCCCAAACAGATTGATACGTAGACCGAGACCCGTGCTCATCGCAATCTTGGGTTTACGAAGGATCGTTTCTCTTGTCACCATTCCATTGTTATCAATACGCTCGATTGTAATAGGTTCTCCATCGGAGAAATGACTAAAATCATCGAACGCAACACCGGCATCAAAAAACCAGGAGAGATCTGAATAAAAGAGTCCAGACTTGATCAGGGACAAGCGCTCTGGTCCCGTTAGTGGAAAGCGCACCTCCATACCTGTAATAGCGATCTTTGATCCACTCAGTCGATACAACTCTTCCGTGAGTCTTTCATTGAAAGTAGAATTGTTATCCGGATTGCCTTCACTCAATCCCACGCGCTTAAAGATCTGATTGTAATCATATCCATGAACCAATCCCTGATATCCGACCAGAATCGGGTTGAAACTATTTGCATCCGGGCCATAGCGTGCGTGATGTGTCAGACGGAACGCGATAGACACCGGTTTGAGATATTGATACACTCGTCCGTCCATTGTATTGCTCCAGAAGTTATATGTACCAAAGTTTCGTCCGACTTCAAGTCTGTAGCGGTATCCGTTTAGCGGAGCAGTAATGCCAAATGATGACTTGTCTCCGACATAAGCTGTATTAATATTATAATACGCACCTTTTTTGACCAGGAAACCACCGAGAATAATCGCATCTTCTTCGATGGGCACTTTTTCTCTATTACCCTGTGTCACAAATTGCCCGGTCTGCAGATCATAGTAGTTGGGATACTGATCCTGTCTGTAAAATTGATAATTGATTCCTGCACTCGCCTCCCAGCGTGTTGCTTTCGAAAATGGCAGTTGTACAAGTAGAGAAGCCTGATCCTCAAAAATCCTCAGGAGATTAATGTCTTCACGGATGACAGGCAGTAATCCACTTTGAAATTGCAGGGTATCAACGCTATAACCCACAAACCCGGTGCGATAAGGTACATGTGACAACGATGCACCCCATGCAAGTCTTCCTTTTGTATTGAGGTATGTCACCGACCCTCCAAAATCCAGGATGTCGCCATTCAATGCAAGTACCGTATACAACTGATTGTTACCGAGGACATCACTGAAGAGCATCTCAATACCGCCTGCCAGACCTGTGCGCGCACCAAATGAACCAGAGCTCACACCGATTCCAGTACTTCCTCCGATATAGTCAAGTTTGAAACGTGGCTTATACCTCTCATCTGTAAACGCCATACTATCAGCCTCGGGAAGTTTATCGAGGTTATCCAGATTAGTTTGTATCACTTGCTGCGAAGAAGGTCCTGCCACAGGTAATGTTGCCGCTTCAAAATGCACATCATCTTTCGATACAATTTTATTGAGCATATCCTCTATCGAAGCCTGATAGATTGTATAATCACCTTTGTAGAAATGTGTATATACAATACGATCTCTCGAAGTAGCAACAGACAATGCAGGAGAATATGTCGTAATCCCAGATGCTCCAGTGAGAAATTCTGTCATCTGGAGTATTTCACCACTGGCGACATTGTACTTATAAATGTTTCTGAAGCCATCGCGATCTGAAAGAAAATACAGATTGCCTTCGTGATCAAAGGATGGATTCAGATTGTCGGCACCCTGGAAGACATTGATCTGGCCAGCTTTATTGGTTGCAAGATTGAGCACTGCAAGATTCATAGTCCATTTGCCATGCGTGCGACCATTGTCGATGCTTAGCTTATCAGTAGCGTATGCGAGATGAGTACCTTCTGCATTGAAATTGGGTTGAATTTCAGAATAGCGATCATTCGTGAGCTGTGACACTTTATTACTTTTCAGATCAAAGCTGTAGAGATCCGTCTGACCTTCGACGAGGCCAGAGACCACGATGGATTTTCCATCGGGAGACCAGGCAGGATTACTAATGGCAGGTAATCCAGGTATGCGGATGGTGCGTTCGCTTTTCCCGCTCTCAACATCTTTAATAATAATCGCATTGCGACCTTTTTCAAATGCCACAAATGCAAACTGCTTGCTATCAGGTGACCATGTACCTGCTGTCTCAAGGAAACTCAGATCATCGATATGTCCATCACGTGTGATACCTGTGATACGTCTCACAATTTTTCCTGTCCGCGCATCAGCGAGGAAGAGATCAATACTAAAGAGATTTTTTTCTGAAAGAAAAATGACCCATCGGCCATTCGGACTCATCGCTGGTGAGATATTCATCTCGCCGGCATTTTCTTCAGAGATGATTTTTTTTCCTACACCACGCTCTTTCTGATCACCCAATAGTGGCGTGTAGTACGACTTCAGCGTTTCTCCGAAGACAGTAAAGACACTGTCTGCTTTTGTCTTGAGTATACTTTCAGAAGCTATTTCAAAGCCATACTTGGCAGTCATCCGAAAGAGCGGCTCGATCACCTGGTCCCCATAAGTACCGCTTACATACGCCCAGAATGCCTGTCCCCATCGATAGGGAAAATACTCAGGGTTGCGCATGTCTTTGAGAGAAGGGATATCATCATTGAGCACCGCATCGCGCATCCACATCGCTGTGTGTGCATCATATCTTCCGATAGACATAAATTCTGCGAGACCCTCGACCATCCATAAGGGCAGGTTGGACATATTCCGCAGTGAAGTGGAATCGCCATGAATGATCATATTGTATTGAAAGGCGTGTACCAACTCATGACCAAGTACATGATGTGTTTGCTGATTGGTAAATGTAAAAGGCATGATGACGCGATTGCGCAATCCCTCTGTCACGCCACCAGTACCAGTGCCGATTGAACCCTGGATCGCATTCGTTTGCTGAAAGTCAGCGTGATTGTTGTAAAACAGAATCGGATTTTTTGTCACCAGGGTATCAAGAAGGATGGCATTGTGAAGGTCATACCATTGCTCTGCCTGTCGGGCTATTTCCTGTATAAATCCTTCGTTATCTGCATAATGATAAATCTGATACCGGGGAGTGTTTAAGACACGGAAATCAAAACTCGTATAGCGTGGTTTATTCTGCCCGAAATACTGAGCTGAAACGGTATGCATCACTCCGATCAGGAGGAAATTCAATAACATCAATCTGGCTTTCATAACTGGTTTTTTCTACACACTAAAACATCCGTGCTTAAAAAAGTATTTTGAATAATCAGCATTTAAAAGTTAAGTTTTGTTTAAAAGGCTGTTTGCTTTTCGCTGTTGACAGTTGGCTAAATCTTAATTTGTCGGAAAAACTACAATTTTCGGACTTCGTTGCGAATGGCTTCTTTCACCCGTGACCAGGTCACTGATTTATCGAAGACGACCGGATCAATATCCCTCTCAGCATCTTCGAAATACGTCAGGCTCTTCCAAACATGAAATACCGTGACTTTGTGAAACATTTGATGGTACCAACTCATCATCTCTTCGAGTCCAAATTTCTGCAAGAGAAAAAACAAATCGTAAAAATCTTTCTTCTTTCCCCGCGCAGTAATGGCATCAATCTTCATAGAAGCTACATCCCGGATATCGAGCAGGACGATTCCTTCTTCTCTTACGAAAGGATATGAGAACGTATACTTGAATCGAATAAAATCCAACTTCACATTTTCCGCCTCAACAATCAGTGTACTTCCAGTCATTACTTGCGGCTCATTCAACGCATAGTCCTTGCTCAACATCAATGCTAACTGTTCAGCATTGAATGTGTTGTTGGTAAAAAAATCAAGATCAATGGAGTAGCGATGTCCTAGTTGCAGAGCAAGATTTGTTCCACCGACGAGGACAAAATCATTCAGGAAATCTTTTGCCATCAGAGACTTCAATAATCCCAGTGTAGCTGGCCAGACTGTCGTATAGTATAACATCGCATTTCCTCCAACGGTATATCGAAATAGACACTGGCAAAGTGCATTGGCCTTTTGTCCATGTATCTTAGATTCTTGACAATCTCTCGGATTTTCTGCTTTCCATAATATTTAAGTATCTCCTTGAATTCTTCCAGAGTCCCCATTTGGAGAACACGATCTATCACTGCCTGGGCATTGAAATCCCAGTCGATCTTATCAAAATCAGTATCCCAGAAAAGTGATCTGCGTAAATTCATGACTCAGAGATAACCACTGTTTGGCGAAGATAGATCAATATCTGCTCCTGCCATCTTGTCGTAGTGAACATGCCAAAATAGCTACCTTGGATCGATGGCTTAATTTTTGAACATGCAATTTGCTTTAATCCAATTACGGAATCAAATTCCAGGATATGACATACGATAATTTCACGATAAAAGCTCAGGAAGCTATCCTCCAGGCTCAACGCATCGCTGCGGGTTACGAACAACAAACTGTAGATAGCACGCATCTGATAAAAGGTATTCTCGAGACAAATGAAGATGTCGCGAAGTTTATCCTGCAAAAAGCAGGTGTCAACATGGCAATACTCGATCGTGAGCTCGCGAAAGAACTCAAGACTTATCCCCGCGTACAAGGAACCGACAAGCAATTCCTTACAAACGATGCAAATGCCGCGTTGAGTCGTGCCAAAAAAGCGCTCAAAGAATTCAATGATGAATTCATCTCTGCAGAACTTATCCTTCTGGGTATTGCTGCCGGTCAGGATAAAGCGGCGCGTATTCTCAAAGACCTCGGCGCAACATTCGAAGGCATGCGTGATGCGATCAAGGAATTACGCAAAGGAAAAAACGTCACGGAACAAGATGCAGAAGGGCAATACAATGCACTGAAAAAATATGCAGTCAATCTCAATGAACGCGCGCAATCCGGTAAACTCGATCCCATCATCGGACGCGATGAAGAAATCCGACGTATGCTGCATATTCTTTCACGCCGAAAGAAAAACAATCCTATTCTCGTGGGTGATGCGGGTGTAGGCAAGACAGCAATCGTTGAAGGGATCGCATGGCGTATTGTAAAGAAAGACGTTCCTGAAAACCTTCTTACCAAGCAGATCCATGTTCTGGATCTCGCCGCCCTTATCGCAGGAGCGAAGTATAAAGGTGAATTCGAAGAAAGACTGAAGGCAGTAATCAAAGAAGTAAAAGATGCAGATGGTGAAATCATTCTATTCATTGATGAAATACATACGCTGATCGGAGCAGGTGGAGGAAGTGGTGCAATGGATGCAGCAAACATTCTCAAGCCCGCACTTGCACGCGGAGAACTTCGGACGATTGGCGCAACTACTGCCGATGAATACCAGAAATATTTCGAACAGGACAAAGCGCTCGTGCGCCGTTTCCAGACGATCTTTATTGACGAACCGAGTGTCGAGGACACGATCTCGATCCTCCGCGGTATTCAGGATAAATACGAAGTGTATCATAAGATCAGCATTCTGGATGAAGCATTGATCGCGGCAGCAGAATTATCACATCGCTATATCGCAGATCGTCATCTACCTGATAAAGCGATCGACCTCATCGATGAAGCCGCAGCAAAACTCCGTCTCGAACTAGACTCTGTTCCGGAAGAAATTGATGAACTCGATCGTCGTGTACGTCAGCTTGAGATTGAAAGAGAGTTTATCAAACGCGAAGGTGATGCGAAGAAAATGAAAGGTATCCAGGAGCTCATCGCCAATGCAAAAGAAAAACTTGATGCATTGCGCGCGGCCTGGCAGAACGAAAAGGAAATTGTGGACGCAATACAAAATACCAAGAAGCGTATTGAAGAACTGCAGATAGAAGCTGACCAGGCTGAACGTGAAAGCAATTTCGAGCGCGTCGCAAAAATCCGCTATGGTGAAATCCAGGAGCAAAATGCCATGCTGAAAGCTGCGGAAGAGAAACTCACCACGATTCCTGTAGATACGAGATTCACAAACCAGGAGGTGACAGCAAATGATATCGCAGAGGTGGTCTCGCGATGGACCGGTATTCCATTATCAAAGATGTTGCAGAGTGAAAAAGAGAAGCTGCTCACGCTGGAAGATGAAATCCACAAACGGCTCATCGGACAAGATGAAGCAGTGACTGCTGTTGCCGATGCTGTACGTCGAGCACGGGCGGGTCTGCAGGATCCGAAGAGACCTATTGGATCGTTTATTTTCCTCGGCCCTACCGGTGTCGGCAAAACAGAACTTGCGCGGGCACTTGCCGAAGTACTGTTTGATGACGAAAAAGCAATTACCCGAATTGACATGAGTGAATTTCAGGAGCGTCATTCGGTCTCACGATTGGTGGGGGCTCCTCCCGGATACGTTGGATACGACGAGGGCGGTCAACTCACAGAAGCTGTACGACGCCGGCCATATTCAATTGTCCTTCTTGATGAAATCGAAAAAGCTCATCCTGATACCTTCAACATCCTCCTTCAGGTATTGGATGATGGCAGACTCACAGACAATAAAGGTCGTGTAGCAAACTTCAAGAACACGATGATCATTATGACATCGAATATGGCTTCGGATGTCATTCTGGAAAACTTCGAAGACCTCCAGGCAGTAAGTGAAGAAAAACGCACCGAGATCCTTGATGCAACAAAAGCGGAAGTGTTTGAAAAACTCAAAGAAAATCTACGTCCCGAATTCCTGAACCGGATCGATGAGAAGATCATGTTCCTGCCACTCACAAAACCAGAGATCAAACAAATCGCAA
>JANNQA010000190.1:0-16027 GCA_031400515.1 Bacteroidota bacterium
GTCATTTGTCTTGGCATTCTGGCAATAGGTGCTGTATATTTTCTTATTGATCCAGTGAAAGGCAATATGCCTGACTGTCCTTTTTATAGTCTTACAAATCTTTACTGTCCAGGGTGTGGGTCACAACGAGGGCTTCATGCACTGCTCCATGGCAATTTAGTTGGAGCGATAGATTACAATCCGTTGATGGTAGTCAGTCTGGTATATTTTGTATGCGAATCGTATATCTGGATTCTCAAACGGCGGGGTAAACAAATACGATCACTCTCTGTACGTCGTTACACACCTTTGATTGTGCTTGTGGTTACTCTGGCGTTTTGGGTTTTGCGAAATATTCCTGTTGCTCCCTTCACGATTTTGGCACCATAGTATTTTTCTAGTCATAAACCATCTGCATGCGTATCACGATGAATAAGGTATTCGTTGAAGTTTGTCCTGCTTGTTTGACGACAGTGCTATTGCCGCATTTGCACGTCACGGACTTTCGTGCGAGCAAAGAATCATTTGAGTTATATCGATGTCAGAATTGTGGTCTTGTAATCACACAGAATCATCCAGCCGAGATTGAGATTACGCGCTACTATGAAACGGAAGATTACATCTCCCACTCTGAGAATGGCACTTCTGTCATGGACCGAGTGTATTATTTCATTCGGAATTGGATGGCCAGGCGAAAGCGAAAATTGATCCAACGCTACGCAAAAGGACACAGTCTTATTGACATTGGCGCCGGTACAGGTTTTTTTATCGCACACATGCAATCACATGAATGGGATGTGAAGGGAATAGAACCGAATGCTCAGGCAAGACAAGTTGCATTTCAGTCTCACAGAATACTGCTTTCAGAGCCAGCCGCTTTATTTGAAACGCCATCTCAATCGGCGGACGTCATCACAATGTGGCATGTGTTAGAGCATGTACATGCATTGGACAAATATCTAGACCGCATACGCAAAATCTTGCGGGATAATGGTGTCCTGTTCATTGCACTGCCTAATTACAAATCACTGGATGCAAATTTCTATGGCCCTGACTGGGGTGCTTGGGATGTGCCAAGGCATTTGTGGCATTTTTCACCAAACTCCGTGAAAGTGATGTTGGCACGTGCCGGATTTGAGTTTGTGCACCAATACGCAATGCCGTTTGATGCGTTTTATGTAGCTCTGCTCAGCGAGAAGTACCGGGGTGGCGGTTTTGTGCGTTTAATTCGCGGGATGACAATTGGATTGTTCTCATATTTACGAGCACTATTCAACTCGGAAAAAGCATCTTCAGTCATCTATATTTTCAAAAAGTCAAACTCTCTTCCCCAATAAACACTAATCACCCCAGCTATGGCCGGATATTCACCAGCTCCTCTTATTAAAAAACTCGGGATCAAAGAACACCAGCGAGTACGGTTTATTAACCCTCCTGAGGATCTCATGACTTGGTTAGGAACTCTTCCGGAAATCACAATGACTACAAAACAACCTTATGATTGTGTGTTGCTATTTGTCAATGAAATATCAATTCTTGAGGATTGGTTAAGTGAGTTCCGGAATCAGATCACTCAGTCAGGCATGATATGGGTGGCATGGTACAAGAAGTCGTCGAAAAAACTGACTGAAATCACAGAGGATACAATACGGGATACCGCAATACCATTGGGACTAGTTGATATCAAAGTCTGTGCTATCTCAGAAGAATGGTCAGGATTGAAACTTGTGATCAGGGTCACAGAGCGGAAGGGTGTGCAAAAATGAACTGGTACGGGTTACGTGGTTCGAGTTGCGTGTTAAAGTATATGGAATGGAGTTATGCGATAGGGTTGAATTTAACGTAGATGTGACAGTTGTTGATTGTAGAAGACCAGGATTACCTGTTTTTTTTACTCGTAACGCGCAACCCGTACCTCGCAACATTTCGTTTTCGCCAATGGCTTCAGGACCAGAAAGTAGCGTGTGTCGAAAAGTCTCCAGAGTCAATGCTTAGGAAGTCTTACTTTCACCGGGTCATCAGATTCTTACTGAAAACCAGAAATATGTCAGACAATTTAGAACGTTCAAAACATGCCGACACGATCATCCGCAACCATATGGTGTGGTCTATGGGAGCAGGGCTGATTCCAGTCCCAATCGCAGACTTCTTTGCAGTGAGTGCGATTCAACTTGATCTTGTACGTCAGCTTTGCAAACTTTATGAAGTCGACTTCAAGGAGAATGAAATGAAGGCGATTATCACAGCCCTCACCGGTAGTGGCCTTGCAAAAGCAGGCGCAAGAGTTGCTATAAAATTTATCCCGGGTCTGGGTTCTGTGATAGGTGGTATCGCCATGTCGATACTGTCCGGTGCATCTTCTTATGCGCTCGGTGAAGTCTTCAAACGACATTTTGAAACTGGGGGCACTGTGCTTGACCTCGATCTCAACAGGTTGAAGAAAGTCTACAACGAAAAATTTGAGAAGGGGAAAAAAGTTGCTCAGGAATTGAAGGATGAGGATGAAAAGAAAAAGAGTGCCTTCAAGGTCAAAGGGAATCCCAAATCTGCCGAAAGCTCAGTCGATAGAATCAGAGATCTCGGTAATCTCAAAAAAGAAGGCCTTATCACGGAAGAGGAGTTCGAAAAGATGAAGAAGAAAATTCTGGAGGAATAAAGAAGGCTGAGGCGAAGGAAATCCAAGATCCTGGCTAAAAAAGGCGAAGGAAATCAATCAAAGATCCTGTATCATCCTCGTCCGACCATCCGGGCGGGCATCTCCCATCAACCATCACCGATCTTCTATACCTGCCTGACTTTTGGGGTGATATTAAGATCTGCAAATTCTCCAGCCAGATATTTGAAGTGTGCAACCATCGCAATCATTGCAGCATTGTCCGTGCAATACGCAAGTTTGGGAATATAAACACGCCATCCAAGGTCTCGTGCCCTGGCTTCAAAGTGGGTGCGCAATGCAGAGTTGGCAGAAACACCGCCTGCGATCGCAATTTCTTTAATGCCTGTCTTCCTGGCTGCATCTTCCATCTTGTGCAGTAAAATCTTTACAATTGACTCCTGCACACTTGCGCATATATTCTCTCTTTCCTGATTGATGAAATCCGGATTCAATGCTGTTTGATCACGCAGAAAGTATTTGATAGAAGTCTTCAGGCCGCTGAAACTGAAATCAAGTTCTGCTACACGGGGTTCGGTAAACTTAAATTTGGCAACACCCTGGCGTGACAAACGATCAATCACAGGACCAGCAGGATAAGGAAGTCCAAGCATCTTACCAGTCTTATCAAATGCTTCTCCTGCGGCATCATCGATGGTCTTGCCAAGAATAGTCATTTCAAGTGGTGCATCAACTCTTGTGATTTGAGTATGCCCTCCCGAAACTGTGAGACAAAGAAAAGGGAAAGCAGGTTTTGGGTCCTCTATGAAATGCGCCAGGATATGTGCCTGCATATGATCTATAGCAATCAGAGGAATGTCCAGGGCCAATGCAAGTCCTTTGGCATAGGATACACCCACAAGTAAGGATCCTAGCAACCCGGGCCCTTGAGTAAATGCGATGGCATCAAGATCCCCGGCGAGTTTGCCAGACACTTTGAGTGCTTCATCCACGACGGCGACGATATTTTCCTGGTGCTTGCGGGAGGCGAGTTCTGGAATCACCCCACCGTATTTGGCATGTACAATTTGTTGGGCAGTGATATTGCTCAATAACTCACCTCCGCTCAAGACGGCCGCGGCTGTATCGTCACATGACGACTCAATTGCGAGTATTATCGGGTGTTTTTCAGAACGCATACGCCAATCGGCTGGTTAAAAGCATCTGTGCAAAAGTACACCAGCTTTTCGCAGTTTCTGGTGATATAGAGACAATCAGGCAAACGTGGATAAAGTCGAATTACAAACGGAAAAAACCCGTATAATTGTGCCTGCCGTCAATAGGCGGGCACTTCAGATAAGAAAAGAGAATATCCTTTATGAAAATGATCATCAGTCTCGTCCTGCTTGCAGCCTGTGGCTTCCTCATCTACATGCTGGTCATCAATATCAACGACCCCATCAGGTTCATGGCTGAAAAGGAAACAAGAGAACAAGCGGTTATTGCCAGGTTAAAACAAATCCGTACGGCACAGGAGTTCTACCGGGATATTACTGGAGGCTTTGCCGGAGATTTTGATACGCTAAAGCAAGTGTTGACAACTGGCAAGTTTAGAATCATCAGTGTTCTTGGTGATCCGGATGATCCGAATTTCGACAGGAACAATCTTCAGTATGACACGACTTTTTTCGCAGCGATCGACTCGATACGTAGTCTCAATATCAATCTGGATTCTTTGAGATTTGTGCCTTATGGCGGCACCGCCACTTTTGATATTGCAGCCGATACGATTACTTATCAGAGCACATTGGTGAATGTCGTTGAGGTTGGTGTGCCACGCAGATTATTTATGGGCAAATATGCTGATCCTATGTATAGCAAATTCGACAATCGCTACGACCCTAACTCCAGACTTAAATTCGGAGATTTGAATACACCAAATACTTCCGGTAATTGGGAAAGGTAGTTTATCACTGGGATGACCTAAGACATAACGCGTTCGACAATTCCCCGCTTCGATTAGCAGCTATAGCAGGAGTAGATAGTTTCAACTATTACATTTCCGATCTACACAACATGCCTTGTGTCACAAAAGGTGTGACTACTGATCGCAAGTTTCATTATTTCGACAAGCCATTGGGCTACTTGGGTCAACTGGTCGGGGATGATGAGATGCTCTATGCGGATTTCAGCCACGTTCACATTGCCGTGCGAGGTGTTCCGTTTGTTGCGCTAAAACCAGTGGAAGTAAATCGTGAATCTACAGTCACACGTTTGCAGGAAGTTACAGATGTAAGTCATTCCGATGAGATCTTTACAGATGTCACAGATGAAGATATTGTGATCGCTTTTGCACTCCCACAGGCATTTTCAGCGGAAGCACACGCATGGTTTAGTGAGGCCTCTATTATTCATGTCATTTCAGCACTAATCATGTATGAAATCAAATATTCACGTGCGCACACAGAACCTGTGATGTTGCTGAATGTGAGTTCTCAGTTCACAGAGTTGATTCTTTGTCATCAAGGGCAATTGTTGTTTGTCAATCACTATCGCACGTTAGGGCCAGAAGATGTATTGTACTATGCACTGGCAATACTGCAGAATTTGCATTTGCAAAGTGAACACGTTATCATCAAATGTGCAGGAACAGCGGCGACGCACGCTCTTCCGGTTCTTCAAACATATATGCCGCATACTGAGCTCTTTTCATTTCCTGATATAAATCCCAGGTCCGACTATCCCAATGTGGAAACCATAGACCTGATCTGTGTTTCAAAATGCGCATCATAGGTGGCACCCTCGGTGGCCGAAAGTTTTATCCTCCTGCCAAAGGATGGCCAACCCGACCAACAACTGATGTAGCAAAGGAAGCACTCTACAATATTCTTCACGGTAGAATAGATTTTAGCGAAGTCAGGTTTCTTGATCTGTTTGGTGGTACGGGTAGTCATAGTTTCGAAATGATCTCACGAGGTTGTACAGATGTCACGTATGTGGATAGCTTTAGACCCTGTTGTGAATTCGTGCGTAAGACAGCGATTGAGCTGAAGATCGAGAGTTACCTCCGCATTTTTACAATGGACGTATTTCAGTTTTGTTTAAAACAGCCGGGCGCATACGACTATATATTTGCAGGACCACCTTATGGACTAAAAGACCTGGAAACAATTCCGAATGTCATCATGGAAAGAAACATGCTTGCTGAACATGGAATCCTCGTACTTGAGCACAATCCAAATCATGATTTCACTCAGGCTACGTACTTTTTGGAAATGAGGAAATATGGAGAGACGCACTTTAGCTTCTTTGGGAAGGAAGAAGGCCGTTAGCTGTTGGCTGTTCGCTGTTAGCTAAAGAAAAGAGGGCTGACCTCGGGCAGGCGTTCGACGACTGCCTTCGCAATGGCTACAGGAGTGTGGCGCAAAAAGAACTTACGAGCCTTGCCTGCATCGCCTTCGCGTTGCGCTTCGGACGCTTGCGCCATAGCTTCAGCGTCGGCGCGCAGAGCGACGCCGGCAGGCTGGCGTCTGCAGCGAGAAGTGCATCAGTTTTAATAGACTTTGTATCAATTTCTTCGCGTCCTTTGCGCCTTTGCGTGAGATGGCTCTGCGTGAACTGATGCACTACCCTGAAGTGGTAATCTCCCCCAACTCATCCCCTTGGCTATCTTTGGTGTCTTTATCTAAACCGAACACCTTTGCGACCGATCTCTGACGTCAATAGATTAATTGTCACTGCTGTCGATGCTATCTACGGTCATCAGGTGGAGCCGGACAGCCTTGTGATTAATCAGACCCGGTCAGAATATGAAGGGCAGTACACAGTGGTCACATTTCCTTTGGCGAAACAACTGAAGAAAAATCCTGAAGAGGTCGGCAAGGCCATTGGCGAATATTTGGTTGGACAAAACAGCTTTGTTTCTGCATTCCAGGTTGTCAAAGGTTTTCTGAATCTTTCGTTGTCAGACGCATATTGGTTTTCAGTCAGCGAATTTTTGGTAAAGCATCCGGATTCATGGAAGGCCCCTGCAAAAAATGAAAGAGTACTGGTCGAATTTGCTTCACCAAATACAAACAAGCCACTTCATCTGGGTCATATCCGTAACATTCTTTTGGGATGGTCTACGAGTAGAATTCTGGACGCAAGTGGCTTTGATGTGCGGCGTGTACAAATCGTCAATGACCGCGGTATCGCCATTTGCAAAAGCATGCTCGCGTGGCAGAAATATGGCGCTGGACAAACTCCTGAAAGCACGAATATCAAACCCGATCATTTCGTCGGCAAATGGTATGTGAGGTTCGAAGAAGAATTTCGAAAAGAATATTCTGCATGGCAATTTTCAGCAGATGGGATACTGAAATACGAAGAACTTGCAAGAGGCAGAGACGAAGCGACATTCTTTGCTGAACATAAAAACACATACTTCAATGAAGACAGTGTTCTTGGTCTTGAAGCACGCGAGATGTTGAAACGCTGGGAAGCCGGTGACCCTGATACGATAGCATTATGGAAGCGCATGAACGCCTGGGTCTATGAAGGGTTTGAAAAAACTTACGCCAGACTTGGAGTCAGTTTCGATAAACTCTATTATGAGTCTGATACCTGGGAGCTTGGAAAAGCAATGGTCATGGAAGGCGTAAAACAGAGTGCTTTCTATCAGAAAGAAGATGGTTCGGTGTGGGTCAATCTTGAAGAGCAGGGGCTGGATCACAAGATCTTGTTGAGAAGTGATGGTACATCGGTGTATATCACACAGGACCTAGGCACAGCACATTTACGTTTTGAGGAATTCGGAGCACAACGGATGGTCTATGTCGTGGCTGACGAGCAAGATTATCATTTTCATGCACTCTTCGGCACACTGAAGAAACTCAAAGAACCTTATGCAGATGGCTTACATCATCTTTCATATGGCATGGTTGATTTGCCATCAGGTAAAATGAAATCCCGTGAAGGCACTGTCGTAGATGCAGATGATTTGTTGGATACCGTTTATGCAGAGGCTGAAAAAGCAGCGGCGGATCGTGGTGAGATCACGGGCTTGACCGAAGCAGAGCAAAAGGAAAACTTACGGAAGATCAGTCTGTCTGCGTTGAAATTTTTCATCCTGCGTGTAGATCCGAAAAAACGGATGCTGTTTGATCCGGCAGAAAGTGTAGATCTGCAGGGACAGACTGGGCCTTATATTCAAAATGCTTATGTGCGTGTAAGATCTATTCTTGCAAGGACAGAAGGGATGTCTGGAAACTATGATGGTTATTCGTTGAATGAAGATGAGAAGAGGTTGCTGAGTGAAGTGAGCGCATTACCAGAAGTCGTAGCGCAGGCAGCAGATCAGTATAGTCCATCCGTCGTTGCACAGTATTGTTACAATCTTGCGAAATCATTTCATCGCTACTATCATGAATATCGGGTACTGAATGCAGAGACCGAACAAGCACGTGCATTCCGTATTCAATTGGTTACACAAGTCGCACACGTGTTGAAAGAAGCAATGGATTTATTGGGAATCGAAATGCCTGAAAAAATGTGAGCTATGTCAGAAGAGCAGAAAGAGTCGTTGAATTTTATTGAACAAATCGTCGAAGAGGATATTGCCAATGGTAAGAATGATGGTCGTGTTCATACCCGGTTCCCTCCCGAACCCAACGGCTATCTCCATATCGGTCATGCGAAAGCGATTTGCCTCAATTTTGGTCTTGCACAGAAATATGGCGGTCTTACAAACCTGCGTTTTGACGATACTAATCCGGTCACCGAAGACACAGAATATGTCGACAGCATTAAGGAAGATGTACGCTGGCTAGGCTTCAATTGGGACGATCGTGAGTACTACGCCTCCGATTACTTTCCGCAACTCTATGAATTCGCTTTGCAACTGATCCGGATGAATAAGGCTTATGTCGATGATTCCACGAGTGATGAAATCGCAGCCCTGAAAGGCACACCAACCGTTCCCGGTATGAATAGTCCGTTTCGTGATCGTTCTGTAGAAGAGAATCTGAAAACGTTCACAGAAATGAAGGAAGGCAAGCATGCCGAGGGCACTAAAGTATTGCGTGCAAAAATCGATATGACATCTCCCAATATGATCATGCGCGATCCACTTCTGTATCGGATCAAGTTTGCACATCACCATCGCACAGGTGATACCTGGTGTATCTACCCGATGTATGATTTTGCCCATGGTCAATCAGATAGTATTGAGCAGATCACACATTCTATCTGTACGCTTGAATTTGAAAATCATAGACCATTATACAATTGGTGTATTGAGACACTCGGCATCTTTCCATCACGTCAGATTGAGTTTGCCCGACTCAACGTGAACTATACTATCATGAGCAAACGCAAGCTGCTGCAACTTGTGAATCAAAATCATGTCAACGGTTGGGATGATCCGCGTATGCCAACGATATCGGGACTCCGTCGACGTGGCTTTACACCCAAGTCACTCCGCGAGTTTGCGAATCGCGTGGGTATTGCGAGACGAGAGAATGTCATCGATGTTGCTTTACTCGAATTCTGTGTACGTGAAGACCTTAACCAGATTGCCACACGAGCGATGGCGGTGCTTGATCCCGTTCTTGTCACGATTGCAAATTTTCCTGAGGGTCATGTTGAAATGCTCGAGATCGACAACAATCCTGAGGATGCAAATGCAGGGTCAAGGCAAATCCCATTTTCAAAAGCGCTGTACATCGAGCGGGAAGATTTTATGGTAGATCCGCCAAAGAAATATTTCCGTATGACTCCAGGACAACATGTCCGACTGAAGTCTGCATATATCGTCCATTGTGATAGTTACAATACAGATCCTGCAACAGGAGAAGTCACTGAGATTTTTTGCTCCTACATTCCGGAAAGCAGAAGTGGCTCCGATACGAGTGGTGTAAAAGCAAAGGGGACATTGCATTGGGTGTCTGCTCAGCATGCCATCGACGCAGAAGTAAGACTTTACGATCGGTTGTTTTCGGATGAAAATCCCGGCGGGCATGAGGACAAGGATTTTCTGGAATTCATCAATCCAGATTCATTGAAAGTGATTTCTGCCGCAAAGGTTGAACCTGCACTAAGCGAGTCAAAGCCAGGAGATAGATTTCAGTTTTTACGCATGGGATATTTCTGCACAGATCCCGATAGCGCTTCTTCGAAACTGGTATTTAATCGGACTGTCACACTGAAGGATAGTTGGGCAAAGGAGAAAGAATCCTGAGTAGATAGTTCAGAAGGAGTTATAGTACATACGCTCTGAGATATCAGCCCACCCGTTGATTTTACTTTTGAATGCAAGGAGTGAGTCATAGATTTTTTTACTCATTGGATCGGAAATAGCAAGTTCCTCTGCCACCTGTTTTGATATCGCACGCAATTGCGCAAGAACCTCTGGCGGAAAACTGCGAATCTCCACTTTCGTCTCAGCACGAATCTTTGCGAGGTATTCTGCATTCCTCGTTTCAAACTCTGAAAGTGTCCATACATTCAGGCGAGCTGCAGCAGAACGAACGATTTCCTGCAGATACACGGGCAGACTATCGAACTTCGGTTTGTTTACAAAAATCTCCAATACCGAACCCGCTTCATGCCATCCAGGGTAGTAATAGTATTTCGCGATCTCATGAAATCCCATCAGGTAGTCGTGATAGGGGCCAATCCATTCTGTTGCATCAATCACACCTCGTTCGAGATTCGTATAAATCTCGGCACCGGCAGTAAGTACTGCAGTACCACCAGCACGGTTGAGCACATTGCCGCCTAAACCCGGAATGCGCATTTTCAAACCTCGTAAATCTTCGTTCGTTTTAATCTCACGATTAAACCATCCACCCATCTGTACACCGGTATTGCCTGCCGCGAGTGGAAGTACATTGAATGGCGCATAGACTTCTTCCCACAATTGCATTCCACCATCACACAGAAGCCATGCATTCATCTGCTGAGCGTTGAGTCCGAATGGAATTGCAGTAAAGAACTGTGTAGCCACAGCTTTGCCTGCCCAATAATAGGCTGCACCACTACCAATTTCTGCTGTCCCACTACTCACAGCATCGAATGCCTCAAGCGCTGGGATCAACTCACCACCTCCATAGACTTTGATTGTAAGTTGGCCATCGGACATCTGGTCCACCCATTTCGCAAAGAGATTACAACCTTCACCCACCACAGGGAAATTTGGAGCCCAGGTGGTAACCATATTCCATTTGAAGTCAATTTTGCGAGATGTAGATTCCTCTTCAGGTCCACTCTTCGAATCGCTTTTACAAGCAGCAATGCCTGTGATACCACCGAGCGAAGCAACGCCTGCCCAGCGCAAAAATCCTTTACGTGAGATATGCTGTTTTGACATGAAGGGTCGCAAGATAATAGAGAAAATAATTCACACAATGAGGAGTGCCGAATTTAAGGAGTGCATCAGTTCACGCGGGGCCATCTCACGCAAAGGCGCAAGGACGCGAAGAATTTGATTCAAAGTCTATTAAAGTGATGCACTGCTCGAGTTTGAGTTGTAGTGATCTATCTGCAAGAAGTGAGCTGAAAGGTATATAGGTTGTATACTACGAAATCAGAAAAACTCGTATCTGTATTAAAAGCATAATGAACATGATAGGAAATTATAGCGCATGAATCTCGAACCTTTTTACTCCCAACGGCTATTCGTACTTTCGCGCCATTCAAATACAAATTCCCCCAAATGAAAGAAGCTCATGCTCTCAACGGCGTTGCCGACTTCCACCGCGCTTTTCATGTTCCTGTCCTCAAAGAACCAACAGTACCTGATGCCGCCAGATGTGAACTCCGAATCAGCTTGTTGCAGGAAGAACTTGACGAACTCAAAGAAGCGATAGAAGCAAAAGACCTGGTGGGTATTGCGGATGCTTTCTGTGATATCCAGTATGTATTATCAGGGGCCATTCTCGAGTTCGGCCTCGGAGAGAAGTTTGCTGAGTTGTTTGCAGAAGTACAGCGCTCGAATATGAGTAAGGTCTGTGAAACATTTGAGATCGCCGAAGAGACGGTTGCTTACTACAAGAATGAAAGGAATACTGATGGCTACATCAAAGAGCAGGCTGGGCAATTTCTCGTTTACCGGACCGCTGACAATAAAGTGTTGAAGTCAGTGAAATACTCTCCTGCCGACTTAGCATCAATTTTGCAGGCGGACAGAGTAATCTGAGTTATTTCTTCATGTATTTGTCATTCAGACCCATCCCGGACAGAATCATCGGTTTTATCTTTTGAATGCGTGCAACGCTTGTTGCTTCTTGTTTTGCACTGTCGATGTACTCAGCGTAATCTTTTTGCTTACCAGGTGTCAGTTTTTCAAATGCTGTCTTCAATCTTGAAGAGGATGCTAGTGCAGTTTTCAATTCTGCCGGTACAGAAGGAGCCTTCTTAATAGGTTTGCTGGATGCAATGCGATCACCCTTCTTCTCATTTTCAATTGCCTCTTTGACATATGCGAGTAGTATAGGCTTGTCGATATCTGCTTTTGATTTCATACGCCATTGACGCATCGCTTTAGTCTTGCCCTCTTGTGCATTCATGAGTTTCTTGTGTTTGTCAGCAAGCAAACCTCCCTGAAAGAACCACAGACCAAAATGTTCTTTGAACCCGGCGATACCTATCACATTCCGACCGTCATACGTATACACGGGACCTCCCCATTTGATCGTCTCTTCCAATCCTGTAGAAAGAACAATTTTTCTCAGTGCCCTGAGTTCTTCACTGAAATTCAGCCCCGAGAGGATGCTCTCAACCTTTTGTGCAATCTCCATAAACCAAAATTCTTTTGTAATTGTATGATAGTCAAACCAAATCATGAACCGCCGAGAGCCACTGAGAAATCGCCGAGGACCACGGAGAAGATGGACATGATTTCTCTGCGGCTCTCTGTGTGTTCTCGGAGGTCCTCCGCGGTTAGAAAAATATCAATACCATGATAAATTCCAACTTTGGTTTAAAAATCCCAAAGAATCTGCAACTTCATATCTGTCTTTGCATTTCCAATGATCAAATCATTGCCACTTCCGACTTCATTGCGATCCGTATACCGCGTTTGCGCCAATCGTAATTCCATTGATAACTTCCGGATACCACGATAGCGCAGATTGATATAATACCTCACCCCCTGGTAGGCATAAGCAGGGATATAGAATTGATTTACGAGATCATTTTCATAAGCATAGATCGCGGAGTTGAAGCTGTCTGTATCAAATAGTGCGAGCCGCGTGGTAAATGAGAAGGCCGAACCAACTGGCTTGAAGATGACATCCTGGTACAAGACAAATCCCGTTTCATCTGGCAATGTATGTTCACTATATAATACTCCTTCAATCCGGCTGCGAAGTTCTAATGAAGGTGTCGCTTTGTAGGCAAAATGTAATCTCATCTGATGTTTCCGCTGATCTACCAAAGGGTCGAAATGCGCATCATTTCCGGTGAGATTTTTTTCTTTTTGTTCATGACGATACTGTGCGTAGAATTCAAAACTGCGCTTCTTTCGGTATGTCAGACGAATAAGTTGTTCCTGTCCATTACTGGGAGCATCGACATTGAATCGCAACCACGGATGTCTCCAGATATCTGCATAAGCACTCAGTGTCCATTGAATCGTTGGACGTAGTTCAAGACCAAAATAGATGCCCTGTTCATTATCCCCCGAAGAAGTCTCAGCAAATGGAGTTGCACCAAGACTATGATAATCTCTTGGCAACCATCTTCCAAGAATTGCAATATCCGCCCGACGATGTACTCCAACCAATAGACCATTCACTGAAGCGAGCGACCCATTATCACTCATCGCTGTCTCACCGAAGAAATGGAAATTGCGAAACAAATAGGCATAGTCAACGCTCACATTTAATAGCGAAGTGCCCTGAAATCGATAGGCATTGTACAATTCATCTGCCCTCTGGAATGGACTGCTCAGATGATTATATACCGCATTCAGACTACCGCGAAGATTTTTACCCCGATGCTGCAACGATGTGCCGATGATCTGATGTGTGATTTGTCTTTCATCTGCGATTTCTGATTCGGTGCGATGGAGACCGGTCAATTGCAGTGATGAAAATGAAGGATCAGGAATCAACTCTCCATCTAGTTCAATAGAATCAATCTGTACGTTCGCATCACGTTTTCTCAAAGATGCAAATAGCGTGAGTTGTGTGTGAGCCCCGGGACTTACTGTAATTGCCGCTCCCCGAAGGAAATCATATTCATTCACAGATGCAAATGGACGCACCGCATAGCCGCCTTTCTTGATTTGTGTGACAAAGGAACTTTTCCCGACCCCATAACCGGAATGCATGATCAATCCCTGTCCGAGACTGATGTTATAGTCACCGATCGCGAGTCTTGGCATCCATTGTCTGTAATTGTTGAGAAAAAAATGAGCCGAGTAAAAATCAAATCCATGTTTATTACTGCCTGAGAAGAATTCTTCACCCGGATCCTTCTCCATAGTGACACCATAGCTCAATCGACTTTCATTGCGATGCCTGTATCTGAGATAAAGTCTGTTTGGATCTCCCAGATAGCGCGGCGTGCCTGCTTCGTCAGGAGTATATCCTCGTTGTTCCTGGACAGTCCGGCTCCATCGCATGGCAAGCTGATTGTCACCCTGGAAGAGAATAGATTTCAACGGCTGCCGCAGATCCCAGAGATTTCCTTCGACACTGACAAATGGACGGATTCTGCGAATAATATCTGAGGTGAACCCTGGAATCGATTGCAGTTCATAAATAGAAATCAACTGGCCTACCGATTGAATGTGGGATCGGAGTGCAAACAGATGTCCATCTGTAAGCAACCCCATACTCACGAAATCCTCCAGATCGTCTTTGTTCAGATCAGCCGGATGATCAATGTATCCCGCCAGTCTCTCATAAGTGGCGTCATAATCAAAGTCGCCATCCATTTCAAGATCCTGAATCACCTGTTCCAGAATGTCCGAAAACGCATCAGGGTCAGACTGGGCACTGAGTACTTGGCTTGTCAAAAGTCCGCAAATCGAGAAGTACATATACTTCAAGCCATTGCGTCTAATTGATTTCCATCTTGACATGGTCGTAAAACTATCATTTTTCAGTCGGCAGTCTTCAGTCCAGCAGTCCTCAGTCCACAGTCCTTCAGTCCACAGTCCTCAGCAATGTCGAAAGTGAAAGGTGATTCTTCAAGGCCAGCAGCTAGAAGCTAATAGCCAGAAGCAAAGAGCAGAGAGCAGTCCTCAGTTTTCGCCAAACGGCCAAGGGCCAACGGGCATTTTCGCAGCCAGAAGCTAGTTGCCAGAAGCAAGATCGGTCCACAGCACACAGTCTTCAATCGAACGGCGAAACGGCGAAAGGCGAAAAGCCAACAGCCTTTTCGCGGATTTCTAAATTATTTACATACATTTGGTCACCAGCAAGAATTCGATCCTGGTGGAGTTTTATCTCCATCTCTCTTGTACCCTTGTAATTATCAACTTCTTTTCCAGCAAAGTTTGACCTCAATCCCTTGAGCTGCTTTACAATTCATGGAAACAACAAAACTTTGATGATATGAGGATTACACGTTTACTCTTACTCGTATTTACCGGTGCATCGATGATAAGCGCCGACATTATTGCACAAAGCTATAAAGCGATACTCACTGGGAGGGGAGAAGTACCCTCGGTTCTGACCGGTGGCTATGGAGAGGTCACTGCTGAGTTAGTGGGTGATACATTGACAGTTTCGGGATTTTTTCAAAACCTCACCGGGGAGTTCGCCGAGAATATTGCGGGGGGATCACACATCCATGTGAACTACGCAGGACGAAATGGTGGTATTGCACATGGGCTGAAAGCGACACTCACATCAACTCTGAAGAGTGGTGTTTGGGAAGCGGATTCGAATCGCATCGTACTGACTACAGAGCAGAAAGAGTCTCTGGCAGAACGGGCATTGTATGTGAATGTGCATACGAGTTTCTCTCCAAGCGGTGAAATTCGGGGACAACTCATTCCAATGGCTGATGCATTCTATGTGGCGAATTTGATGGGCAGTTATGAAAATCCGGCAGCCCTTTCTCGCGGTCGTGGTGCAATG
The DNA here is from genome assembly GCA_031400515.1 of Bacteroidota bacterium. Taxonomy (GTDB): domain Bacteria; phylum Bacteroidota; class Bacteroidia; order Chitinophagales; family Saprospiraceae; genus DATDQA01. The sequence goes on from JANNQA010000190.1 coordinate 15,646, forward strand.
GTATTCGATGTCCAGGAGGATACTCTTACGATCAGTGGCACATTTAATGCACTTTCATCAGCATGGAATGGAGGGATACATCTCCACATGGGTTTTGCAGGGCAAAATGGTCCAATTGTCATTCCAATTGTCGCTACTGTTGATACCACTTCACTGAATGGTGTCATTCGAGCTGCCGACAATCGCTATACTCTTACTACTGATCAAAAATCCGCATTGGCGAGGCGTCAGATTTATGCAAATGTGCATACTGCAAATTTTCCATCTGGCGAAATCCGTGGACAGCTCACAGGAATAGCAACAAGCGTATTCAGAGCGCATATGTCTGGCATGAACGAAGTTCCATTTGTTCCTTCGCGCGCCGGTGGCATGGTGATCGCAG
>JANNQA010000047.1:0-21686 GCA_031400515.1 Bacteroidota bacterium
CCTTTGATGTATGCAGTAGCAGTATAACCATCGAGTTGCTGTGTATGATATTTTGCTTTCGAGATCGCTTTACGTATGATAGTATATGCAGGATCTTCACGATCTGCAGTGATCGTCACGTCAGAAAGTTGCACGGGTTCAAGCACAAGCTTGATGTTTAACTCGACATCCTTGTCCCTGATGGAGATAGTTTGAGTCTGTGTACGATAGCCGAGATATTGAAATCTGACCTGGTAGTTGCCGTATTGCAATGGCAATGAATACTCACCATCGATATTCGAAGCTGTGCCTCGCTTAAGATCCTGAACATAGACCGTCGCAAATGGCAGCGTGTTACCGGTTTCATCCTGAATGGTGCCATGAAGAGATTGGGAGAATCCAGCTATGTGACCTAGAAACCAAAGAAAAATGCAGGCTGAGGATATGCGAAAAATCATACCGTTATTGATGTTTTTTAAAATAATCGAGGCTCTTCTTGTTGAAAATCGCACAATGCAAACCCGAATTCAAACGCCAGCTATAGCTGTTTTGTTACGAAAAATGGACACTCAGTAACCCCTGAACCTCGTTTTGGCGCGCCAAAATACGTCCTGAAATGAGATTCAGTGCGACCAAGGGTGGAATTAGATATTTAAGTTTTAATAAGGATCTGCAATCTGTCATACACACATATCCATCGCGATTTCGACCATCTATCCATGATATCGTAATTTTCACCTTTACGATGCGACAAATCTTCATTGCAATAGCCGGCTGCTTCATATGCTTTTCCTTGCATAGTCAAAACAGCCAGTGCAGTGGCAATCTCGGTGAAAACATCTTTGTGACAGGAGATTTTGGTCGTGGTACTGCGAATATCCTTCCGGTCGACCCAGGCATTGCACCTGGATTTCAATATTCGACGTTCGTTCCGTTTCACGATGGCAGGTATACGATCACAAACGATATGGCACTATGGCCTGACATCTGGCCCGCATGGCTACTGATCGGAGATAACAGTACTGACCCGCAAGGTTACATGATGGTCGTAAATGCATCATTCACACCGGGCATCTTTTACGAACAAACTATCGATGGACTCTGCGATAATACCCTCTATGAATTCTCTGCTGATGTGATCAACATTGTACGCGCGAATGTCGGTGGTCATATTTTTCCCAATGTGAGTTTTTTGATTGATGGTGTCGAAGAATTCACGACCGGTCCTATCCCGCAATCAGAACTCTGGAAGACATTCGGATTTACATTCACGACAGCAACTGATCAGGAAGAAGTCACACTGACCCTCCGGAATAATGCACCCGGTGGGACTGGCAATGATCTCGCATTGGACAATATTTCATTCCGCCCGTGTGGTCCTTCTGCAACAATTGCCATCGACATGATGGGAAGAGTTTGTGAAAATGCACTCTACCCTACTCTTTCGGCCATCGTTGCATCAGACACAGGCTACGTCCAATGGCAGATCAGTGATGACCTTGGCAATTCCTGGTCGGATATTGCAGGCGCAACTGCACGCACATATCAGTCAGTGCAATTGAGCGCACAATTGTATTTGTTCAGATATCTCTATGGCAACTCTCCACAACATCTTCAAAATGAAAAATGCCGCATCGTATCTGCCAGCAATAGTATTGAAGTCGTACCGGTACATTTTACTATCATCGATACATTGTGCGAAGGCTTGAACTTTGACCTTGGCGGGGTTTTGTACAATTCGTCCGGTATTTATTTCGAGCACCTCACTGCTGCGAATGGCTGTGATAGTCTGGTAACACTGGAGCTCACGATTGTGAGTGATCCTGGTATTGAAGCTGAGCTTATGATTCTGCCACCATCATGCGCCGGTCTCAGTGATGGTCAGATCAGTATCACTGCGATAAACGGTGGAGTCGTACCGTATGTATTCAGTATCGATGGACAAGCGCCTCTATCATCTGACCTGGCGATACCTGTCACTGCCGGACTTTATGAAGTCGTTGTCTCGGATCGATACGGATGTACGGATATTCATAATTTCGAAATTGTTGATCCGCTTCCTTTTGTGATACAAGTATCTGGAGAGAATAGTATCATCCTTGGACATTCTACCACGTTGAATGTATCTGGCAATTACCTGATAAGTTCGATTGAATGGAAGCCCGTTGGGAGTCTGGACTGCAGCACCCGCCCTTCGACGGAGGCAATGCCATTGTTCAATACTCATTATATCGCAACAGCTATTTCAGAAGAAGGCTGTCCAGCGTCAGATTCACTTTTTATCCTGGTTGATACCGACCCTCGTGTATATATTCCAAACGTTTTCTCACCGAACGGAGACAACGTAAATGATACATGGGGAGTCTATGCAGATCCACTGAACGTGAAAGCGATTGCTCATTTGGTGGTCTTCGATAGATGGGGTGGTATCATGCACGATGCTTTCGATATCCCGTCATTGGATGCACAAGATATTTGGGATGGCAGGAATGAGAATGGACTTGCAGGTACCGGGGTCTACGTCTATCTTCTCGAGTTGCGAATGGCGAATGATGAGATTGTAAAAAAGAGTGGATCGGTCACAGTGGTGAGATAGGAAGAAACAGGAGCAACAGGGGCAACAGGAACAGCAGGAACAACAGGAGCAACAGGAGCAACAGGAGCAACAGGAACAGCAGGTACAGCCCTTTAGGGCGGGGGTAAATTGTAAAAGCCGGTTTTTAGAGGTTCCCTTAATATCCACAACCAATTGGTGCTCCCGGAGGCATACTCTTTACTTCAGGAAGTTTAAAACTTTCGGGATGCTTCCGAAATTCTTCTATGACATGCAATACATATAATCGATGTGCCGACCATTCATTGGGTGATGGAAGGTCCGGTTGTCTACGTATATGTGTTTCGATCGTTGAGATTTCTAACAGGGCACTTGCTGCCACTTGCGACTGAATCGTCTTATCTCCGGCTATCTTGAGCAATTGAAGTACAAGCTGTTTTTCGACTACTTGTTTCAATGCGGTATGACGAGGATCATCTGCAGAAAGTGTATTTACTTTTTGAAAAATCATGTGCAGGTATTCTGTCAGACTTTTTTGAGATGCATCATAGATATCTTGTTGATGTATCCTGGCAAGTCGTTCGGGATGCAGCATCAATGCCAATGTATGTATCACACTACTCTCTGCGATAGCCAGAGGATCTAAGGTCAGTCCTGTATATGAAGCAAACAATTCGCGATGCCGTTCATACCCTGCGGGTTGAGGTGGGATCAGGTCGACAATCCGTGACTGCAACTCCAGAAATTCAGGCTCAAGAGTCTTCAAGAGAGTAGAGGATGCAAGTTGTTGCGTCAATGCATCCACAGCTTTGGGACCAGCTTGATTATCTCCCCTGAGGTTGTATGCATAGTCAACTCCACCTATCAGTCTTGACACTGCTTCTGCCTGATAACGATGGCTATAATATAATGGCACAAGAACCTGCTCAAGGTATGCCATCGGTGTCCCCTCAGGAATGACCTGTCCGCCAAATTTTACAAGAGCATGCTCGCGTATATCTGTTAGTCTGTTGAACTCCGCAATAGCGTCATTGCCATTGTCCCACAGATGTGCGTAGGGGTGTGCGCCGCCGGAAGACCGTGCATCTTCATCAGTCAAATACTTCAACCCCATCTGTATCGATTCGTCAATGATATTTTCCAACGCTTCATCTTCATTTACATCCTGCGGAAAATCCTGGTATCCATACAGAATCATGCGTTTGTCCCAAAGTCCAATAGCATCGTCATAAGCATTGGTAAAATCCAAAGTCCCGCTGTTGTCCAGGGTGATATACGGATGAGGATAATCCATCACAGAGGCGCGATCATTATAGCTGGCAGCAAAGTTGTGCATCAATCCAATTGTATGTCCTATTTCATGCGCAGAGAGTTGCCTGAGGCGTGCAAGTGCCATTTCTGTAAGCATTTCAGTATTGTTGTCATCATCGGTAAACTCACCTGCAAGTCCCTGAGCAATGAGATAATCTTGTCTCACCCGAAGAGATCCAAGCAAGACATGTCCTTTGAGGATCTCTCCTGTACGTGGATCGACTACACTGGATCCGTAACTCCATCCACGCGTGGAACGATGAACCCAATTGATCATATTGTACCTGACATCCATCGGATCTGCGCCTTCTGGAAGCTCCTTCACCTGAAATGCATTTCTATACCCCGCTGCTGCAAATGCCTGATCCCACCAGAGCCCTCCTTCTACAAGGGCTGATTTGATTGGTTCGGGACATCCTGCATCGATATAATATATAATAGGCTCAACAGGGTCACTGAACGGTAATTCAGGATTTTTCTTTTCCAACCGGTGCCTGATGATCAACTTCTTCTCAATGGGCTGATCAATAGGTGTAGCATAGTCATAGTAAGACATTGGAATAAATCCTGACCGCGGATCATACTTTCTCGGCGCATAAGCATCATCCGGCAACTCAATAAAAGAATGATGCATGTTGACAGTGACGATATCTGCATTCGGTGCTACAGAGCGTATCGATTCACCTTGCGCACTACCCAGAAACGTGACAATAGCATCAAGCTCAGTATTCTTTGGAAAATTTCTTGTGCGTGACATATTGACTGCACTACGGCTCTCATCATTTTTATATGTACCCTGATGCGTACGTTCCAGTATGCGCGCAACATTGTGGGCGTCACGAAGCAGGAAAGGAGTGAGATCAATCATGCTCCTGCCATCTTTATCTTCGATCTTAAAACCCCAGATCACCGATTTAGCAAATGCTTCTTCGACTGCCAGTCGTTCTTTGGCATTGTCACTTTCGGCGCGATAGCGATAGTTCATCTCCACGAGGAGTAGTTTGGGACCACTGCGCACAAATTTTACAATTCGGTCACTACCCAGTTGATTCCTGTCCAGTCCGATATCATTTGACCCAACGCCAGATGAAAGCGAATTGACATACAGAAACTCCTGATCCCATCTGTCATTCACATCGAGCCAGATCTTTCCTTCTTTAGCATCCCAGTTAAAGTCGAAAAACCCTTTAAATTGTTCCTGCCCACATAACGTCACAGTTAATAACAGGAAAACCGATACAATACACCCAGCTTTAATCATCATATTTTTACTTATTCTACCTTCAATATTTCGGCCAGAGGCCAACCAGCCTTTGGCTGGCATCGTCATTCATCATCCATCACCTATCATCCATCACCCATCACCCATCATCCATCATTCCCTCCGAGCCATGTTGAAACTCAGACTCAACGAGTTCACACCATTTACACTGCCATCTGTCACACTTATGGTCGAAGTCATGTGATTTAATACTCCTGTAGACTTCTACAAGCTGGTCTGAGACGAAGGTAATATCATGCTCATTGAACAGGATCTCGCGACGGATCGGTTTCTTATTCCGTTTGATATCGACAAAATCCATGATGCCTTTTACGACATTCCAGTTTTGTGAAGGATCCTGATCCAGGAGGATTTTATAAAAGATCATTTGTCTCCAGAATGCACCTCCCAAAGGACTTCTGTCTGGATCCGGAGGATAAAATTTCTTTGACTCGAATTTGCCGGTCTTGTAATCAATAATGTGGACAGTGGTTGGTCTGATCTCTACTTTATCGAGAAAACCCTTCAGCGGTATTTCACGATAGCTGATATTGTCGACACGATATTCAGTGATCACTTTGTCCGGATCATGCCAGGTAGCTCCAAATTCCTTCTGATACATTTCCAGTGATTCACGGCCATGCACCAGATAATTATCATACTCCTGTTGTGTGAATTTGCTCCGGTTCTTGAACATTTCCTGTTCGAACAAATTCATGAGAGCACCCTGAGTAAAAAACAATGAGTCCCAATGTTCGCTGAACAACAATTCAAGACATTTGTGAATGACATTGCCAAATGTAAAATACAACTGAGGCGAAGACGGGATCCTGAGGATTTTTTCAAAATAAAACGACCGCGGACATTCCAGGTAAAGATTGAAGTCGGTTGCACTCAACCGGTAGTCAGCAAGTACTTTGTCCACAATTTCATGATCAATCAATTCAGGGAATGTTGTCTTGTGATCCAGAATTGATGTGTAGTAGGCGAAGACATCAATCTTATCCGGAGATACTTGTACTTCTTTAGGTGTATCAGGCCCTGCAGTGAGCTCTGCGATAAACCGCGACGGTTCAATGTTTGCTGTATTGGTATCGCTTCGCGGAAAGGAAATCGACAGGTCTCGCCGTGCACGGGTCATGGCAACATAAAACAACCTGCGATCATCTTCCAAAGAACTCTCCTTGCTTTCCGCAACAAGATTGCCCGGAAGAGAATAAGCATCATTTCCCCTGCTCCGGTATTCTTCCCAATCCTGCTTCGTACAACCCATCATATATACCCGGTCATACTCATGACCTTTCGCGCCATGTGCAGTGATCAACTCAATCCCATATGCAGGTTCAATTGCTTTTTTGACAGGGATGGAAACAAGATTCTCACGATGACGCGCCAGTAGCCCGAGATACTGAGCAAGTGTAAGGCCTGGGATCAGCTCATTCTCTCTGACGCAATGCTCCATCAAAGATTTCACGAGCTGCAGATACCAATTTCGGTCCTGTTGTCCCAATATCCATCGCAGTAAGCCTGTGATATGCAATATCCATTCGAGCAAAGCTGGAGGCGTATCATCCTGAATGACGGCACAGAGCTCTTCAATCGTCCTCGAAAATGCGATCACCTTCTTCGGCGCAGTGAGACCCAGTCCTTTTAGCTTGTGTGTTTTTGATACCAAATCGCGTAGTGCCTTCCGGTTTTCTACCATGACATCACCATCACGAATTGCTTTACAGGCATTAGCAATCTTCGCAATATCGCGTGCAGATACTTCAAAATGCCTGAAGTGCATAATCGCGAAGAGTTTGTCTTCCCCATCATAGAGACTCAGGTATTGATCCTGGATGTACTGCATGATCATCAGGATATGATTGATCAAGGGTTCATCCAACAGATTCACATCACGTGCGATCGAGAAGGGTACTTCATGATATCTCAATACGCGCATGAGATTATCTGACAAGGCATGTCTTCTGTAAATGACAGCAACAGACTCATGTGCAAGCATACCGGACTTGTGCAAATTCGTAAGCTCTTCTGCAATAAATGCCTGCTCCTGATCCCGATTTTGAAATGATAATACTCTTGGCATCGCCGGATACATCGCATTGACACCGGCTGCCTGGATATTCTTTACAAACGAGAGTCCGGCAAGTTCATGGGTAAATCTGTTGTGTTTAATTACTTCAGCAGCAGATCTGATGATATTCCATGACGAACGATAGTTTTCAGTCAGAGTGATTACTACCGGTTGATATGATTGATGAAAGTCGACAATATTTCTGACCAATGCACCCTGAAATCTAAAGATTGCCTGATCATCATCACCAACGACAAACACATTCGGCTGTTCATAGTCTGAAAGCAATTTTAACAATTCCAGTTGTATCCCATTGGTATCCTGAAATTCATCCACAAGGAGGTATTGAAATCTTTCATGATAGTCGAGCAACAAATCCGTATTCGTCCTGAAGGCATCTCTTACCCAGATCAGCATGTCTGCAAAATCATATCTCTGCTTCGCAGCCAGCTTTTCGATATACTGACTATACGTGTGTACTGCTGCCCGAAGGATCTCCATTTTTTCTACTTCCCTGTCATAAGCTTTCTGTTTCAACGAGCCTTTGGTCCCATATTTTGTATTGGATTTATAGATAAACTCTTCGTGTGTTTTCGCTTCTTCAAGCCAGGAATCAATTGTCGCTTCCATAAAAGCGGGAGACCATCCTTCCTGTTTCATGAGATCATGAAGAGTCCGGATTTGCCAACGGTCATAATAAATGTCTCCACGACGCCTGCGCAGAACGTTGTCATCCGAAACTTCATTTAGAATTTCAATGAGTATTTCAATTTTTTCCAGATCAGAGACTGGCTTGAGTTCTCTTGTTCCGCCAAATATTTCAAGATGCTCCTGAATGACACTGTTGCAAAATCCATGAAACGTTTGAATACGCACATTGCTTGCTTCGGGTCCGATATACTCAAGCAGACGTGCACGCATCTCTGAGGCCCCTGCTTCAGTATAGGTAAGACACAGGATATTTGATGATGAGGCGTCGGTATTCAATAAAAGATTTCCTATCCGCAATGACAAGACATCCGTTTTACCGGTACCTGGGCCTGCGATGACAAGGACAGGGCCGTGCAATGCATTGATTGCTTCCAGTTGTCTGTCATTTCTTGTACTGAAAGCTTCCTTGTATTTACGTGTGACTTTGATCAAGTAGAGAATGGTTGATGATTGAAATATCGCTCTAATGCATTTCCGGAAACAATGCCTGTAATTCCGAGAGATCAGGTTTGTGTCTTCTTCGACGATCTAGTTCATAATGATACACAACTCTTCCCAGTTCTGCAAGAAACGGCTTACCTACTTCTTCGAACTCATATTGCTCATCATTAAAGATCTGGTCTTTGTTTACATGGATCGTTGCCGCAAGAATAAACTCCACGTGATTTTTGAAATCCACGATGTACGCACAATCCGTCACATAACCATATGCCCACCCTACTTTGTTGAAGATGCGGATATGTGATGGGATAGGGGTATTTTGGTCACCGAACATGAAGAATTTTACGTAGCTGTCGTTGTATTCCGTTGTATCAAGAGTTGGAAATCGACTCTCATCGGGAAGCATACTCATTTCACGATAAAGAAAGGAATAGTCCTCCGGACGAATACAAAACTGCAATTCTTCGGAAACCGATCCGGGAAACATGATCGCTTTCAAGACCTGTACCTGCTCATTCAGAGGATAAAAATTTCTTCCTGAAAAATCGAAAGGCTCCTCAACCAGATTTCCATTTCCATCAAAATATCCTTTCCCTTTTTTCTGATCCAGAATTGTCACCTCGTCCTGGTACTGAGTTGCGTTGCGCTCCGGCTGCTGATAGATGAGCGTATCTGCATGATAAAACGAGATGGGATTTGTATACCTGTTGTCGATCGGAGAGAATTGTGGTGCACTCAGACGATGGAGGATACGTGTTGCAGTGAGTCCATGTTTTCGCAACCGCGTGTGGATTTCTTCTTGTCCTAGAAATTCATACAACCGATTATTTGCATTATTGTCACTGACGAGAAATATCTGATGAATATAATGTCCAACAGATGGGAGGCCACTTTCAGATGTCGAGTCTATAAGCATCGCTGTCTGGGGTGCACGGGCAGAATCAATGCGCATCCGTGCATTCAGATCCAGACCTGCGATATTCAACTCATTCAGTTTCTCCAACGCTAATACCGCGACAGGAAACTTGACCGTACTTGCCGGATAGAAATAGCGCTTCGGATTCGCGTGCAACCGATACTCCCTGAAGCGAGGTGCATTCGATCTGTCACGGTTTATCTGTATGTAGACGATCTGCACTTCAAATTCCTCAGGAGAATTGAGTACCTGCGCAATCTTCGGATCGGCATTCCGGAGAATAGGGTTCAAGGGGTTTGTACAACCATGTAAATAGAATAATCCCAGAAAAACAGTGAGTCGAAACACCATGAAATCGTTTAAATTGGCGTGTATTGGGCAAATGTATGAAACACGCGTTCCAGATGAACTCTGCACAGAAATATCACTTCACCAACAAAGCCCTCCTGGCAGGAGCGGATTCCATGTATTTTGAATTTATCAACCTCGCTACACTGAGCGCGGGGATCTATTCTCTGCCGTCTGGCGCAACAGATCCACAAAAGCCACATACAGAGGATGAATTATACTATGTCATGGCTGGCAAATCCTCTATGCTGGTCGGCAAAGAAACATTTCAGATAAATACAGGAGACGTCATTTTTGTCCCTGCCTTTCTGGAGCACCGTTTTTATGATATCACAGAAGAACTGAAACTGCTCGTGTTTTTTTCAAAAGCACCGGTTGAACATTAATCTATAAAACATCCCATGGTCACGTTATTTGGAATACCCTTCGATGGCAAGTCTTCACATCTGTCGGGGGCTGCATTGGCTCCGTCACGTATCCGACAGGAATTTGCCAGCCCTGCCTATAATGCCTACTCGGAATCTCTCGTCGATGTACACTTACGGCTGCACGATGCAGGCGATATTCGTGGCGATACCTTTGATCAGCTCAGACAGGAATTCGAAAACCTGTCGATCGCCAAGGGCTCGTATTTATTTCTCGGCGGAGATCATTCTGTGTCTTATCTCTCTATCAGTAAAATGCACGCATTGTATGGGCCGAATTTTCATATTCTGCATTTTGATGCGCATGCCGATCTCTATGACGAATTTGAGGGTGATCGTTTTTCACACGCATGTCCATTTGCCCGGATCATGGAGGAGAAACTTGCATTGTCCCTGACGCAGGTAGGCATCCGTACACTGACACCGCATCAGCGTGAACAAGCTGAACGCTTTGGAGTGGAGATTTTCAGAATGCAGGATATTGAGAATTTTGATCCATCACTGATTCCAGGGCCCATTTATATCTCAATCGATGTAGACGTCTTTGACCCGGCATTCGCGCCTGGTGTATCTCATCAGGAAGCAGGAGGAGTGAGCAGCAGACAACTCATTAACTGGCTTCAGGGTATCAAGTCACCGGTTATCGGTGCTGACATTGTCGAGTACAATCCTTTGAGGGATAAAGAGAATATTACGGCGGCGCTCTGTGCAAAACTCATGAAGGAATTGATTCCGCTTATGACTTCCTGATCAGAGGTATGTCGTCTCAAAAGCTAAAATACATTGCGCTGGACTGGGGCTGACCAAAATGTGTTTCGTGATTTACGTTCGCAAATTGTTGTTTCGCTTTCCTCTAAGGACTCACCCCGTCCGGCGCCAAAGGCTATGGGCCGGCGGTGCCTTCCCCTCTCTTTTGTAGAAGAGAGGGTCAATGGTGCGAAATAACATTTTGCTCAAAGTTTCTGTGATTGATTTTTTAGTCAGCCTGCAAAGACCGCCCAAACAAGAAAGGCCATCCTTGTAAGGACGGCCTTTCGATATTCTCTTATCGTCGTGATTAATCGATCGCTATCATTTTCTTGGTCGCAGTAAACTCACTTGCATCGAGTCTGTAGTACATCACACCGGTTGAAGCAAGGTCCTTACGGTTCAACTTGACTTCATTGTAACCCTGTGCATATGATCCTTCGATCGTGCGAATCACTTTACCTGTGACGTCGTATACTGTAACCGTTGCATCCATTGCTTCAGGAAGCGTGAAACCAATCTCTGTATTGCCTTCAAATGGATTGGGTTCGTTTTGGAACAGAGCAAAATCTTTGCCAGCGTCAACACCATTATTGAAGGTCAATGCAACGTCAAGGACTTCTTCTTTACCGTTGTATGCTTCTGCTTCTGTCAACTTAGTGCTGGTGCTGATAGCCAACATCTTGCTCAAGTCACCGCTTTCTGTTGCTGTAAAGGTCAGTGTAAACAGTACATCATCTGAACTTACCGGGCTTACCATGTTCCAGCTCACCGTGATAGCACCATCGTGAACACCGATATTCTCTGAAGACATATCCAATGCGCCAGCTTCCACACCTGTCAGTTGAAGACCTGCAGTCTTCATTGTAAACTGGTAGCCAAGAACGTTCGCAAAGTTCTTCGCACTTACAGGTACTGTGACCGTTTGTCCGGCAACAACTGTTTGAGCATCTGTACTGAATTCAAGGACACCCTTGGCATTTCTGACTTGTACCTGAGTGGCATTTGCTACCACATTGCCATTGACATCACCAACTTTCACTCCGATAAAGTCATGACCCATTGTCAAACCTGCTACACTTACAACCTCGTCGAATGGCCAGGGGCTTGAAGGGTCTGCAAATTCAAAGGTTGAATTCACAAATCTCCAGCTCTCGCTCTTCGGAAACTCAGTAAATAAGCCAAGGATCAGCTTACGAATCTCAACCAGGTCAAGTGCGCTTACACTTTCACTATTGTTTGCGTCAGCAGCAATCAATTTATAAGGGCTATCGAGCAATTGAATACCCAAAAGATGCTTCTGAATCTTTACAAGGTCAAGAGTGCTTACGCCATTTTTGTGATCATCGTTGCGCACAGATGTCATCTCATAACCTAACAAAGGATTCACAAAGTGGAACAATCCATTTTCAGTTGTCATGTAGGTAGCCATCAATTGACCTGTTGCAGGATTCGTCAGATTCACAGTGACCAATTCAACTGTTTCCTGCTCCTCTGTTTCAATCACTCCACCTGCACCATCACCGCATACAATTTCATTGTCATCGACCACGATGAATGTAGTACAGAAGTCCTTGTTACGTTCATTCCATTGGATGCCTGTTGTGTCAAGAATGCCAACCAAAGGAAGTGTCCTTCCACTACAGTTCAGGTCATTGCCTTCGTCAGCCACCCAGATCTCTACGAGGAAGCTTGGGCTACCATTCGCTGCAATTGCATCACAATCAAAAACACGGCTTGGCTGATAGGTTGAACCGCTGAAACTGAACAACAAATAGTCATGCGTTGTACAGTCATCCACGCTCGAACCCGAATCGAAATCTGCAGCCCAAATTGTCACTGAGCCGCTTGATGGCATCACAACGCTGCTCAACCCTACGCAGATCGGCGTTGGCTTCTTACAATCTTCCAGACGGAACAGGTACTCACAAGTCGACAAGTTTCCACAACCATCTTCAACACTCCAGAGTACGCGGTGATAATCCTTCTCACCACCTGCGAATGGCCAGTTGCTGCACAATCTGTCATTGTATGGTAATCCATAGCGACGGATCGCATGATTGGACGGCAACGAGTTCTGCCGTGTATCCCATGTCAATACTGCCTGTCCATTTGTATCTACAACTACTGTCGTCTTCGCTACGATCTGCACGAATTCTGCATGATTGTATGGGTAAATCTTCACATCATAGATCACGTGATCGCTACATGTCTCATACACTGTCCGTGACTCCCATACGTGTACTGAACATTTACTCGAATTCGGATTCGCTTCACCAAGGAAGACCTGATTGTTTGCGGGCAATTCCACATTTGGATCTTCGACACAATAGGTCAATGGTCCATCAGGACAATCCAGAAACTCGGCTCCATCTTCGTCGTGGACTTTGATCACTTGTACATACGTCCAGTAACCATAGTGTCCGCCTTCTCCATCTGACTCATACTGGCACCAGTCTATGACCGTCCATGTACGCACGATTTTATAGCAGGCATTGTCTACAAAGTAAAAGATCTGATCTTCGTATGTCACACCGATGATGCTACAGTTATCATCGTTTACGATTGGACGATTGTTTGGAGCATATTCAATCAGATTTTCCGGAGTCAATTCTCCTTGTGGGCAATCTGTCAATATCAGATCACAAGGCCAGCGTACATCATCTGCATTGTTCAGTCCACAAATTTCGTCTTCAATGTAGAATGGATCATAATCCACTACCCAGATCCGCTGACGACATGTGCTCGTATTGCCTTGCGCATCCTGTGCACGGAATGTACGCTCTACCAGTCGTACTGCCCATTGTGGGGCATCGCCAGGCAGATCATTTCCACTACAATCATCAAAGAGTCTCGTCCTAACGTCTACATCAATATCACAATTATCATCTGCCCAGCCATCCAGTCCCCAATGGTGTGGCTGTGGAATGACGTCATTACCTGGATCACTGATAATGATCCACTCGCGGTCACTTTCATGATAATCATAAGCATCCAGCACACGTCCAAATACATTTTCCAATCCATCTAAAGGTTCAAATCCATCTGTCTCATGTGCATCAAACCAGAACTCACAGCTCACTGTAATATCAGGAGGGCAAACAATCAATGGTGGCAGCTTGTCTTGTATTTCAACCTCTACCATACAACTATTGATATTGCCGTGCATGTCTGTCACGCGTAATTCAACCATAACGGTAGTTCCTACATCACAACAAGCAAATGGAACCCATTCCTGGAAGGTCAGGCCTAAATCCATTGACTCTGGTTGTCCACCGTCATTATTTGGATACTCACCATACAATGGTGGAGGTCCGATCCAGTCAAAGTCGATACAGCTAGTCATCCTGCGTACCAGGAATGTCACAGGGCCACAGTTATCATAACTTCCATCATCAAATGTCTCGGCATAGATCTTCGTAAGTCCCTGCTCAAGTCCGCTGTCAAATGTCAATGCGAGTATTGTATGTTCATCACACAGTGGTACCGGAGGCTGGTCGTCTTCGAGATTGACATCGATGGACTGTTTTGATGTGTTTCCACAAAGATCTTTTGCGTAGATGTCTACACGATAGGTCCTTTCAAGAGGAAGAATGGCAAATGGTTTTTGAGGCAACGTGCCTTCAGCGACTTTTTGCGTGATTCCGCCCAGGGTATAGTAAACTTTCCACCAGACTGAGACAACATCAGAACACGCATCGTGAGGAACTGCTCCAATGGCAATACGACCAATGCAATTGTTTCCTGAAGAGTAATTTGATTCACCAATCGCCCAACCGTTGACGACGGGAGCCGTACGATCTTTGACATTGATTGATTGAATGTGCCTCAGCGGATTCACCCCTTCAACAAGAGGCAGACACTCGTCACGAATAATCCAATGTCTCAGGATTTCATAACTCGTCTCGCAATTTGCATCCCACAACAATTCATCCCAATAGCCCACATTGAGTTCGCAATAATGATCACCAAAGACAGAAATTCCATTTATTGTTGGTATCCCTGTGTATTCCGGTTCAACCAGTGCCGGATTCGCAATTACGTCCTCACAGAGCAGTTCAGTGGCCTGGACAAAATCAGGTGGAAACTCAACACTATCCAGTTCAAATGGCGCTACGGTAATATGTTGCAGACATGTTGCGGCATTTCCACTTTCGTCTGTGACGATCCATGTTCTGTTGATTTCTACACGTGGCACACCACATTCACCGTGATCAATGACCTCATCTTCGTAATCCATCGTCACTGAGATTTCACAACTCAGCAATTGTGGAGTGCCGGTGATGATCACATCTGTTGATTGATTACAGTCTACAGTAATGTCTTCAGGACATGAAATTTCAGGAATGAGTTTGTCTTCTACTGAGACAATGCCCCAACATGAATTACCCGTACCAAGACAATCCGTGACGGAGACTGTCACATTCGTACCAATATGGTCCTGCGTCACAATATTACCAGGAATCAGATTGCCATTGATATCCCTGACTTGAATGCAATAGTTGTCATAGCATCTATAGTTATTTCCTTCAAGAATCATATCCGCTGTGATCTCAGCTGTACACGTTTGGTCAAGGGAAATCTGTACCTGATCATTGCACGCAAGAGAATTCTCAGTTGGTATGAATTCGATGACAATGACGTCAAACGAACATGTATGAGAGTTTCCGGCTGGATCGAAAATGACGAATGTCACCGTTGTTGTCCCGATTGGGAAAGTATATGTCCCCTCATCAAGTTGAATCGTCATTCCTGAAGCATCTTCTACGTAGTAGAGTGTATCCACAACTTCACAATTATCCGTTGCACTCAGTGGTGCAAAGCTGTGAATGATATCACAAGCGCCGGGAAGTAAGTTGAATGTCAGGTCTGCCGGACAAATGACAACCGGAGGTTCGACGTCTACCACTGTGACAGTAAAGCTGCATTCGTTTGTATTATCAGCTTTATCCGTGAGTGTATACGTGACAGTCGTTGTGCCGACCTCAAATACTTCTGTGATCTCAGTGCCGCCTTCTACAAATCCTCCAGACGGCACATTGATATCGTCGAGCGTAGAATATGAAACGAAGATCGTGCCCTCATGGCAGTTGTCGAAAAGTCTTGGATGTATCCATGTAAACTCTGCACTGCAAAGGCCGGGATCATTCGGCATTACTTCATCACCCTGACTGTAAGCAAGTCTTTCCTGAAGTTGCAGAATCCAGTTTGCAGTTAAGACACCATTATTTCCGGCAGTACCATCTGCGATTGTTAGAGTCCACGTACCAAAAGAAGTCTCGCCATTGAAAATCTCAAGAGAATTCATTGGTGCATAAATCCCACCATCTCCTAACGGACCGCATGGTGCATTGTTGATCGTCTCGGTAGAATCACTGTCAAGTCCGAAATCGAAATTTGCATCTCCTGCACAGAGATTATCAAACAGCACCACTGTCGTGCCTTCCGGGCTTGTCAACTTGAACATCAGTTCTGACATATCAGCATGTGTTCCATTGAGATTTAGCAGGTTGACATTACCGACTTCAAAAATATCGCCGACAATAATTTGTGCTTCAAACAGAACACCGGATGCAATGGGGCCACCACCACCGGGATAATTATGCTCTTCCCATTCTCCACAACGTGGCAATTCTGTATCCTGCACAGTGACGTCGAATTCACACTCTACCACCAATCCATGCAAAGATTGCAACGATGCTAATTCACCATTATCGGCCAACAGATCAGTACCTGGGTTTAGGCTACCGATCGTTGCCGGGGCACACAGATCAGCGATAGCATAATCTTCTTCATTATTCGAATCCCATGCCCACTTGCGATAGGCGGATCCGCCTTCTGACATATCCAGTATACCACTCCAATCGGATGGAAGAACGGTAGATTCAACGGCTGCGCCAACAGGGTTTGCGCCATTGACAGCCACAACATCGAGCGTAATTGTATCAATGCTCAGAATATAAGAGGCGGGAGCTCCTTGTGCGAGATTCGCTGCACCAACAACATTATAAAAATTTAGACTGTTGGTACCACTTCCATAATGGATGGTGAGCACTTCTCCAACCGCCAGGATCACACCGTCTGGTACAATAAATATTTCATTGTTGCCACCGATCCGTTCGATAGCAAGGCAACTCACATCCATCGTTGAAGGGCCATAGTTTGTAATCTCCAAATAATCATCACCACTGATAGTCTGGATGAAACCTGGAACAGGATCTGTTCCTCCATTCAATGCCTCCAGCTCATGAGTCACTTCACTAATGAGCAATACAGGCCGGTCGATAAGTCGATAAGTCACTGTATTTGTTCCGCAACCGAATTCAGTTCCACTTGCATCATCTGCTCCTGCAGTAAGTATCCCATCACCCAAGCCTGGATTTTCTACTTTGAAAGTCACTGCAGTCATACAATTATCGTCCACAGTGGGATTGATGTCAAAGACCACAGCGCTGCAATTGCCAAAATCATTGAATGCAGTCACATCATCCGGGCAAGTCAGATCAGGTTCTTGTTGGTCGTTCACAAAGATTTTAATCCGGCATGTATCTGATTCAATCCCTGCCATATCCACAGAAATCCACTTTAAGATGGTCAGTCCTACAGGGAACATATCGCCGGAAGTAAGTCCGGTACCATCTACCTGGATGACTGTGTCTACTGTACAGTTGTCATCAGGAATCGGGAGACTGAAGTTGACAAATGCGGCACACATTCCAGGCATTGCCTTTTCTTCAATATCAGGTCTCGGACAATTGAGCCACCTCGGTTCCTGGTTGTCATTGAGATAGGCAAATAATGAACAAGTATCCATATTGCCATCGATATCAGTAGCAATCACTAAAATTTCGATCGAATCCCCATGAGCAGAACCAAAAAGCAATCCCGGCTCTGGTATCTGATCGAGGTTGACAACAGGTGCACAATTGTCTGTGGCATCAATTGGAGGCAGAACATTAGGAACCTCTCCATAACAAGCTCCTGCCTCTGTGTCTATCGTGACATCGTCCTGACAGATTACCATTGGATCATCTACATCAATAACCGTCACGGTAGCGACACAAAACGAAACATTACCGGCAGCATCTTGAAGTCTTAAGGTCACTGGCACAAACGGATCTGCCAGATCATCGATATCAAACATGATCGATGATACGAAAGGCCCGCCATCCTTACTGATCATATAGCTGATGATACCGCAATTGTCAGTTGAGCCCCCATCGACATCCGCCGGAGTGATGAGATATTCACAATCGGAATCTACCGGCACAAAGATGTCTTCGCATATTGCTTCGGGGTTTTCAGTATCTCTTACATTGATGGTAAATGCACATGAGCTTGTATTGCCTGAATCATCCGTGGCACGGTATGTCAATGTCGTAATGCCGATGTTATAAAATATTCCACTTGCTTGCCCAAGAATGAACATGCCACTTGTGCTGGTCACTCCACTCAACATATAATGAATAATGAGGGAAGGATCACAATTGTCTGTACCCAGAACAGAGGAGAAGTTGACAAAAGCCCCGCACATATTAATATCGTTGTCTACTGTAATATTGGTTGGACAGATGATCATTGGAATAGAGGCATCCATACCGTCCGGTACTGTCGCCATTCCAAGATCTACACATGTCCCGTAAAAAGCGGATACCTGAACATTATAAGTACCTGGCTCCAAATTCGTAAAGAGTCCGAATGAATTGCTGTCAAGAGCAGTGCTCGGGGCGGGTCCTGTGATTAAGTATTTGATTGGACCAATAGGGCCACTTAGGACAACAATGTCAAGAGTCCCGTCATTGGAACCAGGACAAGTTTCGGCAGTAGGTGTTACAGATGAGATGCTCAGATCACATACTAAACCACATAAAGACAGGCAGAGGGTATCGATATCGTGGACATGGTTATTGATTCTTATTGTGTTTCCAGTAGACCATGTCGTTGCGGAAGTCGTGATCGTTGGGTGCATGATGGTTGTCGGGCATGCGCCACAGACAGTCGGGTCAGATTGACTATGAACACCATCCCAGAGGTGACCGAGTTCATGTGCACTCAGTACACGCAGAGTGATAAAATTATTGGTATAATCTTCACAGACGTTGTACGCATCACCGGTACAGATCACAGCAAAGCCTTCTGCACACCCGACCAATCCAAAGTTGCCACTTCCACCACATCCCTGAATGTCACGGGCAGTCCAAATTTGACCAACGTCATGGGGATTCATGTTTACAGGAGCCCAGGCTTTGAAATCATCAAGTATGTCAAATGCCTCATCGGAGTCCGTCCAGGGATCTGTCGTAGTAGCGACAAACATGTCTACAACGATATAATCCAAATTGAAAGGCGCATAAAGCGGCTCCATCAGGTTTGTGACAGTGATAATGCGATTGTTGACTGCTGCAACACTGCCATATCTGTTAAACATCAATGAATCGGAGGCAATGGCAAACTCCACTTCAAGACACTCATGATCGCGGGTTGGCGAAGCAATTTGCTCCATTTCCTCTGGATCGGGAGCATACTCCTGTACTTGAGTGGCACCACATTGAACATCAGTTCTTGGAATTACTTCAGATGCCTCATAAAGTATGAAGAGATCTTCCGCAGCACCTTTGATCAAACCATTTAAGGGTTCTATGAAGTAATCTTTGCTTTTCCAAACCACAGAAGCCATAAAAAAGTCTTCCGTCACACTGGCCCTGACTTCACCTCCCCCCGGAGCATCCAGGGTACCACGATAGGTAATATTTTTTCGCGGCGGCAAGACGACATTACCCTGCTTTGTGATTGCCACCTCTCTGAAATTGGGGCCCCGCATGTCATGCGTGACAAGTTTCAGATGCCAATTGTATTGTTGGCCTAGTTTTAAATGCAAGTCGGAGCTTGCACTTCGTTCCAGGTATTCATTGATCGGCAGAATGTCCAACCGATAAATGGAGTAACTGAGGAAGGCTTTGTCTAGAATTTGATCTTTCAGCTCGACAGGTTGAGCTTCAAATACATTCGCCTGGCCATATCCAAGTGTAATAATGGCAGCGAGCAAAACGGTGAGTGTCAACTTCATGGGGACAGACTTTAGGTTTTCTCGAGAAAACAATTACTCTTTCAAAAAGCAAGTGTGTTTTAAACAGTAAAAATCGAAGGCAAAGTAATCAAGATTGTTGCATGTTTATAACATCCAGATGGATTTAAGTCACAAATTTTCAGGCAATAACATATTTTACCATACCTCCTGATGTTCCTGTAAAACTGTTCGTCTTTACCAGACTGCCTTCAAAGTCGGCACAACCACATATAAACAAGAAAGGCCGTCCTTTCGGGACGGCCTTTCGGTATTCTCATATCGTTTTGATCATCAATCGATCACTACCATTTTCTTAGTCGCTGTAAAGTCATTTGCATCGAGTCTGTAGTACATCACACCGGTTGCAGCAAGGTCCTTACGGTTCACCTTGACTTCATTGTAACCCTGTGCGTAAGATCCTTCGATCGTGCGAACCACTTTACCTGTGACATCATATACTGTGACTGTTGCATCCATTGCTTCAGGCAGTGTGAAACCAATCACTGTATTGCCTTCGAACGGATTAGGTTCGTTTTGGAACAGAGCAAACTCTTTGCCTGCTACCACACCACTATTGAAGCTCAATGCAACGTCAAGGATTTCTTCTTTACCGTTGTATGCTTCTGCTTCAGTCAGTTTGGTGCTCGTGCTGATAGCCAACATCTTGCTCAGATCGCCACTTGCAGTTGCTGTAAAGGTCAGTGTAAACAGTACATCAGATGAACTCACAGGACTTACCTTATTCCAGCTCACTGTGATTGCACCATTGTGAACACCGATATTCTCTGAAGACATATCCAATGCACCAGCTTCGACATTTGTAAGGTCAAGACCTGCTGTCTTCATCGTAAACTGATAGCCAAGGATCTGTGCAAAATTCTTCGCACTTACAGGTACAGTGATCGTTTGTCCAGCAACAACTGTTTGTACATCTGTGCTGAATTCAAGAACACCCTTCGCATTTCTTACTTGCACCTGAGTTGCATTGGCGACTACGTTTCCGTTCACATCACCAACCTTCACTCCGACAAAGTCATGACCCATTGTCAATCCTTCTGCACTTACAATTTCTTCGAAAGGCCAAGGATTTGAAGCATCGGCAAATTCAAAGGTTGAATTCACAAATCTCCAGCTCTCGCTCTTTGGAAACTCTGTGTATAAGCCAAGGATCAATTTACGGATCTCAACGAGGTCAAGTGCACTAACACTTTCGCTATTGTTTGCGTCAGCAGCAATCAGTTTGTAAGGGCTGTCAAGTAATTGAATACCCAACAGATGCTTCTGAATCTTCACAAGGTCAAGTGTGCTTACACCATTTTTGTGATCATCATTACGGGATGATGAAATCTCACCACCCAACAGAGGATTAGCAAAGTGATAAACACCGTTCTGTGATGTGGTATATGTTCCAAATACATTTCCATTTGCAGGATCTGTAAGTTTAACTGTAACCAGAGCAACTGCATCCAACTCTTCTGTTTCAACAACACCACCGAGTCCAGGACCACCTGGGCAAACATCTTCATTGTCATCGATGACGATGAAAGTTGTGCAGAAGTCCTTGTTGCGCTCGTTGTACTGAATTCCCGTTGTGTCAAGAACTCCAACTAATGGTAGTGTTCTTCCACTACAGTTCAGATCATTGCCTTCGTCAGCTACCCAGATCTCCACAAGGAAGCTTGGGCTACCGTTTGCTTCGATTGCAGCACAATCAAAGACACGGCTTGGCTGATAGGTTGTTCCACTGAAACTGAACAACAGGTAATCATGTGATGTACAATCGTCCACACTTGATCCTGAATCGAAATCTGCAGCCCAAATCGTCACTGAACCACTTGATGGCATCACT
>JANNQA010000116.1:0-6151 GCA_031400515.1 Bacteroidota bacterium
CCCTGAGCTTGTCGAAGGGCACGTTCTAAACCAATGCCTCCCGATAGGTCTTCAACGCCCTCGCCCTGGCCATCTGATGATCTACGATTGCAAACGGATATTTGGATGTTTCCAACTCCGGAATCCATTTCCTGATATACTCGCCTTTCGGATCAAACTTTCTGGCCTGTTCAGAAGGGTTGAAAATGCGGAAGTATGGCGCTGCATCACATCCAGTTCCAGCCGCCCACTGCCAATTCCCATTATTACTTGCCAGTTCATAGTCCAGAAGCTTTTCAGCAAAGTATGCCTCTCCCCAACGCCAATCTATGAGTAAATGTTTTGTCAGAAAGCTCGCAACAACCATTCTTACCCTGTTGTGCATAAATCCAGTGGCATTTAGCTCCCTCATCCCTGCATCGACCATTGGGTAGCCCGTGTTTCCATGACACCAGGCATCGAACTCGGTTTCATCATTACGCCACAATATGGCTTCATATTTGGGTTTGAAACAGGACGTCACAACGTGTGGAAAATGCCAGATTATCTGTAGAAAGAATTCACGCCAGATGAGCTCAGAAAGAAATACCGTGCTTGCTTCTTTGGTCTGCCGGACAAGTTGTCTGATACTTATGGTGCCAAATCGAAGATGAATACCCAGGTGAGAAGTTCCGTCGGTAGATGGAATGTCTCGCACCTCGCTGTATTTCTTAAGTAATGCAAGGCTTGCGACACGTGGTGGCCAGTCGAATGTGTCATCGGGATGAAAACCCAATTCAGACATGGTCATCATTGATGCCGGGGTGCATTTGTAAAAATTCTCAGTATACCTTTTGATGTCAACCGATTTGATTGATTCTTCGGTCAAATAGGCAAGCCATTGTTTACTATACGGAGTGAATACTGTGTAAGGTTTGCCATCTGATTTTACAATCTCATTCTTTGCAAAGACGGCATGATCTTTAAACAAGTAAAAAGGGATATCAACTTTACCGAGCAAAGTGCTGATATGCTTGTCTCTTTCAACGGCGTAGGGTTCATAGTCTTCATTGGCATAGACTGAAGCAGGGTGATATAGCTTAGCCAACTGAGCAAAAATCTTCTCGGAGGTACCACAAAAGACATGAAGCGTAGATCCATATTTATCTTCAAGCTCAGACTTGATCCGACGGGTCTCCTGATAAATAAATGTTACCCTTCGATCACCAGAGTCATTGAGTTGGTCAAGGATCGTTGTATCGAAAATAAAAATTGGGAATACCTGATGACTGCTTTGCAATGCATGATACAATGCAACATTATCCTCGAGTCGTAAGTCCCTTCGGAACCAAAAGATAGCGATGCCTTTATCCTGAGTCTGCTTCATGACAATTGACCCAGGTTATGTCTGACCATTCCCGTACATAAAAGCCAGAGTTTTCTGCGATTGGAAATCCGTATCCGTTCATTCAATATTGCACGAGCCGGTGTTGCTTTGATTTTCGAAAACAGGGCTCGATAATAAAGATAAGCTGTGTACACACCAAGCCTTGCACCGTGAGGAAGCATACGTATACCACGTACAGCAATTTCAAAATCCTCTCTTATCTCAAGTTCAATTTTTTGCTTTGCCTCATCAGAAAATGTTGAAAAAGAAACATCGGGGAAATAGATGCGACCCAATTGCTCATAGTCAGCCCGAATGTCCCTGAGAAAATTGACCTTTTGAAACGCAGAACCAAGGCGCATTGCATAAGGCTTCAACAAATCGTACTGTTTCGGATTCCCATGTGTAAACACACGCAGACACATCAGTCCTACAACTTCAGCAGATCCCAGAATGTAATTGTCGTATGAATACCGATCATGCGACTGAGCATACAGGTCGGTCTCCATACTTTGCAGAAAAAGCTCTATCGTGGCAGCATCGATGTCATATTGGTGTACAACTGATTGAAATGCATGCAGTATCGGATTCAGACTGAATTTACTACGGATGGCGTCTTCACTAGCTGCACGAAAATCTGTCATGAGTATTTTAGGTTGATAGGCATGGAATGTATCTACAATCTCGTCTGCCAGACGAACAAAGCCATATATACTATAGATCGGATCGTGCAATCGCTTTGCAAGAAGATTGATACCAAGCGTAAAGCTGGTGCTGTAATGATGAGTGACCTGTCTGCTGCACGCAGCACTGACTGTATTATAAAGTTGCAGCGACATTGCTCAGAGTTGTTTTTATGCGATTATAGCTATCCATTTTGATGAGTCCTGCAACAATTTCACCTGATATCAATGCAGGAGGCACACCAGGACCAGGTACCGTGAGTTGACCCGCGAAATACAGGTTGTCCACTTTCTTACTCCTGATCTTTGGCTTCAGGGTCGCCGTTTGCATGAGTGTGTTTGCAAGACCGTATGCATTGCCTCGTAAAGCATGATAGTCGTTTTTGAAATCCTGCATCGCATAGCTTTTGTTTAACACAATATGTTCACGGATGGAGACATTGGTAAAACTTTCCAGGCGCAACATGACTTTATCGAAACATCCCCTTCGCATTGTTTCATTGTCCTCCAATTCCGTCGAGAGTGGTACGAGGACAAAGAGATTCTCATGTCCATGCGGGGCAACCGTATCATCTGTCACCGACGGCGCACAAACATAGAATAATGGGCTCTCCGGCATAGATGGCTTACCATAAATGGCCTCTGCATGAACCTCATAAGGCGCATCGAAAAATAAATTGTGATGTCTCAGTCGTGTGAGTTTCCTGTTGATGCCGAGATAAAAGATTACGGCAGAAGGTGCGAGTATTCTTGAAGACCAATATGCATCTGAATACATCCGATACCTGGCCTCCAACAACATCTGTTCGACATGATGATAGTCCGCAGAAGCAACGACATGATCAGCAGAACGCACTCCACTGAGAGTCTCGACGCGATCTACTTTCTGATTACTGACATGGATGTGCGTCACTTCTTCATTAAAACAAAACTTCACTCCAAGGCGCTCCGCAAGACGGTGCATAGCTTCAACAATTTTATACATGCCTCCCTGTGGATACCACGTGCCCAATGCCAACCCTGCATACGTCATCAGGCTATAGAGCGCGGGGACATCGCGAGGTGTACCACCAAGAAAGAGCACAGGGAATTCCATGATCCGAATGAGTCGCGGATCAGAGAAATATTTGCGTACATGAGCAGCGTAAGATTTGAAAACGCCGAGTTGCAGGACACTTTTGAAAAGCCTGATATCTAGGAACTCTGACCACGAGAGCGCAGGGCGATATACAAGGTCGCGCATGCCAACATCATACTTGTACTTTGCTTCTTCCAGAAATTTCCTGAGTCGTACTGCACTTCCCTTTTCAATGTTTTCGAATACCGCAAACACATCCTTCATTTCAGCGGGTATCTCCACAACATCATCCTTGTCGAAGATCACTGCATATGCAGGGGAAAGTTTTTGCAGATCATATTGCGCCGAGATCTCTTCATCGAATTGCCGGAAGAAACGCACAAAGACATCGGGCATCCAATACCAACTTGGACCCATGTCGAAAACAAATCCGTCTTGTACAAATTGTCGTGCGCGGCCACCAGGACCAGAATGTTTCTCAAGGACAGTCACGTCGAAACCATCTTTGGCAAGAAAGCAGGCAGCAGAGAGTCCTGAGAATCCTGCACCGATGACAATGACTTTATCCCAGTTTAACTGTGATGGCATTTACTACTCGCTTTTCTAAATATGACGACCGCGTTATAAAATATCTAAAAGGTCTTGTGGAGAATTCAGCACTTTCAAATGCGTTGGTATTGTGATTTCCGAAAGCACGCCATTTCTATGACCACTATATACCGGACGATCGCCACTTTGTACTGACAATGCGTCCGCATAGTCTTGCAACAAATGCGTAGCCTGCTCTGTGACAAAGAAGGTGAGCAATGCGTTCGGCTTCACTACTCCGACTGTTTGGAGAAGTGCTTTAATCGGAACACGTTGTCCGAGATAAATAACTGAATAGCCAGCCGCACGAAGAAGATACCAACCGTAGATAAGACCTATTTCATGTTCTTCCCATGGTGGCAGGAAAAGGAGATACATCATGTTTTTGGAAGGTGCTGGCAAGCGATCTATCTCTGAAAGAATTTTTCGTCGCACGAGATTTGAAGCAAAGTGCTCTTGACCCGGATGCAACTTCATAACCGTCCACATCAGTCCGACCCGCTCGAAAAAAGGTCCGATCACATGGTGCATGGAATCTGGTAAGCCAAACCGGGTCGTGACTTCCTGATAGACGCTGTCAAACCAGGCTTCGTCAAATGCGAGAGAGGCAGAGATCAACGCTTGCATGTAGATATCATAAACCTGACCCGTAGTCTTGGCAGATCTCGCAGACTCCCACACCAACGCTTCCAGCTCGTCGGCTGGCAAACTGCAGATATGGGAGATCTTCCATCCTCCTTTACGCAACGTATTCACGTTCAGCATTTTCCGTATATCCTGATCATTATAAGTCCGGATGTTGGAAGCTGATCTTGCTGGCGATAACAGGGCATATCGCTGCTCCCATATACGGATTGTATGTGCTTTAATTCCTGTGAGGCTTTCTAGCTCATTGATGCTATACGTCGAAGACATGGGTCAAAGATATTTTGTTTAACGATAAAATATAATTGTTAAACAAAACTTTAACAGTATTGGCTACATGCAATAAAAATGAATGTATAAAACATTAGATGTGAGTACAAATAGTGTTAAATCAAGACATGCCTACCGGCAGTTAAAAATCGACGATTCTCGATTGACAAGCTCTTCATTCGACCCTTTCAATGATTCGCTTGATTTATTCAGTATATAAATAGGACTCAGTAGGACTCTCATTACATGAATTGACTCTCCTCGATCCAGATTATGCATTGACTCTTCTTATTCCAGATCAAGAATTGACTCTCCTCGATCCAGATTATGCATTGTCTCTTCTCGATCCAAATCAAGAATTGACTCTTCTAGATCCAGATCAAGCCCGCCTGCCGGCCTTGCTCTGCCGAAGCGGCTACGCGAAGGCGAGGACGGACAGGCATTGACTCTTCTAGATCTTACATCCCGCTCACATGGCGATCCGCTCATCCTCGAGACGGAAGGGCATGATTGGCCTCCTTTGAATATTGTTACGTATCGCGTTGGATGTACTTACCGGAACCTATCTCTTACGGATATTTTTTTTAAATGACTCTACCCGAAATCCAAAGTCAGTGCTATTATTGCGTTAAGAATACAATCAAACATTAAATTCACTTTTTAACACACGATTTTATGAAACACTCTATCTACGTGATTTTGGCAATAGCCTTTACGTTCGTAGTGATACAATGTGCAGAAACAGCCGACACAACTACTGAAGAAGTATCTGTGCCAACGACTACACATGAGGACACGGTGAAACGTGGAGAATATCTTGTCAGGATCATGGGCTGCCATGATTGTCACACTCCAAAGAAAATGGGACCCAACGGCCCTGAAGAAATGCATGACCGACTCCTTTCTGGCTATCAATCTGCCAATACTTTCGTCCGACCTAATACGGAAGTTATCAAACAGGGATGGGCAATGTTAAACTCCGACTTCACAGCTTTTGTAGGTCCGTGGGGTGTATCATTTACTGCCAATCTCACCTCAGATGAGACCGGCGTCGGAAACTGGACTTTCGAACAATTTAGACGGGCGATGAAAGAAGGTAAGTACAAAGGCCTCGAATCCGGTCGTCCACTTTTGCCTCCTATGCCGTGGTTCAACTTCGTGAATGCAAACGACGAAGACTTGATGGCAATATTCGCGTATTTGAAGAGTACAAAGCCTATCCAGAATGTCGTGCCTCCTCCGATCCCGCCGGATCAGTTAGGGAGATAGTTGACGACTTCGGATTTCGGATTTGCGTAGGGTAAACCTGGCAGGTCTAGTGTTTGTATGCGCGCTTGCTGATCCTGCAAGGTTTAGTGGGGTGACGATTGCGGATTTCGGATTGCGTAGGGCAAACCTGGCAGGTCTAGTGTTGGTCTCCGCGCTTGCTGATCCTGCAAGGTTTAGTGGGGTGACGATTGCGGATTTCGGAATGCTGAGTCAAATCCTGCCTGTTCAAGTTGTTGTCAGCTCTCTAGCTCTTCAAGAAGGGTTTAGTGGGGT
>JANNQA010000117.1:0-13309 GCA_031400515.1 Bacteroidota bacterium
GAGTCGCAGAACAAACATTTCGCGTTGTATCCATTTTCAGCCTGAGCGTAACGCAGTGGAGTCGATGAACAACAATTTGGCGATGTATCCTTTGTCATCCTGAGCGAAACGCAGTGGAGTCGATGAACAACAATTTGGCGATGTATCCTTTGTCATCCTGAGCGAAACGCAGTGGAGTCGAAGGATGGCGCAACCATGCACCTTTTAAATTTCGAGCGACCGAAACAAGACCGCTTAGAGCGGTCGCAGTTGAGGGAGTCGAGAAATCTTTTTTAGTTTTCGCCCACCATTTTAAAACCACCACTACACCATGAAAGAGTTCATCTTCTATGTTTACATAGTAACCAATCCATCAAAGAAAAGCCTGTATATCGGTGTCACAAATAATCTCGCTGAAAGACTCGATGAGCATTATCAAAACCGAGGAAATGATGCAACCTGGGCAGGAAAATACTATTGCTATAAACTGATCTACTACGAGACCTTCCAGTATATCGACAAAGCAATAGAACGTGAAAAACAACTCAAGGGATGGACTAGAGCTAAGAAGGACTTACTGATTAAGAAAACGAATCCTCATTGGGATTTTTTAAATGATCAGTTCAAACGCGATCCTTCTACAGAACCAAGGCTTAAAAAGAGCGAATAAGCCGTTTTCCGATATAAAAAGATTTCTCGATTCGTTCGTCGTTTCACTCCTCACTCACTCGAAATGGAAATGTTCCCAGTCGCTTGCATCCTTCGACTCCTCTCCGCTTTAGGCGGATCGTCGCTCAGGATGACAAGTGATTCACCCTATGATCATCCTGAGCTAAATCGGCTACGTGACGCGTCGAATTTAACGAGTCGCTTTAAGTGAGTAGAATTGTCATCCTGAGCGATCCCGACGATTTTGTCGGGAGAGTCGAAGGATGACGGATGTGAGCCTCTTTTAATTTCGAGCGACCGAAACAAGACCACAAAGTGGTCGCAGTTGAGGGAGTCGAGAAATCCTTTTAGTTACATTACAGATCTATTCACATTCTGAAGATTAATCATCAATGAAGCATCATCAGTTTCTCCTCCTAGTGGCACTACTCGCCTCTTGTGCAAGCCAAGGCGAGTTCACAACCTCTGCCATACCGGTCACACAACGTTCGATTCCTCGCGTAGACAAAATGCCGAATCATCCAAAACCGTATGTCTATAAGGATTGGAAGCAAACAGCCTTGGATTTCGATCGCTATGTATTCGACTTTTCTCAAAAAGGTGATTTTCTTCCATTGATCTGGTGGGATACCATGGGCCGAAACTTCCCTGAAAAGACCTTTGGAATTTATACAGCTCTCGGTGATGTTCGTATGGGCGCGGCTGTCAATAATGGCGAGAACCATGAAGCCCTGGGAGCACTCGGTGCTGTACTCGGGGCAACACTGGTAGGCATAGATAAAAGCAATCAGAACGGAAACAACTATGTAAGGATGCTGCGCAACTATTTCAATAGTGATAATGGCTGGAATGTCATCATGAATTTTACCAACAAAGGCGCACATATCGGCGGTGGCTATGGAAATGATTTCTGGTACGAGATCCATAACAATGTTCTTTTCTACAGTGTCGCGAATTACTATCCGAAAGAAGAAGGCTTTGATGACATCCTGCGCACGATCGCCGATCAGTTCTATCGCTCGGATTCGGTGATGTGTAGCAGTTACAGCTATTCGTTTTTTGATTTTAAGAATATGCAGGGTGGAAAAAGTCATATCCCTACACAAGAAGATGTGGCTGGTGGATATGCGTTTGTCTTGTATTCCGCGTGGGTCAAATTTGGTGACGAGAAATATCTGCGGGCAGCGAAAAACGCGATGAATGTATTATACAATCAAAAAGAGAATCGTTTTTATGAAGCCATGATGCCTATCGCAGCGTATGTCGGCGCTCGTATGAACGAGGAAGCCGGGACGAACTATGATGTGCAGCGCTTCCTCGACTGGACATTTGATGGCACTGCAGTTGGCCGCGAAGGCTGGGGTGTGCTTGCTGATCAATGGGGAGGCTATGATGTCAGTGGTATGGCTGGCAGTACTGTACACAATGGCGGTTATGGATTTCTCATGAACACGTTTGATCTCATGATGCCGCTATCCGCAATGGTACGCTACGATCAACGGTATGCGAGGACAGTAGGAAAATGGGCACTTAATGCTTCCAATGCCGCGCGTTTTTGTTACCCTTACGATATCCCCGATTCATTACAGGCAATTCCACAACATAAAGCGGTGACCAAAAATGTGATCGCCTATGAAGGCATCATCAAAGAGTCAATCTATCAGGAATTCAAAGGCATCACGCCGTTTGCACAAGGCGATGGGCCTCTCTGGCACACAGGAATGCCTCAACAAACGATGTTTTCAGTCTATGGTAGTGGACACGTCGGATTTTTCGGTGGCACCATTCAACAAACAAATGTGCCAGAGATACTTCAGATAGATTGTCGCCTCACCGACATGTATCAAAAGCAGGAATCGTATCCCACCTATCTGTACTTTAATCCTTATGCAGAAGAGAAGACAGTGGAGATCAATGTAGGAGGAAAGAAAACCGATGTGTATGATACTGTATCCAGGACATTTTTAGGACGCGGAGCAACAGGCGATTTTCAATTCACTATTCCTGCAGATGCTGCCAGGGTGCTTGTGTTTATTCCTTCGGGAACAAAGATTTCTGTGGAAAATGGGATGTTGATGGCGGGGAAGGTGGCGGTGGATTATAGGTATGAGAGGTAGGAGCTACTTGCTTATCTTGGATAAGTATTTTCCTAAATAGCAATAATATGGCGACTATTAAAGAAATTTTGGAGGTTGACTTTTATGTCGATCCAAGGCGAATGACAAAAGAGAATGAAAAAGTAATAAGCGATTACATAAAAGCAGATAAGCTGAAACGTAAGAATAAAGCACTACTGCGTATCTCTTCTGCTGACAAAATAGTGCCCAAGAAAGGGACCGGCCGATAACGAATAAACAATCGTCACTTCAGAAATTAATTGATAAATATTTCAAAAGCTAGCAAAATGGGATATATCAAAGATCCAGCCGGAGTTGACTTTGTAATCAATAGCTGAAAATTAACCAAGGAAGAGGAATTTGCCATTAGCAAGTATATTCAGACCTATAAAGCTAAACGTAAGCGATCATGGAAAAAGACGTTGTACAAAGACAAACCAACTGGCAATGACAAATGACCTTAGAACTTGAATAATAGAAATAACTATGCTTACAGACATTAGTCCAAAATTGCCGATGCGTGACAAAACTGCAACAAAGAACTTTTACATAAATACATTAGGCTTTCAAGAATTTGGAAATGCTGACTTTGATGGCTACCTCATGCTGCAAAAAGATCGTATCCAAATTCACTTTTTTGAGTTTAATGAACTTGACCCAAAAGAAAACTACGGACAAGTTTACATCAGAACTGATGCTATTGACGTATTTTATCAATCGTTGCTGGACAAAAAAGCAAGCATACATCCAAACGGATCTTTGCAAATTAAACCCTGGGGCCAAAAGGAATTTTCATTGCTTGACCCGGATAATAATCTTTTGACTTTTGGACAAAGTATTTGATGTACAATTCCTTCTTAAGAAACATCTCTTTGAAATTCAGTTTGATCTGATTCTGAATTTTCACGTATGTATTATTCGCCCACACGATGACGAGCCCGGGACACCACAATCCATTTAACCAAAAAAGTGACCAGGTTTTCCACCTTTAAACCATTATTTTCAGCCATTCTGTGATTTTTCCAGCTCTCGTGCGAATAATTGGAAAATGCAACAATTAACACGAGAACAGCAATTCACGATAAGCATGGCCATCGAAAATAACACTGACGCATTTCTTACGGTCATCAACGCCAATAAGGGGATCATCTACAAAGTCGCAAACGCATACTGTAAAGGCAGCGAAGACAGAAAAGATCTTGTTCAGGAGATCATCCTTCAATTATGGAAATCCTTTGACAAGTACGATGACCAATACAGGCATTCCACATGGATTTATCGGATTGCGCTAAACGTAGCGATTTCCTTCTACAGGAAGGAAACACGGAGAAAGGAAATTTCAAATCCGATCGATGAAGGTCTTCTTTACGTAGCTGATTCAGATGTCCCAAAGAATGTAGAAGAAAATATTCGCTTTATGCAACAATGCATTTCTGAACTCAAAGAACTGGACAAGGCGATGATGCTGCTCTATCTGGAAGAAAAGCCCCACAGGGAAATCGCAGAAATCATCGGGATCTCAGAAACCAACGTAGCAACAAAAATCGGACGAATAAAAACACTCCTAAAACAAAAATTTGCTAACAAATAAATTTATCACAAATGGAAGACACAGAAATTTTAAATCTCTGGAAAACGTATGACCGAAAGCTTGAAGAAAATCTGGTACTGAACAGAAGAAACGCTGATGATATCACAAGATTGAAGGCCCAATCACTGCTTACTTCGATGAAGCCTTTGAAAATCTTCACAGTTGTAGTTGGGATCTTATGGGTGGCTTTTGTCGATGTTTTGATTGTCAACTTATTTCACGTAGCCAATCCGTTCTTTCTGATTTCAGCAGGTATCCAGGTAATTCTAACCAAACTCGCGATTGGAATATATCTCTACCAGCTCATTATCATTGATCAGACTGATATCAGTGAACCGATACTCGCAACACAAGAGAAACTCGCAAGTTTGAAAAGCACAACGATTTGGGTGACCCGCATTCTCTTTCTGCAGCTCCCGGTCTGGACAACCTTTTACCTGAATGATGGTATGCTGGAAAGTGGAAGTACCTGGCTGTTAGCTCTCCAATTCCTCATCACGGCATCATTTACGATTCTCGCGATCTGGCTGTTCGTGAACATCAAATACGAGAATAGAGATAAGAAATGGTTCCGTCTCATTTTTGATGGAAAAGAATGGACACCGGTGATAAAGTCCATCGAATTGCTGGACCAGATTAAAACCTACAAAAACGAAAATGCTGGTCTGTAAGACTATTCTGAAAATTTGCTTTCCAAATGGAATGCTGACAGGTTTTACGATCTTAGCACTGCAAAATTCAAAAGCACATGAAGACCGTACAATTGAAATCCAACATTCACGAAATTGTTGACAGAATACAAAGTGAACAACTGTTGCAGGCACTTTATGACTTCCTGAAAACAAGGGAGAAATCCGAACCAGGTACACTTTGGGAAGCGCTTACTGAATTACAAAAACAAGAAGTACTGGCTTCTTACGATGAATCAGAATACGAAAACAATCTGATCGAATTGGGTAGAGTATTCAAGAAGCGGAGATGAAAATTTTCTTGACTATACGGGCAGAAAGAAACTATCGCTCGATACAAGACTATATCAGTAGGAAATTTGGAGTAAATGCAGCAAACGCCTTTGAACAAAAGACATTAAACTTTTTTGACCTTCTTCTGGCGTATCCCGAGATGGGTTTCATTGAAGAGAACGATAGACAAATCCGCGGATTCCAGCTGACCAGAAACACGCGTATTTTTTACAGAATCAAAGGTAAAAAGGTGATTATACTTGCTTTCTTCGATGTACGACAAGATCCGAACAAAAGAGATCTGTGAGCCTTTACAATATCAAAACCTAAAATCTCAGTCAATGAAACCAAAATTCAAAATCCTCTCCATCGATGGCGGTGGCATCAGAGGAGTGATCCCATGTAAGATTCTCGAGTTCATCGAATCGCAGATCGGCGAATCGCTGGCTGACTATTTTGATTTGATGGCGGGCACTTCTACCGGAGGCATTATCAGCCTGGGGCTGAGTACAAAAAAACCAGAATCCTTGGGAACGTATTCTCCCTCGGATATGCTCCAACTTTATAAAGAGAACGGGAATGCGATATTTCAAAAACGCAAAAGAGATCTCGTGTCCAGGCTGGGTTCAATCTTCAAGTTTAGTGAGCAATTGACGGCCAATCCGTATGACAGTGCAAATATGGAAAAGCTGCTTACTACATACTTCGAAGACAAGCGGCTCAGTGAAGTCAAACCTGATGTGCTTGTGACTACCTATGACATCGAAGTGGGTAAACCATTTTACTTTTCTTCAAGACTGGCCAAAAGCCATCACACACAGGACAATAAAGAAGATTTTCTAATCAAAGAAATCGCACGTTCTACTTCGGCAGCTCCCACGTATTTCGAACCATCTATTCTCAAAGGTGCACCAGGCGATGAATTAGTGTTTGTCGATGGAGGTGTGTTTGCCAATAATCCAGCGATCCTCGCCTTTGCCGAAGCAAAGGAATTGTTTAAGATCTCAGGTAGCAAGGCCTTCAATCCGGTAGTGCAGGCGACAGATGATGACCTACCCTTCTATATGCTTTCACTCGGGACCGGGACAAGTCCTAAAAGTATTTCAGGAAAAGATGCAAAAAACTGGCGCACCGCCGAATGGCTGAATCCATTGCTCTCCAGTGTGTTTATGCAGAGTGTAGCTGAGAGCACACACTATACTATGCAACACTTGCTCCCACCCTATCAGGACGGTTCCCTTCGCTATCAACGATTCAACATGAATATTCCGGAAGAAAACAGCGAAATGGATGATGCTTCCGAACAAAACATTGATCAGCTCTGTGAAATTGCAGATGCATATATCAAAGCCAATGAGGCCGCACTGCTGAGTGTATGTGATATCATCACGATGGAAGATTGATGCTGAGAAGCGAACAAATCTTGTAATTGATGGACTATGATTGCGCCGAAACCTGCGTCAATCGTTGAAAATGAGATTCTGATTATTGTGTGTGTATTGGTGGGCATGAACCACGACATATGGGAATAATGCAATCCTTTTCCGCAATTGTATAACGTCCTTAAGCTGATAACAGCGCATCTTGCAGCGTTGGAATATTTCATATTTCACCAAATACGACTCACAAATCAACGTAGATATACCCATGAAAAACAGAGATCGAAAATTGCTTGAAGCAAGACTTCTTGTTGGGGTCAAAAAGGTAATTAGTGATCAGCAGGCTGTACTGACAAATAAATCAAAAAAGTCTATTCAGAAGATCCTCAAACAGATAGCCAAAAAAGCCACTCAAGACGGAGGCGGGCTTCCCACAAATAAGAAAGCTAAGTTGAATTCGGAAAAATCCAAACCAGCCGCAGTCGTGCATGCTCCGCCTGCTAAGAAAACAAGGAGCAGGTGATTTTAATAACTGCATCCTAAATAAACCAACGCCCGCTTAAATCAGGTATTTATCTGGATCTCTTGACACTAGAGACTTTAAGTCCTATAGTCCTTCTTTCCGATGTCTCCACCTAAACCTCCTTGCACACGATGGATAAATGGCAAATACGATGAAGCTCATGATTCTGATTTCTATGCTACTCTCGGCGGCTTGTACAATAACCGAAACAACGGTGCCGATGTCGCTTAGGATTGAACAAAGTCAGGATGGATTGTATCACGTATGGAAAATCGATGCCACCATCGAGTTGATTTATCATAATGGCGAACTTATTCCGAATTGGTGTAAAAACTTTAAGATATATCCTGACATGTACCATGTAGCCATAGCAGCTAACTCCGGGGATGAAATCTGTGTTGACCTGGACAATATGATCACCCGGCATGATTGCGAAGAAACCTATATCCTTTGAATGAGCGATGAGAAATAGCTTACTAAATGTGTTTATGAATGATAGACGTCAAGAAAGAAGGAATCCTGTTGCATAAAACCACACTCGGTTTTGAAAATGAGGGTGTATTAAATCCTGCGACGATTCAGGAAGGAGATGATGTCCACCTGTTTTATCGGGCGGTCAGCAAAGGCAATTACTCCAGCATCGGCTATTGCAAACTGAAAGGCCCTTTGAATGTGGTCGAACGTTGCGATATCCCCATCCTGTTTCCCCAATCCGAATATGAATCGCATGGCGTAGAAGACCCACGGATTGTAAAAGTGGATAACCTCTATTATCTCACTTACACCGCCTATGACGGAGTGAATGCCATGGGAGCATTAGCTGTATCTAAAGATCTCGTGTCCTTTGAAAAGAAGGGTATCATTGTGCCTCAGATTACATACGCGGAGTTTTGCCATCTCGCCGAATGCAAGCATGCGATTCACGAGAAATATCTCCGGTACAATAAGCATCAGGGTGTTCAGGAAAATCATGGCAAACCGGTTTTACTTTGGGATAAGAATGTCATTTTCTTTCCAAGGAGAATAAATGGCAAGTTGTACTTTTTGCATCGTATCAAACCCGATATGCAGATTGTTGCGATAGACAATCTTGAAGAACTCACTCCGGAATTTTGGCAAAACTATTTTTTTCATCTCGACGAGAATATCGTGCTCACACCAAAATATGAACACGAAGTAAGTTATGTCGGAGGCGGATGTCCACCCATAGAAACCGAAGACGGATGGCTGGTGATTTATCATGGGGTTTATGACGCTATAAAAGGATATGTGTATTCGGCTTGTGCATCATTGCTCGATTTACAAAATCCTAAAAAAGAACTCGCGCGCCTGCCATATCCTTTGTTTAAACCTGAAAAAGAGTGGGAGTTGAAAGGTGAAGTAAACAATGTGTGTTTCCCTACCGGCACTACGTTGTTCGACGATACGCTTTACATCTATTATGGGGCAGCAGATGAACGTATTGCCTGTGCCTCTGTCAGTATTTCCGGATTGTTAAACGAGCTAAGGTTAAATACTATCGAGATTGAAAAATGAAATCCGTGTAAATCATAATGGCCATTCAGCAAATGGACAACACAATGGCTTTCATCAATCGAAGGAGGCGCTGGCTATTCCAGATACTTATTCTGCAGCCCCATACCCTGAAATTTTATTCATCACTTCCTATCCTCCCAGAGAATGCGGCATCGCAACGTATTCCGAGGATCTGATAAAGGCTCTTAATCATCAATTCATCGAGTCGTTTCACATCAGAATTTGTCCGTTGGAATCGGAAAGCGAAATGCATACGTACACTGATGACGTAAAATTTATCCTCAACATAGATCAACCAGGGGCATTTACCAAATTGGCGAAAACTGTGAACGCCGATGTTGATATACGACTCATCATAATTCAGCACGAGTTCGGTTTGTTTGGGGCAAAGGAGGATGAATTCGAACAAATGTTACGTATCGTGGAAAAACCGGTTGTCGTGGTATTTCATACCGTATTGCCCCGGCCTCATGAATCTTTAAATTTAAAAGTCCGGCATATCGCCGACATTTCAGAATCTGTGGTTGTCATGACCAACACTTCGGCGCAAATTCTGATGAATGACTATGACATTCCACGTGAAAAAATTACCGTGATTCCTCATGGCACACATCTTGTTCCGCATTTGGCCAAAGAGCACCTCAAGAAGAAATATCAGTTATCGGGGAGGCATGTGCTCTCCACATTTGGTTTGCTCAGTTCGGGAAAGAGTATTGAAACAACACTGGAAGCCCTTCCGGCAATTATAGAGAAAGACCCTGATGTCCTCTTCCTTATTATCGGCAAGACACATCCATCCGTAGTAAAACAGGAAGGAGAAACGTATCGCCACATGCTTGAGGCAAAGATTGTCCAATTACAACTGGAGAGCAATGTTAAATTTATAAATAAATTTTTGCCCTTGCCTGATTTGCTCGAGTATTTACAGCTTACGGATATTTATCTATTCACGTCAAGGGACCCTAACCAGGCCGTGAGTGGCACGTTTTCTTATGCCATCAGTTGTGGTTGCCCTGTAATATCAACGCCTATTCCTCACGCGCGGGAAGTACTTGGAAATGATGCAGGTGTGATCATTGACTTCGAAAACGCACAACAATTAAGCGAATCCGTGATCAGCTTACTTGGTGATGAGCAAAAGAGAATGAACATCAGCTCCAACGGGCTGCATAGGATGGCATCTACGGCATGGGAAAATTCAGCTCTCGCACATGGAATCTTATTCGAACAGATGTGTGGGGGTCAGATTTCGCTCCGTTATAATCTCCCTGCGGTCAATCTTGATCATGTCAAAAAGCTTACCACCGAATTTGGCATGATTCAGTTTTCCAAAATCAATCAACCAGATATTGCATCAGGGTACACGCTTGATGACAACGCGCGGGCAATGATTGCACTGTGCCAGCATTTTGAATTGACAAGTGACGAAGCCGATGTGAAATATATCGGTATCTATTTCGCGTTCATCAAACATTGTTTTCAACTCAATGGCTATTTTCTGAATTATGTGGACAAACAACAGGAATTTACAGCACAAAATCATGAGACCAACCTTGAAGATGCAAACGGAAGAGCAATTTGGGCATTAGGGTATTTGATCTCACTGGGAAAAATATTGCCACAAGATCTTGTGATAGATGCCGAGTCCGTAATGAAAAGGGCATTGGTAAACACAACTGAAATACACTCTACACGTGCAATGGCATTTGTGATAAAGGGGTTGTACTATCGTAATCTCAGAAATCAATCTGCCGATGACTTGTCGTTAATACGACTGCTTTCCGATAGATTGGTACAAATGTATCGTCATGAAGAGGATAACGAGTGGCAGTGGTTTGAAAGTTATCTTACGTATGCTAACAGCATTTTACCAGAGGCAATGTTGTGTGCATGGCTGGCTACAAATGAGCCAGTATATCAGGAAATTGCGAAGTCCTCATTTGATTTTCTTTTGTCGAAGACACTGGTACATGGCAGCATAAAGGTCATTTCAAATAAAGCCTGGTTGCGGAAAGGAGAGCCTTCAGCGCCATCTGCTATTAGCGGCGAACAACCCATCGATGTAGCTTATACAATTCTTGCATTAGGAAAATTCCACGAAGTGTTTGCAGATGAGAATTACCTGAAAAAGATGCGTACGGCATTCAATTGGTTTTTAGGATATAACCATTTGCACCAAATCATTTACAACCCCTGCACGGGCGGATGTTATGACGGGTTGGAAGAAACCTGTGTTAATCTCAATCAAGGTGCAGAGTCAACAGTCAGTTACCTGATGGCCAGATTAACAATTGAAGACTCTATCAGAAGCGAACAATTAGTTAAACACCCGGCGAGGGCACCATTGCTTGAATACAGTTTATAATTTATGAGGGAGCTTCAGTAAGAAGTCTTCAGTCCACAGTCTTCAGTCTTCAGTCTTCAGTCCGCAGTCTTCAGTCTTCAGTCTTCAGTCTTCAACATTCAACATTCTGCATTCACCATCTTGCGCCAGATCAATGAAACGGATTACCTCAAGTATCGAAGCAAACCAGGAAGCCTTGCTCGGGGCATGTGAGATTTTGGTGAAGGAAGATTAACAACGATATGAAACTCGGATCAAGTGAACCCTTTTGGCTTGTAAAAAATGGTATCCTCAACTCGTATCCCTCCCTCAGACAGGACATCGAAACGGAAATCCTGATCGTCGGCGGAGGAATTACGGGAAGCCTGATCGCACATCGATGTATCGCGGATGGATATCATACCACACTGATCGACCGGCGGGAAATTGGACATGGAAGTACTTCGGCTACCACATCAATGTTGCAGTATGAACTGGATATTCCTCTGCACAAACTCATTGAAATCATCGGCGAGAAAGGTGCAGTAGAGACCTACCTTGCTTGTTCTGCAGCTATAGACACATTAAGTAATCTGGTGCGGGACATAAAATCTGATTCAGGCTTCAGGAAGAAAGAATCGCTCCATTTCACCGCCCGGAGGCAGGATCTTTCATCTCTAAAAACTGAATTCGAAACACGCCAGCAACATGGCCTGCTCGTTACATGGTTGGAACGCAAAGACATCGAACGTCGATATCATCTCCACAAGTCATATGGTGGGATTCTCTCAGAGCAGGCGGCAAGTGTGGATGCGTTTCATTTAACACACGATATTCTTGAATTCAACCACAAGAACGGACTTGCAGTTTATGATAAAACAAATCTCCAAAGTGTCGACTATCGCAGCAATGGAGTAACAGGATATACCGAATATGGCAATACGATAAAAGCAAAACATCTGATTTACTGCACTGGCTATGAATCCACAGAGATCATCACCGACAACTTCGTTAGGTTGCTTTCCACTTACGCAATCATTGGTGAGAGATTTGAAGATGATCAGTCGTTTCTCAGTAATACACTGTTTTGGAATACCGCTGATCCATACATGTATCTGCGTACAACAGATGACAACCGACTACTCATTGGTGGAGAGGATGAGGATTTTGTCAACGCGAGACGGAGGGACAGATTATTATCCAAAAAATCTGAGAGACTGACAAAATATCTCAAATCAATCTTACCGGACTATGATTTTCGAGCCGATTTTATCTGGGCCGGCACCTTTGGGGAAACCAAGGACGCGCTACCATATATCGGCAAGCATCCTGATTTTCTGAGCACATACTTTGTCCTTGGTTTTGGGGGAAATGGCATCACGTTTTCAGTACTCGGCATGGAAATCATTTCGGCTATGTTGCAAAACAAGACACACCCTTTGGCTCAATACTTCAAATTCAGAAGATAGCATTCGACATTCTATATTCGACATTCTACATTCTGTATTCAACATTCTGTATTCGACATTCTGTATTCAATATTCTGCATTCAACATCAAACATTGAACATTAAACACTCTCGTCATCCAGCAAATCCGGCCTTCGTTTCCTTGTCCTGTCCATCGCCTGTTCTTCCCGCCACTTTGCAATAGCATTATGATCACCGGATAGGAGTACATCTGGTACTTTCAATCCATGGAATTCATCAGGTCTTGTATACACTGGGGGCGCTAGCAATCCATCTTGAAAGGAATCTTCGAGTGCCGATGTCCCATCACTGAGTACTCCGGGTATCAGGCGTCCTAATGCATCAACCAGCACTGCTGCGGCCATCTCTCCCCCACTGAGGACATAGTCACCAATCGAAATCTCACGCGTCACATACAACTGCCGGATTCGTTCATCAATGCCTTTGTAGTGACCACAGATCAGGAGCAAATTTTCCTTCATTGAAAGATTGTTGGCTACATACTGATCCAGACGTATCCCATCAGGCGAGAGGAAAATAATCTCGTCGTACTTCCGATCCCGGCATAGTGCTTCAATGGCATTTGCAAGAGGCTCAGCCATCATCACCATTCCTGCGCTGCCGCCATACTGATAGTCATCAATTTGCCTGTGAGGCCCGATACCATACACGCGCAGATCGACGACTTCTACAGTCAGTAGTCCTTTTACCTGAGCCCGCTTTATTATAGAGTGTCGGAATGGGCTATCCAGCAGCTCAGGA
>JANNQA010000146.1:0-28896 GCA_031400515.1 Bacteroidota bacterium
GCACCAGGTGTGACTCCGCGCGTCGCATACAGAGCTTATCCAAATAATGTGAGTGATGTCTTCGAAACGGGATTGGTCTCTGACAACTCAGTCACGCTGAGCACACCATTAGGAACAACGGGTTCATTTGTGACCACGATCTCGCG
The DNA here is from genome assembly GCA_031400515.1 of Bacteroidota bacterium. Lineage (GTDB taxonomy): Bacteria > Bacteroidota > Bacteroidia > Chitinophagales > Saprospiraceae > DATDQA01. Next base: position 147 of record JANNQA010000146.1, read on the forward strand.
CACGGATCATTCAGGAATTATCCCGAATAGTGCCTATAACAAAACCAGTTTTGCCATTGGAGGAAACAATGAATTCAATAATGGTTTCAGAATGGGTGTCAATCTCTCATATACAAGTTCTCTACAGGAGGGGCTTCAAGGTGGTGCGCCGGCTTCAACTGAAACATCCTCATTTATGGCCAGAACACTATACCAGGGTCGGAATTGGGATTTGCATGGGCAGCCTTTTGAAGATCCTATCACGCATGAGAGCATCTTTATGCTTGGCCGTGGAACTGCAGATAATCCATTGTGGTCAGCAAAATACAATGGCTTTAACTCTGATGTCACGCGTACAGTGGCCAATCTCAGTACTGGCTATTCAGTCAAGAAACTCTTTGATATCGATTACCGTATAGGCATCAATACTTACAACCAGAATGATCTTGAATGGTTCAGACCTGGATCACGCGGTGCAGGTGGATTGGGCGAAGTACTTGCCGGCTATCACAATTTTGAAGAAATAGAATCTATCCTGATGCTTTCAAGGAAGGAACGCTTCAGTGAGAGTTTTGCAATCCAGGCTCGCATTGGTCACAACATGAATCAACGGATGACAAACTCGCAAAACTTCCAGGGCACCCAAATGCTCGATTTCAATATCATCGATGTCGACAATACCATTTCTCAGGTCACAAACGGAGGCGACTTGGAAAAACAACGGCTCATCGGTGTGTTTGGTGAATTGACATTTGATTACAACTCATATCTCTTCCTTTCATTGACTGGACGCAATGACTGGTCTTCTACGTTGCCGGTCGACAACAGATCATATTTCTATCCCTCAGCAAGTCTTGCATTCGTGTTTTCTGAGGCCTTGAATATGGATCCGACCGGTGTGCTCAGCAATGGCAAGATCAGACTGAATTGGTCTAAAGTCGGCGCCGATGCTGATCCATATCTTCTCGCACCTATTTACTACGTCAATCTCGGCGAACCAGATAATCTGACAGCAGGTGTCCGGGATATTGACTTTCCGTTCGGTGGGCAGGCAGGATTGACATTAGAAAACGTGCTTAAGGATCCTGATCTGAATCCGGAGTTTACAACTGATATGGAAGCCGGTGTGGAGTTGGGATTCCTCAATAACAGAATCACAATCGATGCTTCTGTTTATCAGACGACAAGTACAGACCAACTTGCCAATCTCTCGTTGCCTTCAGCTTCAGGCTATGATGCGTTCTATACCAATTTTGGTGAATTAAAATCTGTAGGTGCAGAACTCACATTAGGACTGACGCCTGTGTCTACGCAGAATTTTGAGTGGAATATCTCCGCAGCCTTTACAAAATATAAGACCACAGTTGAAGAGCTGTTTGACGATGTGACGGAGATCGAGATTCGTCCGTTGTTTGGTGGGGCGGTGACTCCTGTACTCCGCGTTGGCGAAGAGTATGGGGTCTTCAGAGGTACAGTCAGTGCACGAGATGAAGAAGGGAATCTACTGATAGACAGAAGCAATGGTCAGGTTTTAAACGCGGTGGAAGAGGAGATCATCGGAAACCCAAACCCCGACTTTACACTTGGCCTTTCTAACTCACTCTCATGGAAAGGAGTCAACCTCGGCTTTGTGCTGGATTGGAAACAAGGCGGCGATCTGTACTCTGAAACAGTCAACCAATATATGGGCCGTGGTGTATTAGCATTCCAGGCTGAAAATCGCGAACTGGGTGCTGTCATCCCGGGCGTATATGGTGATCCAGTGACACTGCAGCCAATCCTCGATGAAAGTGGAAATAAAATTGTCAATCAAACTTTCATCGAACAAAACGATCTGTGGTTCGGCACGACCTTTGGTTCCAATGCACAGGATGAATGGTTGGTCTTCGATGCCACTGTCATTCGTCTGCGTGAGATAACATTGGGCTACAACATACCTGAAAAAGCATTACAGAAACTTCCATTTAAGGGAATCAGCATCAATCTCGTAGGCAGAAATCTGTGGTACAATGCACCACACTTTCCTAAGGATGCAAACTTCGATCCTGAGACAAATACGTTCGGTGATGCAAACTTTCAGGGATTTGAATTCCAGAACCTGCCTTCTATCCGCAGGTATGGAGTCAATCTCAAATTCACTTTCTAAAACTCAAACCAAGCGAAATCATGAAGACTAAAATTGGAGCGTTTTTATCCGTCCTTCTCCTATGGAGCTGTGGAGATTTTCTCGATATCAATGATGATCCGAATAATCCGACTCATGCAGAGCTAAGGACGATTTTGCCCTACGCACAAGCAACCATGTTTGGTGCACTGGGTATTGGCACTGCAGGAATATCTGAGCTCACTTCCGTATATGTCCATCAAACTGTGCAACGCGGGAATCATGACGACTATAAGATTCCAGCAAATGAATTTTCTCTCTCAGAATGCTGGGAGAAACTCTACACTGTGGCATTACCTGATTTGAATCAGTTGATCTTGCAAGGCACAGAAGAAAACAGAACAGCGTATTCCGGGATTGCCAGAGTGATGAAGGCACATATGTTTTCGTTGATGGTGGATTTGTGGGGCGACATGCCTTATTCAGAAGCAGGAGACCCTACGCAGTTTAAGTTTCCACACTTTGATCCGGATAACGTCATCTACGAGCAGTTGTTTGACCTGATCGATGAAGGTATCGCAGATCTGAATGCAGCAACTGTGAATCCTGGTGCCGATGATCTCATCTATGGTGGAGACTTGAATAAATGGAAGAAGTATGCGAACTCTCTGAAACTGAATCTCTATAACAAAGTGCGCTTGACGAGCTTGTACGATGCTGGTGAAGTAAACAGTTTGTTGAGTTCTCCGTTGATCTCATCTCCAGCAGAGGATTTTCAACTCTTATATAGGACAAGCATCACTCCGGAAAATCGCAATCCGGGATTCATCAGAGAATATGCACAGGCGGACCCTGAGTACTACATCTCTCCATATTTCTATCTATTGATGAAAGGTGAACAGGCATGTCAGAACGGCTTGATGACGGGGATCACTGATCCGCGTATCCCTTATTATTTCTACAATCAACTCTCCCCAGGTGAGGCAGCTCAGAATCCTGAATCTTTCAGGGATGGAGAGTTTCTTTCGATTTGGTTTGGTTCATTTGATCGTGATCCGAATGAAGGTTTTGATCAGGCCAATTCTCAGACTGTCGTTGGGCTGTATCCTGTAGGCGGCGCATACGATGATGGTTCAGGAGTGAATGTCTCTAACATTAGTGGACTCAAAGGGGCATCTGCTCAGCGCATTCTGACAGCAGCAAGCGTAGATTATATCCGCGCTGAACTTGCACTCACCGCTGGGACTACTGACAATGCACGGGTTATGCTGGAAAGTGCAATGAACAAGTCATTTGTAAAAGTGAATGTCATCGCGGCCTCAGTTGGTGCACCGGCGATTTCGGCAAGTGCCATCTCAGATTATGTTAGTGCAGTGCTCGCACGCTATGATAAAGGAAGTCAGGAAGAAAAGTTGGAAATCGTGATGACACAGAAATGGATTCAGGAATTTGGATTCAGTATAGAATCCTATAACGATATCCGGCGCACTGGCTATCCACAGGTCTGTGATCCGGCAATGGATCTCAACACGTTCTCCATCCAAACAAATCCATATCCAGTGTCATTGCTCTACAGTGCCAATGATATCACGAACAATGGAAATGCTCCGGCACAAAAGAATCAATACACGGATGGTATATTCTGGGATGCGAATTAAAGTATTACTAAAAATTCAACGAAAATCACAATGAAAAATATTTTATATCTCCTCCCAGTTTGTTCTGCGATCCTCGTGTTTACAGCATGTGAGGACGAAGACAAAATACACATCCCTGAATACCAGACCGCAGCAAACATGCGCCTTGTGGTAGATCAGGCTCATCCACAGATCAACTATCAGACAGTTAATACGGACTTTTTTGCAGTCGATGCATATAGTGAGAACACAGACATCGACAAAGTAGAAATCACTGCTCAGTACCAGGATGAAATCAAGGTCATGCAGACACTGAGTCAATCAGATTTCGTGAATGGTCATGCACGACTTGAATACAGCGCCAGTGAATTTGCGACTGTGTTTGGGATACCTGGATTCTCTGATGCTTCCCGCGGTGGCAATTTTGCATTCAGGCCAATTGTCTATTTGACGGACGGACGTGTCTATCCTGACTATGTCGTCGTGTCAGCACAGGAAAGTTTTCTGAACATCGGAACAGGTCCACTCGGTGCAGCAAATGGGGCTTTCACATTCCGTGTGAACACATCAATTACCTGTACACCGTTCGATATTTCGGGCACATATCTCGTGATCTCTGCGAAAGGCACATCGACTGATGGTTGTTGTCCGGGCGAGGTTACTGTCTCAGGTAACACCGTACAGATCACGATGTCGACGCCATCGACGTTTGCGGTTTCAGATATCACGGGTGGTCTGTATTTCGAGTGGTATGATGTCTTTGGCATCACTTCACCAAATGACACTCCAGGCAACATAGTATACAATTGTGGGGAAGTCACGGTGGCAAATTCACCAGAGCCTTTTGGGACAATATTTACAGGTGATGGTGTTTTCGACAATACGACAGGACGGATCACCTATACATGGACAAATGGATTCGCAGATCAAGGAATGGTGATTTTACAGAGACAATAGACTAAACGATTTTTATACAAAACCGTTTTTATCACCGGTGCATGATAGCATGCGCCGGTGTTTTTTTTTCACTAAAGAAGTACTGACCTCGAACCGTATGCAGAACCTTCGCACTATGAAGCGATACTGCTACTGGGCGAGCGTTAGAGCGAATAATAATTTTGAATCGTGCAATCTGTCATGTACTACGCAAAAAAAAGTCATAGAATTTTAGGACTATTGTCCTGCTTCTTCATCGCCGTTGTCACCCTCACCTCTCTTCTCACTTGCACCTGTTCTTAATGTTTTGAACCATGACACCATCTCTGTCCTCTGGGCATCGGAGAGCCGAGCTTCAGGATGTGTCCAGGTAAAACTCTTCAATGGCATTTCTTTTTTCTCAATCACTTCCACGACCTCCTCTACCGCATGATCAGTATCAGCGGCCGAATAGGTGGTCCAAATCGAAAAGTTGACTTTTTCTCTGGCTTCATTTATGTGACCCTGCAGCCATAGCGATACAGGTGACACATAAGAATACCAAGGGTACTCCGTCTCGTGAGAGTGACAATCATAGCATGCCTCTTTGATCAATGTTCCAAGTTGTCCGGGTGGGTTCATCACTGCAACAAAATCCTGTGAAGGATTTACTGCAGGAGCGCTTCTATCGACTGGTATGAATTGGATTGCCACCAGGAGAAGCAATATGATGAGAAAGATGGTACGAAAGAGACCACGTTTTTTCATTCTCCAAAAATAGGTTAAAATCGTACACGAAGCGCGCGAAAGAGACACAAAAATGGAAGACACGAAATGATATGGATCATATGCATCGATGAATTTCGACCATGGCGAAGGATCTCATGCCGCAACTTTTATGAGAGATTTATTCTCCCGCTGGGGCGGGAGTATTAGAATGATACATGAGACAGACTTCATAGCTATATGAAAGATGTTGATTTGCTCAATTGTGAGAAACCCCGTAGGGTGGGATTTATTCCCACTTCCACATACCCTGGGTGAAAATCAATAATTTGGAAGATGGACATCATATCTGCCACTGATTTTTGTCATTAAGCTCACCATTCAACCGACTCAAATTTGATATTGTAAAACACTAGAGCAATGTCAACTCCAAAGGATAAACGGGTCTACACCTTCGGCAACAAAACAGCCGAAGGGAATGGTTCTATGAAAGAACTCCTCGGTGGCAAAGGCGCGAATCTCTGCGAAATGAGCTTCATCGGATTGAATGTGCCTCCGGGATTTATCATCACTACGGAAACCTGTAATGAATACCAACAAATTGGAAGCGACCGAATTATTGAAGAGCTGCGCCATGACGTGGAAACGGGCTTACGCCATATAGAAGAGATTATGTGTTCAAATTTCGGAGATACGTCCAATCCGCTTCTCGTGTCTGTGCGTTCAGGAGCAAGGGCATCCATGCCTGGTATGATGGATACTGTCCTGAATGTAGGACTGAACGATGAAGTGGTTGAGGGCCTTGCCAAAAAGACAGGTAAATCAAGATTTGCCTGGGACTCTTATCGGAGATTTATTCAGATGTACGGAGATGTGGTGATGAAAGTCAATACGTTTCATGACGGCGAACAAGATGTGTTTGACACCATCCTGGATGAAATCAAAGAGAAGAATCATTATGAAAATGACCGTGGCTTTACTCTGGAAGATCTGAAGCTTGTGGTAGCCTTGTTCAAGGATGTCATTTTAAAGTATACAGGAAAGCCATTTCCTATATCTCCGTCTGATCAGCTCTGGAATGCTATCATCGCAGTCTTCGAAAGCTGGTTCACTCCACGTGCCGTGTTTTACCGGAAGTTGAATGGATATCCCGATACATGGGGCACAGCCGTCAATGTGCAGGCAATGGTCTATGGCAATATGGGTGATCACTCCGCTTCAGGAGTCGCGTTTACAAGAGATGCAGCAACAGGTCAAAATGTTTTTAACGGAGAATACCTTGTTGATGCGCAGGGTGAAGATGTGGTGGCCGGTACACGTACACCAATGCAGATCACGAAAGCAGGTGGTCAAACCTGGGCACATCTTGTCGGAATATCAGAAGATGCGCGTGCAAGGATGTACCCTTCTCTTGAAGAGTATATGCCTGAGGTCTACAATGAACTCAATGCAAATCAGAAAATTCTTGAAACGCATTTCAAGGATATGCAGGATCTCGAGTTTACAATCCAGGAAAACAGGCTCTGGATTTTGCAGACACGCAATGGCAAGCGCACAGGAGCAGCAATGGTCAAGATCGCAATGGATATGCTTGACGAAGGTCTGATTGATACACCCACAGCGATTCTGCGCATCGATCCGCACAAGATCAACGAGTTGTTGCACCCGATTTTTGATACTAAGGCTCTAAAAAAAATAAAGCCGATTACCATTGGCTTACCGGCATCTCCTGGTGCCGCTTCGGGGGCGATCACCTTTTTTTCTCAACGCGCTTCCGAACTGAAAGCACTGGGCAAAGATGTGATACTCGTACGTACAGAAACTTCTGCCGACGATCTCGAAGGAATGAGTGCTGCAAATGGAATCCTTACCGCCCGTGGAGGTATGACATCACACGCAGCCGTCGTCGCACGTGGCATGGGGAAATGTTGCATTTCGGGAGCCGGCGGTATCAGTATCAACTATGGCACGCATAATATGCTTGTCAACGGCAAGAATTATCATGAAGGTGATTGGTTGTCACTCAATGGGAGCACAGGAGAAGTGTTTGAAGGTAAGATCAAAACGATCACACCGAAGATTGATGGGGATTTTGAAAAACTCCTGGTCGTTTCTGATCGTTATGCGCGGATGCATGTGCGGGCAAACGCCGACACGCCCGAAGCTGCGCGAGTTGCCAGGGGATTTGGTGCACAAGGGATCGGACTCTGCAGGACCGAGCATATGTTCTTTTATCCGGACCGCATCCAGGCAATGCGTGAAATGATTTTGGCATCAGATGAAAAGGGTCGCAGGATCGCCCTTGCCAAACTCCTTCCAATGCAACGGAGTGACTTTGAAGAGATATTCGAAGCGATGGACGGACTTGCGGTGACAATCCGCCTTCTTGACCCGCCGTTGCACGAATTCCTGCCGAAAGAGGAAAAAAGTCAGATGGCATTGGCGAATGCAATCGGGATATCACTGGAAGAAGTCAAATACAAGGTCGAACAGCTAAGCGAAACGAATCCGATGCTCGGCCATCGTGGATGTAGGCTTGGCAATACATATCCGGAAATCACAGAAATGCAGACGCGTGCAATTATTGAAGCTGCCCTGAATGTCAAATCACGTGGCATCAACACGTTACCAGAAATCATGGTGCCGCTCACGGGTACATTGAATGAAATGATCTTCCAGGAACATCTCATCAGAAATGAAGCAAAAAAGGTTTTTGATGAACGAAAGGAATCTATTGAGTTTAAAATCGGAACGATGATCGAAGTTCCGAGGGCAGCTCTGGTTGCAGATGAGATTGCGACACATGCTGAGTTCTTTTCGTTTGGAACAAATGACCTTACCCAAATGACGTTTGGATATTCGCGCGATGATGCCGGAAAGTTCCTGTCGTTTTACGAAGAGAAAGGCATCCTAAAGGAAAATCCTTTCAGCACACTCGATCAGCAAGGTGTCGGACAATTGGTAAAAATGGGAGTTGAAAGAGGTCGTTCAGTTAAACCCCATCTCAAAATCGGCATCTGTGGAGAACACGGCGGTGATCCGAAGTCAATTGAATTTTGTCATAGTGTAGGGATGGACTATGTCAGTTGTTCCCCATTCAGCGTTCCAATTGCCCGGGTTGCGGCTGCCCAGGGCGCTGTGAAGGAGCATAGGGCATAGGACAGAGAGGATTCTGATTCTGATTTGATGCTATAAGTATGGCGACAGCGTGCCGCCGACCGCGTTCGCCGAAGGCTACCCTGCACAGCACTAGCTTCAGTGGCTTTGGATGTCGGTTTGGCTTTCTATCTCATTATTCGGTGTATAACTTATACCCCGCAACCCGTAACAGATTATATCTTTACACCTTTCCAAACCAACCCTCCAATGCCTGATTTCGTCCATCTCCATTGTCATACGCAGTATTCCCTTCTGGATGGAGCAACTCATATCCCTGCTCTCATGGATAAAGCACTTCAGGATGGTCAGAAAGCTGTGGCCCTCACTGACCACGGGAATATGTTCGGCGCATTCGAATTCGTTGCTGAAGCCAATAAACGCGGTATCAAACCTATAGTAGGATGCGAGTTCTATATGGTTGCGGATCGAAGAAAGCAGGCATTTGCAAAATCACATGGCGAATCAGATGATCGATTTCATCAACTCCTGCTTGCAAAAGATCCCAAAGGATATATCAACCTATCAAAACTTTGTTCACTCGGATTTATCGAAGGACTGTATGGTAAGTTTCCGAGGATCGATAAAGAACTCCTGCTTCAGTATCAGGAAGGTCTTATTGCCACAAGTTGTTGCATCGGTGCTGAGATTCCACAACTGATCGTGCGTGGGAAGCTTGAGGAGGCAGAGAAAAGTTTGCGTTGGTGGCTCGACATCTTTGGTGATGATTACTACATCGAACTGCAACGTCACCGCAACATGGAGAATATTGACCGCAGTGGACTAAGCCAGGAAGATGTGAACCAGGTCTTACTCGGATTTGCAAAGAAGTACAATGTCAAAGTGATTTGTACCAATGATGCACACTATCTGGAAGAAGAGGACTGGAAACCTCATGATGTCTTGCTTTGTGTCAATACGAATACTAAACTCGCTGAGACGGATCGCTTTTCATTCCCCAGTAGCGATTTCTATGTAAAGACGAAAGCTGAAATGTCGAAGCTATTCGCTGATATTCCGGAAGCGCTGGACAACACGATTGAGATTTATGACAAAATCACTGCGCCTGATCTTGCCCGTAATATTATTCTTCCGAATTATGCCACACCTCCAGGCTTTAAGACTCAATCCGACTATCTGAGGTCGCTCGTGTATACGGGCGCACAAAAGCGTTATGGTGAAATCACTGCGCCACTTCGGGAGCGAATCGACTTCGAGTTAGGGACCATTGCAGGAATGAAATTTGACGGATACTTTCTGATTGTGCAGGATTTCATCGATGCTGCGCGGAAGATGGGTGTGAGCGTAGGTCCCGGGCGTGGATCAGCAGCGGGTTCCGTAGTTGCTTATTGTCTTTATATCACCAATATTGATCCGATCAAGTACAATCTTTTGTTTGAACGCTTCCTGAATCCAGAAAGGATTTCCATGCCCGATATGGATATTGATTTCGATGATGAAGGAAGACAACAAGTCATTGACTGGGTTGCAAAAAAATATGGAAAGAATCAGGTCGCACAGATCGTGACGTTCGGTACTATGGCCGCCAAGTCTTCGATCCGTGATGTTGCCCGTGTACTTGCGTTGCCACTTGATGAAGCCGATCGTCTTGCAAAGCTTGTACCTGGCAGACCAGGTGTGAAACTCAAAGGATTGCTTGGTACGGTCAAAGAAATAGAACAGAATTGGGAAGGTGACGACCTCGCGAATATTAAGAAGCTGAATGAGAGCTTCCATAACGGTGGACTTTCTGCAGAGACGCTTGATCTCGCGGTCAAGTTGGAAGGTACTGTTCGCAATACAGGCATTCATGCAGCAGGAATCATCATCGCTCCGGACGACATCATGAAGTATATCCCTGTCTGTACTTCGAAGGATTCGGATCTGCTCATAACGCAGTTTGAAGGAACCACAGTAGAATTGGCGGGGATGCTGAAGATGGACTTCCTTGGGTTAAGAACTCTATCAATTCTCAAAGATTGCCTGGTGAACATTCAATTACGATCAGGTCAGGAGGCTGTCCCAAACCTTGACGAGATCCCGTTGGATGATGAGGCCACCTTTTCACTGTTTCAAAAAGCAGAGATGACTGGCATCTTTCAGTTTGAGTCTGACGGCATGCGCAGATATCTCCGTGAACTGAAGCCCACCAGTCTCGAAGACCTGATTGCAATGAATGCCCTATTCAGGCCCGGACCGATGAACTATATCCCATCTTTCATCAATCGTAAACACGGTAAAGAAAAAGTCGAGTATCCACATGAATGGCTCGAAGAAGTCCTGAAACCGACATACGGAATTATGGTCTATCAGGAACAGATCATGCAATGTGCCCAGGTGATGGCTGATTACACCCTCGGCAAAGCGGACATGCTGCGACGCGCGATGGGTAAGAAGAAAGTGAAGGAGATGGAAGAGCACCGGAAAATCTTTATCGAAGGGGCTGTCGGTAAGAAGGTGGATCCGGTGAAAGCAGAGGAGATCTTCGAAATCATGGCAAAGTTTGCAGACTATGGGTTCAATCGCTCACATGCTGCGGCTTATAGCCTTCTTGCATACCAGACGGCGTATCTCAAGGCACACTTCGCGGCAGAATTCATGGCTGCCGTACTTACTCATAATAAGAGTGATATTTCAAAGCTCAATTTCTTCCTTCAGGAATGCAAGCGGATTGGCCTCGATGTATTGCCGCCGGATGTCAATGAGAGTGGATTGAATTTCGTCGTCAATAAAAAAGGTCAGATCAGGTTTGGTCTTTCGGCATTGAAAAATCTGGGAGATGGCCCGGTGGAAGCGTTGCTTGTAGAACGGAATGCAAGAGGCCCGTTTACGAGTGTATTTGAAATCACTCGTCGCCTTGATCCAAAGAATATCAATAAAAAAGTCCTGGAAAGCTATGTGCTTGGAGGTGCCTTGGATTCATTTGAGAATATGCACAGGGCACAGTACTTCGCCCGCTCCGGGAAATTCGACTCCTTTATTGAGCACCTATTGCGTTACGGAGCTGCCTTTCAGGATCAAAAGCGAGACAATCAAAATTCACTGTTTGGAACTCTTGGAAGTGGTGATGTATCCGAGCCTGTGATACCAAATGCAGAACCATGGCCTCTTGTTGAAAAGCTCACGCGTGAGAAGGAAGTAACAGGGATTTTTATGAGTGGACATCCGCTAGATGATTATCGTCTTGAAGTAGAGAATTTTACGAACTGCCCGCTGGATCTCATCGACAACTATAAGGATCGTAAGCTCAAGATTGCGGGAATTGTGACTGATGCCCAACATCGTGTAAGTAAGAAAGGTACCGGGTACGGCATATTTACAATACAGGATTTCCGCGGTTCTCTCGAACTGAAGCTGTTTAATGAAGACTACAAAAAGTACAAGGACTTATTCACAATTGGAGAGGCACTTTACCTCGAGGGATTTTATCAGGTCGGTTGGAATGGCGGAGAGTATACATTTCAACCAAAGGAAATCCGTCTTCTCAATAGTATTGGTGAGTCGATGACAGAGTCGATCACTCTGCAAATGCCTGTTGAAAGAGTAAGCCCATCTTTGATTTCACAGATCGATGCAGTTTGTCAACGTCATGGCGGCAGTCACAAGTTGAAACTGCAGGTCTATGATAAACATGATGACATTCTTCTTAGCCTCATCTCAAGTGCGCGCAGAGTGAATGCAGATAGTCATTTTATTGAAGAAATCGGTGCCCTGGGAATTAAATACAAATTGAATTAAGGTTCAAGGTTCCATGTTCAAGGTTCAAGGTTCAAAATCAATATTCTCTTTTATTGAGTTTGTGTTTTTCTCATTTGGCATTTCGAACGATCCGCCCTGTCGGAGAGTCGAGAAATCACTCTCTAACGTCATGATTTATTGCACTTGCACTTGCACTTGTACTTGTACTTGAGTTTGTGTTTTCTTACTTCGCCTTCTCACCTTCTGACAATGGCGCTCGAAGCCCTTGATAATAGATCAGATTCCATTCATCACGCATTTTTGCGAATCGCCTTTCCATCCAGTATCCGCCTTCTTTTGTGTGAATAAATTCGATAATAACACCTTCAACTGGTATTGTAAAATCGACTGACCAAAGATCATCAGGCGAAACGGCATTATGATAAATCCAGTTTTCTGCAAGCCAGGTGATGGTAGAATCACGACCCGTGGTATCCTGTATGGTTCCTGGAAGAGGAAAGACGATATGTGAAATCTGATAAAGACTATCCTGATGAAATTGTTTGTAAAATTCAATAAAATCATCAGGAAGTTCTATTGTAGAAGCTACATCGTTCGCCGGAGCTGAGGTAACATTTGGTTTACACGACAGTATGCAAATTAAATAAAACAGTGCAATAAAAGACAACCAGTGATTTGACATTTTAAGGATTTCGTTGACCATATACTAATACATAATTGTCCAATAGGTGATAGTTCAACGTACCATGGAATTGTTCTCCAGTCATGCGAATTTCTCCTGAAAAATTACCGCTTTCCTGAACTTGCGTTGGAAGATTTACAAAAATATGGGAAACGAAATTCAATTGTTTCTTAGAATATATTTTGTACAACACTTCTTTTGCACCCCAGAGAATATGCAAATGCAGTATAGACTTTGTTCTGTCGATGAGGGCCGACTCTGTAGGATTCGCAAATTTGTTCTCTAATTGAAGAATTTTGTCCCTGATGCGTTGAATGTCAATCCCTACCGCATTATTTCCAATCATCGCGGCAACAAATTGATCTGAATGACTGAGTGATATTTCCTCATCACGACCGTGGAGAATCGGTTTTCCGGAAGACAACGTACCGGTATCAATCCTTTCTGAATGATCCATGATTTGATCCAGCATGTATCTTGAGGCAAGCCACTCAAGTTTTTTTGATTCTTGCAAAGTGGATACAAAAGATTTCTCTGTTGCTGACAGAATCAAACGTGTCGAAAAGAACTCATGAGCCTCATCAATTCGCCAAACTCCTAGTCTGGCGTTTTCATATACTCTGATATCCAGGATTAACGGCATCGCATCAAATGTACGCTGTGCGCTATGACATGCAAGAACGCATTACGCTTGTGAAAGTATATTTTTGCATCCTTTCAAACATACCGATAAGGAATGATACTCACCGATACCCAAATCCTCAAAGCAATAGAAGATGGTAGTATTGTCGTTGAACCATTCAACATCAACAATCTGGGTACAAATTCTTACGATGTCCATCTTGGGCCGCACCTTGCAACGTACCGGGACGATGTATTAGACGCAAAGAAGCATAACGAAGTAAATCATTTTGATATTGGAGAAGAGGGCTTTGTCATTCAACCTGGAGAGATCTACCTGGGTGTTACCCTGGAATACACAGAGACATTCGCGGCAGTACCTTTTTTAGAAGGGAAATCCAGTGTAGGCAGACTTGGAATAGATATTCATGCGACAGCGGGGAAAGGCGATGTTGGATTCTGTAATGCATGGACTCTAGAAATCTCATGTGTAAAGCCGGTGCGTATTTATGCTGGTATGCCGATCGGACAACTGATCTACTTCCAGGTGGATGGAGAAATTTTGAATCTCTATAACTCAAAACCCGGCGCGAAATACGCAACCCGGTCAATTCGCCCGGTAGAGTCCATGATGTGGAAGAACAAGTTCTAAGTGCTCTCTTCGTGTAGTATGGTTCTGTTTATAATTTTCATTTTCCAGCCAGAGGCTGGCCAGCCTTTGGCTGACATTTTTATTTTTTATTTTCACTCATGGCGGATATTACAGCTATAGAACTCAAAGAGCGCATCGAACGCAAGGAGCAAATCACACTAATCGATGTGCGCGAACCTCACGAACATGAGGAGTTCAATATTGGTGGAGAAAACCTTCCACTTGGCGGGATTATGGAGTGGTCAGAAGATTTGCAAATGCCTTCGGACACTGAAATTGTAGTCTATTGTCGCAGTGGCAATCGCAGCTCAATGGCAAAATCACTACTTACTTCGAAGGGATATTCATCTGTACACAATCTAACAGGAGGTATTCTCGCCTGGCAGAAGATGTAGTATACTATCATTACATTAAGGGAACCTCTAAAAACCGGCTTTTACAATTTACCCCCCGCCCTAGCGCCTCCGCCGTCGGCGGACGTAGTTGCCTTTGTCGGACGCAGTCCGCAGAGTAGCTTCAGCGCTCGCGGAAAGGGAGCCTAGATGCTCATTTATTCCCCTTCAGGGGTAGGGGTGAAATGCCAAATAAACAGTTTTTAGAGGTTCTCTTAGCGACTTTGTGATTATCCCACTTGGTGCAGAAACCTGTTGACGGCAATTCCTCACTGACAATGCGCAGGTTTTTCGCGGGTAAGGCTGATTTTCATCGATGATCCCTGTTCTATTGTCCCTTCTGCAGCATCGGGGACCTGTCCCGAAACATAGGCACTATTGAGATCAACGATTTGATCTTCCTGAATGACCTCTGAAATTTCAAGTCCGCTGTTTTGCAGAAGAAATTGGGCTTCAGCATATGTCATACAAATCAGATCTGGAATTGGGAGACGTCCACCAGTACGCTGAGATAGTACAAAGCCGAGAACGCTCCCTTTTTCGATAAGTACATCACCTCCCGGATTCTGTCGATCAATAATCGTGTCACCTTCATAGATTACCGCAAGAATATAGTCCGGCTCACCTGGATCATATTGTCTCCCTACGATCTCCGCACGAATCTCAAATCCAGCTTTGAGTTCTGCTTTTTTCCGCTCAAAACTTTTTCCATAAAGAGATGGCAGTCGGTTCAAAGGAATTTTATCAGCAGCAAACTTTGTCACAGTGACGTAGATGGTACGCTTCTCTTTTACCTGAGAATTTGCAAGGGGATTTTGACGTATGATTTCATGACCACGCTTGCCGACGATGTGCAACGAATCTACTACCACCATTCTGAAACTCTTTGACCTGGCATCCTTCATTGCATCTTCCAGGATTTGCCCTGTATAATCAGGTAGTAGCAGCCGCTGTCCATGACGGGTGTAACGACGCAACCACATAAATGTCAGGATCAGACATAGGGTCATCGCGATCAGGACTAACGCAAATTGCCTCCAGAATCTCTTGTCCTGTATCACGATTACCGAATTACCCATGCAGAAGTTTTGCTGTTTTGATGAATGTAAGCTCCCTTCAAACGCGCGCCGAAATTAAAAAGATATACTGATGCCTGGAGATGCAACGATAGAACAAACTAAATTTCTGATGGTGGTTTGTGCTTCCACCTACGATGCGTCCATAGCCAGGATGATGGTGTTTCTTTGATAAGATGCTCAAGCGATTGCACATACATCCGCGTGATGTCTTGAACTTTATAATCATTTGGGTTTAGACATAATGGTACCAGATGCATCTGGTAATGATGTCTTCGTATTCTCTCAAGGTGCACGAAAAACACCGGCATGTCATACCTGTAAGCAAGCGTGGCCGGTCCTTTGAAAAATGCTGTCTTAATTCCAAAAAACTCTTCCCAGTGCGCACCATCCGGGTCCGGACTTTGATCAGCGACAAGCAGTACGAAATCAGATCCTGATCCACGCGAAAGCATTTTTACTGTCTCCCGCATCGGCACAATTTTCATTCTGTACTTTTCCCGATGGAGTCGCATCATCGTATCCACTGTTGGATTCTTGAGTGGACGATAGACGACAATACCTGGATTGGGTAGAATTTCAGCAAGACAGTAAGCACACCATTCCCAGTTGCAAAAGTGCGCAGTGACGAGAATCGCTCCCCGAAAGTGTTCATTGTAACAATGCAATTGCTCTGTAGTGGGCTTTGTGATATATCTCATGATGCCCTCAGGGCTGATTGAAAAAGCCTTGATAGTTTCGAGAAAGACATCCGTGAGATTCAAATAGATACTTGGAAGGAGGCGTTGCAATTCAAGTTGTGTGCGATTCGGAAAGCACGCGGTGAGATTTGCAAGTGCGGTCTTACGCCGATACCTGACAATTCGATGTAGAATGGTCGCACCGCCAGTAGATATCACCCCAATGACACTGAATGGAAGCAAGCGGATTAGTACCGCAAGAAGTCGAAGGCCAAGGTTGGGGAAGAAGTACTTCACAGGTGCAAAGAAAGAATATGGTATCTTTTTTGCTCAATTCTTTTGGTTAGAACTAAATTCATGCAGCTACTACGTCTTGCCATTGCCGATGATCATCGTGTCCTGATAGAGGGGTTAAAGTCGCTATTTAGTGACCCCAGGTATGGCTGTGATGTGGTATTGACAGCACCCAATGGAGCGGAATTGTTGCGCGGACTTGCACGTATACATGTGGATATTGTGCTCCTCGACCTGAACATGCGGGGTGGAAATGGCCTCGATTACCTTCCCCGCATTCTTGAATCTCATGAAAGTACCAAAGTGATCATTTTCACAATGTATCATCAACCAAAGTTTATCAAGGAGGCATTCAGAAGAGGCGCCGAAGGGTATATTTTGAAGAGCGGAAGTTTTTCAGATCTGGTTATTGGAATTCAAAAAGTTGCCGAGGGTCAGGTCTTTCTGAGTCAAGGACTTTCTGTGTTTCCCGGGACAAATGGATCGGATCGAAATGAGTTTGAAGATGAATTCCTGATGTTACATAGTCTTACGAGACGTGAAATAGAAATTCTCGCACTTATAGCAAAAGCAAAAACCAACAAAGAAATCGCTGATGAACTTTTTATCAGTGATCAGACCGTGAGTGTGCATCGTAAGAACCTGATGCGCAAGCTAAACATCAGTAATAGCGCCGGTTTGATGAAGTTCGTGGTTGATCACGATCTTTTAGCAGAGTAGGGTAAAACCAACGCCCACCTCAATGTGCGTCCAACGACTGCAATCTTTTTCTTGAGGGCAGACTATACATCAATTAATTAAATATATTTGTGGTGTAATGATCAGCGATTGCATTTTGACTATGTTGCATGAAATTTTTATGAACCCCTGAATATTTCACCTATGCGGTACCCTCTACTTTTTACCTCTGCCCTATTAACCAGTTTTCTTATTCTTAATTTTTCTGCTCAGGCAAGCGATTGTTATGGAGACTACACTCCTCCGGTAGCAATCTGTGATGCCCACACTGTCGTAGCACTTGGTGCTGATGGAGTAGCAACAGTATATGCTTACAATCTTGACGACGGTAGCTATGACAATTGTGCTATCGACAACTTTAAAGCAGCCAGAATGTGGGAAGGATGGTGTCCTTATGGCGTAGCCGATGACACACAATTCAGACCTTATGTGCAATTCTGTTGTGAGGATGTGGGTGCAGGCCCGATCTGGATTATTATGAAGGTGACTGACACCCATGGAAATTCAAATACCTGTATGGTGCAAGTGACTGTTCAAAGCGGTAGTTCGGATATCCACTGTCCGTATGATAAGACCATTTATTGCAACTACTGGTTTGACTGGAATGATCTCTACGATCCCTGGAATACATACTTTGGTTGGCCAACCTCAAATGGTGGTTGCAATACGCCCGATGTGAGTGTTCAGGTGTTTGATCATAGAAATTCCTGTGGTACAGGTCACATTAAGCGTGTATTTTCGACAGGTGGCGGCGGATATGGCGGCGGGTATGGAAATACTTGTATTCAATTCATTTGGGTTGTTGATTACCATCCTTTCAATGGGTATAGCATTCATTGGCCTTACGATTATGAAGCAGATGGCTGTGATCATGTAGACACGCACCCGAATAGCCTTCCACATCCCTACGACAAACCGACATGGGAAGACGATAGCAACTGTAGTTTGATTGGTTATTCATGGGATGATAAGGTATTTCATTTTGAGAATGGAGCATGTACGAAAATTGTACGGACCTGGACAGTGATTGATTGGTGTGTGTACGAACCAAATAACCACTACTCAGGTGGTATCTGGACTCATACGCAGATTATTAAACTTTCCGATCATAATAAACCAATATTTGAACATTGTTACGACATCACGATCAATGGCACGGAAAATGACTGTAAGGGTAGATTGCAACACCATCCACAAGCATGGGATGAATGTACACCTGTGGATGACCTCAAATTAGACTACAAAATTGATCTCTACGCAAACGGCTCTCATGATATCATCAAGCATGGACATAAGTATATCGATGAGATACTCCCGAGTGGAAAACATAAAGTACTCTGGTTCGTAGATGACAACTGCGGCAATACAAATTCCTGCTGGTTTTATGTGACCGTAGAAGACAAGAAAGCACCAACACCGATCTGTTTTGCAAATCTCAGTACCGTGTTGATGCCTCAGGGAGGAATGGTGACCATCTGGGCTAAAGATTTTGATGCTTCCAGTTTCGATAATTGTACAAAGGCCCATCAACTGAAATTCTCATTTTCACCTAATGTACATGAGGCTTCCCGTACGTTTACCTGCGATGATGTAGGTCTGGTGCCTTTGAAAGTTTATGTGACCGACCTGGGTGGAAATCAAGCTTATTGCAATACGTTTATTACACTCACTGACAACGGTCCTGTTTGCCCGGAAATGAATCCATTGACGGGAAATGTTGAAATGTTCACAGCTGAGGCCATTGCAGGTGCTGATGTAGCGCTCTACAAGGTTAAGCCGAATAATATACCTGTAATGGTCATGGATATGCAGCAAAAGTCTGCGAGCGATGGCTCATTTAAAGTAGGATTTGGGACTACGCAGTTTGATAGGATGTTGGAGGTTACAAAACAAGCTGAGCCATTAGCTGGTATCTCTACGCTTGATATGGTATATCTGCAGGAGCATATACTCGGATTTGATTTAATTGATCATCCTGCTGCCCGCAAGGCAGCTGATGTAGATGGATCGGGAAGGGTAGGAGTAAACGACCTCCTTATGCTCAGAGACGCATTCCTCAGTGGCGGAAGAACCTTAAACGGAGCAAAACTGCCATGGGAGTTCTATCCATCCAACTGTCCATGGCTTGCAAATGACGAGCTTGGTTGCTCGACCTCAGTGATGATTAATCATCTAGCAGTTCCACCATCTCCTTATGACTTTATCGGATACAAAATGGGTGATATCAATGGAGATGTCATGGAGGATCCATCCCAGCGGAGTATTGTTCGCTTCCCGATCGGCGTGAAATATGATAAGACAAAGCAGTCTTACGCATTTGTTGCTCTTGACGATGCGAAGATTCTAGGCATGCAAATGTCAATGGGTACTTCCCTGTCACTAAGCAAATCGGCTTTGGGAGGAGGAGAATTGAATGTGGGCGAGCAAAATTTCTATGTAGACTCTGACAAGAGGGCTATAAATATGTCCTGGACATCCCCTTTTACTCATGAAATCGCCAATGGACAGACGCTATTCTTCCTCGATGTGCCTGAGTATCAAGCTGCACGCGGAAACCAGATTTCATGGAACAAGGGTTTATTCCGTAGCGAGATATATCTGGCAGACAAAACGCCGATACAGATTGAATTCGAGATGCTGGATGCTGTACAACAGGTTGATCCTCTGCATCCTGCAACTACCGGACAAGTATTACAAGCTGAAAATTTGGTATCTCAACGTTCATCTGGTCGGGTTGAGGTTGAAGGAGCAGAACCGTTTTTTGCACCGAATCCGATCGTAGATGCAGGAGTGCTGTATTTTAGACTCACAGACGATCAGGAGGTAAATTTCGAAGTGTATACGTCCGATCAAAAGTTGATGGTCTCACGTCGAGTTTTTGCGTCACGCGGCCTCAATGAAGTTGTGGTTTCAACAGAGGAATTGGGTCTTCCTGGTGTATTCTTGTATAGACTGACAGTTGGAGACAAGGCATATACAGGAAAGATTATTAGTGTCGATTGATCATTGATATACAGAGACATGAGTCTTTGTATATATCAGAATAGACTTAACAAACGCCCGCCCTTTAGGGTGGGCGTTTTTGTTACTCACCCACAGGATTAGCTTAAAACTGGAATGATTTTAGCTACCGCTACCCTGTGCGGCACCTGTTTGTCACAGAGCCACCCCTCATGTTTTGAACAAAGTATTGTTATTTTTGCCGTTGGATTAAAGAAATATCTAATTTGTTTTGTTTTGATTCTTCATTCAGTCTGCCAATTATGACAAGGAAAACTACTCCCTTGGTACTGGGTCTTCTATGTCTCATAATGACGCTTTCGGCCCAGCCCACGATCAATATTTCAAATGCCACAGCAAACAATGGCGAGACAGTCGATATCAATATCACCGCCAATAACTATACCGACTATATATCACTCGAGTTTACACTAAACTGGGACCCAACAATCCTCAATTTTGTCAGTGTTTCCAATCTTACGAATGGATTACCCGGATTCACTGAGCAATCTTCAATCAACCTGCAGCAGAACGGGATATTAAATGTGGTTTGGTTTGAGAGCAATATTACCCCTACCTCTCTACCTAGCGGGACAACCGTATTCACCATCTCGTTTGAAGTCACAGGCGACCCTTGTGATTCAACAGGATTAACTGTTCCAAATATCGAGATCGTTGACGAGAACGAGGAAGTGGCCGCAACCATTGTGAATCCTGGTTTTGTAAGGGTACCAGGCTCTGGGTGTGGTGTCTTTGACGGTGTTCGGATCGTTGGTGAAGAAAAGACGGTGAACAGTGGTTCTCCTGTATGTATCAAATTTACTACTGATGGGTTTGATGACGTTATTGCCGCGAGTTATACGATTACTTTTAACCCTTCTGTGATTCAATATACTGGTATCCAGAACATTAACTGGCCAGATCTGGTGCAAGGGTCCACGTATAGCGATGCAGAAGCAGCAAACGGAATATTGAGGGTCGTTTGGTCTGATCCGAATGCCCAAAGCATCAATATCGCCGATGGTACTGTATTGTATGAACTTTGTTTTACAGCGGTCGGATCTGGTGGACAAATGAGTCAGATCGGATTTGGTAACAATCCTGTCCAAATTGAATTTGCTGACGGCAATTCAGACCCTATTGCATTTCAGGGAGTCCCGGGTAAAGTCACAATAGAGGGTGTGATTGAGGGGTTTGCACTCATCTTTCCGGATGTCCAGGCACAACAAGGATCGGAAGTGTGTTTACCTCTCACAATCAATGACTTTATCGACATTATCGCAGTTCAGACAAGTATCAATTGGGATTCGACGGTACTAGAATTTGAAAGGTTTGAGGGCTTCAATCTGCCAGGCCTCGCTTCCAGTGTAGCTGGTCCAGAGGGCCCTGCAAATAATGCCGGGCAGGCTGTGATTGCCTGGATTGATGACAACATTGAGGGTGTTACTCTTACAAACGGCACAGAATTGCTTAGGATCTGCTTCAACGTAATTGGTGAATGCGATGAGTCATCTACCGTGAGTTTTACATCAACCCCGACAGATTTAGAGATCGCGGATATTGGTGGAGAACCGATTCCAGTAACTGTGGTTGACGGATCAGTACTTGTGAATTGTGAGGGCTGTGGAGCAAGTGTCGTGAATGTAGAGGACATCTGTGCTGGGGGAGAAGTCGGTAGCATTGACATCACGGTCTCAGGTGGATGTGCAGCACCCGTGACTTATCTCTGGTCAAATAATGCTACAACTCAGGATCTCAATGGAGTTAATGCAGGTGAATATGTCGTGACTATTACTGTAGGCGGAAATCAATTTATCATCCTCGATACTATCACAATCAGGGTACTACAACCGATACAGGTGAGTGCAAATATCACCGATGCCCCTAATGGAAACGATGGTTCGATCAGTATTACAGTGACAGGTGGTGAACCAGGGTATACATTTGTCTGGAATACGAATCCACCATCTACAACTCAAAACGTTAGTAATCTTGCTCCGGGTCAGTACAGCGTCACTATCACTGATGCGAATGGGTGCACATTTGTCGCGGGACCTTTTACGGTAAATGATGATGCAGCTATCTTAGCAACCGTTACCAATGTAGATTGCTTTGGAACATCAACAGGTTCGATCAATATCAGTGCCGTCAATTGTGTACAACCTCCGCTCACATATCAATGGGCGGGATCACCATTAACGACTCCAATCCGTACAAATCTTGCTGCCGGCACATATAGTGTAACAGTGACTGGGATGGGTGGAGCTACCTGTACTGCGTCATTTCAAGTTCTACAGTCGGCGTCTCCGATTTCAGTTGCGATAGATACTATTAATGAAACAAGTGCCGGAAATAACGGGGCAATTGACCTTACTATCTCTGGCGGACAGCCCCCTTATTCTTATCAATGGACTGGTCCAGCCGGGCCAAGGCCATCTACTGAAGACCAGACTGGGTTGAGTGCTGGCAACTATAATGTGACTATCACAGATCAGTTTGGTTGTGAGGTGACAAGAACTATCTTAATTCAGGGCAATGCTTTAATAATCAACGTCTCAGGATCATCTTACAATGGGTCTGGGGTGAGCTGTGCACAAGAGTGTGACGGTGAAGTGTTGGCCTTGCCCGTGAATGGGGTTGGAAATATGACTTTCGCATGGAGTAACGGCCGAACTACCCAAGTAATATCTGGAGTTTGTGCCGGCACATATACTGTGACTGTCACAGATGGATTAGGTCGTTCGACAATTGCTTCTTTTACATTGGTTGAGCCAAATGAGTTGATTTTGCAGGTCGAAATCAACTGTGCCTCGGAACCAGGTATTGCCGATGGATCTGCTTTCGCTCAAGTAAGTGGAGGTACACAACCTTACCACTTCCTGTGGAACACTGGCTCAACCGAGTCATCATTACAGGATGTTCCATCAGGGCCATATTTACTGGTATTGACGGATGACAATGGTTGCCAGCTCATGCAACAACTTGATATATGCATTGATGGCATTGAATGTTATCAGGCGGTTACGGTTATTACACCGAATGGGGATGGCAAGAATGACAGGTTCACAATCAATTGTATTCATGATCTGCCAAATACGCTCTCTGTCTATAATCGATATGGTGGATTGGAGTTTGAAATGCAGAACTATAACAACAGTTGGGAGGGAACCGATCAGGATGGCAATGTACTTTCAGATGGAGGATACCATTGGGTGCTGCAAGTATTCTTACCAGGTGGCGATGTGCAGGTCCATAAAGGGACCGTGTCATTGGTGTTGAGTCTGGACTAACATCGCAGTAAATTTATTAGAGAAGATTCATATCGTAAAAGAGATTGAAATGAGACACGTCATCGTCGTAGCAATTTTTCTTGGAATTGCCCTAACAACTAAGGGTCAGGAACCGGGCGTCTACACTCAGTATCACTTGAATCCAGTGTTATTGAATCCAGGTGCTACAGGACATTCAGGAGACCATGAATTTTTGTTTAACTATCGGAACAAGTGGGCCTCATTTGACGGTGCTGCAAGAGACTTTACATTCATGTATCATGGAGCTGTAGGTGAGCGTATTGGGTTAGGAGGTCAATTATACGCCGAGCGGATTGGTAGATTTAGGAGTTTTCAGGGTACGCTTAGTTATGCTTATCATATTGTTTCTGGAGGCTACAAGATGGGAATTGGTATTACGACCGGTATCCAACAACTCAGCCTCTCTAGTGAGTTTGATCCATTTCTCGATGACACCGATGAATTGCTCAATGAGGCTCTTGATGGAGTGATGCTGTTTGATGCGTCCTTCGGAGTCTATGGTGAGTATGAAGAATCTCTCTTTTTCGGTGTGAGCTTTCCAAATCTTGTGAGATCTCGAATATCTGAGATACAGGGTGATGTTGAAGATCCTAATGATGAATTCAACTACGCAGCGTTGATTGGCTATAGATTTAAGGTCAATAATTATAACTTCTATGTAGAACCCTCACTTGCGGTAAAGAACATTCGACGCGTACCTTTTCATATTGACTTAAATTTGAAATTATCCTTTCTTGAAGAACAATTGGTTGGTGGGATTACTTACTCCCTTGGTGATGAGAGTCGGGTAGGAATGTTGCTTGGGACCCGGGTAAATTCGCTGAAATTATTCTACGGCTATGACGTCAGTTTTGGAGAATTTCAGGATTTCAACAATGGCTCACATGAATTAACACTCCAATACAACCTTCCGCGTAAATCAGCCACAGACGCTCAGGATTAATTAGGGCTCACAAGACTCCTGCCTGAAGCTGGTTTTCTAATTGTAAATACGATCTTACTTTAGGATTCGACCCGAAGTTTGACTTGCAAAGAGTCAGTCTTTACTTGTTTTGATCTATTACGAAGTGAATATTTCATGTAGAGAGTCAATTTGAGTCCGACCAGAGACTGCGGCGGAAACATAACATTATCTTCTTAACACATTTTTTGATGTTTGCATGTGTTAGATAGGTGATTCGATGGCGATTATGCATATAAGTATAGATTATTTAACAATGATTTTAGACGTGAGGAGTTTTCGTACTATATAACTAGCACCTCTTAGTAACCTTAAATATGGCAGATTGTACTAATATAAAAATTACCATTTTTCGGGTATATAGCCGTATAAGCCTTAGAGTATCTTTGTCCACTGCGTCACCGGAGGTATGCTATTTGGCATGGTTTTGGCTTAGACGCTAAGAGACAAAAGTGAATCTCATTGAACTATTGATGAAAATTATCTGAGGCAATCCCCCAATTTTGTTGCCTTCAAATCCCTGAAGTTCAAAGGGAAAGAGATTATCACGACTGCCTTCGAAGAGCCTGGAAAACGTTCCAGACACTATTAAGAGAAACCTAATTCTTGTAAATATTTTCAAAACTTAATCTCATGAAAAAGATGAATTTTTCAGTATTCCTCAAATCGAGGGGTGTATGGCATAGACTTCTGTCTGTTGTCGTACTCTCGCTTGTTTTTATGATTTGTGCTGAGGCACAGATTAAATATACTCCGACACAAGCGATACAAGTGATCGAGAGTCTCGGTCCGAATGACCCTAATTCACCAACACAAGGCCAACACGGATTTGGAACAGTGGGCCAGCATCAGGCAACTGGATCTGCTAAAGTTACCAGCTTGACTCCTGCCCAAAGACTTCAAAATATTCGCGTGATATATTATAATATGGCGATCACGGAGTTGGAAATAGAGAGTACACACAATAATACAATTGCTGGAACGAACGCAGCATTAACCCGGGCATATAATCGCCTCTTGCCGAATAATTCTGCAAATGAACGGTACACCAATATTATCAATGTACATAATGCACTTCTTCAAAGACTCAAAAAATAAAATGTGCAGTAGAACATCCTTAACTTACTATGAAGACACAAAATCATAACTAAAAAAAATAATCTCATGAAAAATACGATTACAAAACTGCTGTTGCTTGCACTTGCTTTTATGAGCACAGTGTCATATGCGCAGCCGGGAGAGTGCTCCATTGCCTGTCCCGATGATATTACAGTGAATTTGACAGAGTATGGCGAAACCTCAGCTACAGTGGATTACGAGGTTGAAATCGTTGGCGAGTGCCTTGTGATCAACGAATTTGATGACTTTGCAGAAGGTGGCCCCTTTGATCCGAGTTCAATCATTTTTTACCAAAATGGAACTCAAGCGGATAATATTCCACCAGTTCCGCCATTTGCCAATGATGCATTTGTGTTCTTTAATGGCGGACAAACTAATCTCACGCTTATTTCAAGCGATTTTAGTCAGGGAGCAAATTTCAATTTGTGGTTTTTTAATGGAGTTGAATGGATTGCCCCAAGTGCTGGGACGGTTTCTTTTGATTGGACATATTCCACAGGAGATGGACCTGCATTTGACGCGCTTTTTGCACTTGTCGGTGACGACACCGACAATTTCGCAAATACTAATTTTGGCGGACAACAAACTCTATGGGATGAAATCACAGATCCGAATGGAGCTTTGAACCAAGCAGGCAGTTACTCAGTAGACATACCAGCTGGAGGCAGAATTGCTATAGCGGCATGGACGATTGATGCTGACTTCGGTCCTGCAACGATTGTAATTTCGAACTTCAACTTCACATCTGTGCCAGTGCTTGCAGATTTTACATTGGATCAAACTGGCGGCGTAGCCTCTGGTTCTGACTTTCCAATTGGTACTACAGTAAATACATTCGAATTATTGGATGAAGAAGATGTAGTAGTTGATGAGTGTTCATTTAGCATTACTGTAAATGCACCTCCACCATGTGTAATTCAGTGTCCTGCGGATGTGACAATTAATCTATTACCTGGTGAGTGCTCTTCTATCGAGAGCTACGCTGTGACCTCTAGTGGTGCTTGTCCTGGTGGACTTGAGGCTGTTTTTTCAACTGCTGACACAACAACCTCACTCGGATTCTTCACTACAGTTTCGTGCGGATTTGGTTTTCCTGATCCTACGGTAAACTTTTATTATCAAGTATACCAGGCTCCTTCGGGTGATAGAGATGTTGCCTTTGCACGGATAGGGATTCCTCCAGAAGGTGCAACGACGTTAGCAACACATACAGTAAGACTGTATACTCTTAATAATACTTCGTTGCCATATAATGTAACTGCAGCGAACAGGACATTTTTAGGTGCATCTGCTGCTGTAAATATTCCTCCGGGAGCTGCTGGTCAGAAAATGACAGTTCCTTTCCCTGCAGGTATAGTTGTTCCAGGAGGTTCAAGAATTCTCATGGAAGTGGAAGCAAGCTGGTCATATACAGTTGATGCTGCTCCCGGATCAGGAGCAAATACCTGGTTGGCTTCTCCTCCTTGTGGTATTTCTCCGGATTTTCCTATCACGATGCAATCAATTGGTTTTGCACAAGACAAATTAATGCTTCTCTATCTTAATTTCGAGGCAATCCCAGAGTTGGTTCAGGGAATTGAAAGTGGAGGAATATTTCCGATTGGTACAACAACGAACTGCTATCAGATCATCGATGATGAGGGCACAGTTGTAAGTGAATGTTGTTTTGATGTATCAGTTCTCGAATATCCGAATCCAATTGCATTTCTTGGTTGCAACGACCTCGTACAGATTTCTCTTGATGAGAATTGTTCTGCTTTTGTTGGAGCTGACCTGATTCTTGAAGGAGGACCTTATGGCTGCTATGACGACTATATTGTCGAAATCCAGGCACCGAATGGACAGTGGCTTCCAGCTGTACTTGGTGAGCAGCATATAGGACAGACGATAAACGTGAGAGTGATTGATCCTGTCACTGGAAACTCTTGCTGGGGTCAGATCCTTGTCGAGGATAAATTGCCTCCGGTGATTGAATGCAATGATATTACGTTAAACTGTGGAGAATCATTGGATCCTGTTTTCGGTTCAGCATCAGGTGTAACGAGCGCAAGTGTGAGCCCGGGATTGTCAATTGGACCTGATTTTGGTACAGTTACCACATCTCCTTTGGCTCTATCATCTCCTGCTCCGGGATTGCTTACCAGCGTCACTGATGTCAATGTAACTCTGGATCTGAATCATACATGGGTTGGTGACCTCAACATTGTGGTTACTGCACCATCTGGAGAATCTGTAACGATATTTAATCAAATGTGTGCTGCACAGGACGACTTGTCATTTACAATTGATGATGAAGCAGGTGCTGCACTGAATTGTGGTAATAGTAATTCTGGTGGAACATTCTCATCAGGTCTCGGTGGAGGACTACTTGCGGGATTTGATGGCGCTACTGTGGAAGGTGAGTGGGTTATGACCATCACGGATAATGCATTTGGTGATGCTGGTGTTCTAAACAATTGGAGTTTACAAATTTCCTATAGTGCTGTTTCAGCTGTCACTGCAAGTGACAACTGTAGCATACCTGAATTGGATTATGTGGATTTTGAATCTGGTGACGTATGTGAATCATTCTTAATTGAGAGAGTGTGGACAGCGACAGACGAATCCGGGAATACGGCAACTTGTATTCAGAATATCACTGTGTTACCTCTTACAATAGCGGATATTGAATGTCCACTGAACTACGAAGGTGATTGTGGTGATCCGACTGATCCGATTTTTACAGGAGGTTACCCAACAATTAATGGTAATCCAATTGTAGAAGGTGGCGTATGTAATGTATTTGTTGGTTATTGGGATAAGCCATTGGCTGATTGTGGAAATGGTACAAAGATCATCCGTACATGGACAATCCTTGACTGGTGTTCACAAGAAGTAGTAGAGTGTGTTCAGATCATCAAGTTGATAGATGATGAAGGACCATGGTTGGAGTGTCCTGAGGATTATACAGTAGGCAGCGACCCATGGTTCTGCAATGCAGATGTATACCTGGAAGTGCCTCATGCTCA
>JANNQA010000165.1:0-12868 GCA_031400515.1 Bacteroidota bacterium
TGTGACATTCACAGGCTCTGCTCTACAGACTGATGCGTTGATCAAAGTAGATATGATCAATCCATTTTGGATGGTAGCGCTCTTTTATCTATCCATGGTTGTGTTCTACATTGTCGTTTGTCGCAAATACAAACTTAGGAAATGGGAAGTCGTGTTACATGCTGTGAAAACAAAAGAGATATCGGTACTTCCAATTGAGAATACAGTTTGAAATAAAAATTGCAATGTTAAAGTGTTCGTTGGCATTCGTGGTGATTTGTTTTACACTCAGAGTTTCGGCCCATGATTGGCAGCAGCGCGTTGAATATCAAATGGAGGTTGACCTCAACGTACATACACATCGGTTCAGCGGCTCGCAACAGTTGGTCTATTTCAACAACTCGCCTGACACCATTACAGAACTATTCTATCATTTGTATTTCAATGCATTTCAGCCTGGAAGCGCGATGGATATCTGGAATCGACATGCCCGGGATCCCGACATGAGGATTGAACAAATTGAACACCTGCAACCTGAAGAGCAGGGATTTCTCAACGTAAAATCCTTAACTCAAAATGGAAGAAGTTTGAGCTTTGATGAAAATGGAACAATTCTTTATGTCGCCCTTGCAGAGCCACTTCATCCGGGTAAGACTGCTTCACTTGAAATGGAATTCACCGGACAGGTGCCAATACAAATACGACGATCAGGGCGAGATAATGCAGAAGGGATCTCATATTCGATGTCGCAGTGGTATCCAAAGCTGTGTGTATACGATGCCGATGGTTGGCATCCTGATCAATATCTCGGTAGAGAGTTCTATGGTGACTTCGGAGATTTCGATGTGAAAATCAGTATTGATAAGAGGTTCATCGTTGCGGCAACGGGGTATTTACAAAATGGAAATTCGATTGGCTATGGATATCAGGATATGGGGGTTGTAGTTCCCGAGCTAAGCACCGAAAAACTGATCTGGCATTTTCATGCAACCAATGTTCACGACTTTGTGTGGGCAGCAGATCCAGAGTATACTCATACACATTATACGCGGGAGGATGGAATTGTATTTCACTATTTCTATCAGAACAATACTCAGACAGAAGAGTCCTGGACTCAGCTGCCTGCTATCATGGATCATGCATTTGATTTCCTTAATGAGCATTTTGGCCGATATCCTTATCAATCTTTCTCTTTTATTCAGGGTGGAGATCAGGGTATGGAATATCCAATGGCCACACTGATCACCGGGAATCGTTCATTGCTGAGTCTTGTTGGTGTTTCAATACATGAGTTGGCACATAGCTGGTATTATGGCGTGATTGGAACAGATGAGCTCAGGTATGCATGGATGGATGAAGGCTTTGTTAATTATGCAACTGTCCTGACAATGAAGGAGCTCTACAATGCTGGTTTGCTTAAAGGTGAGCACACTGAACGCAATTTTGAATCTGATTACAAGAACTATTCAGCTATAGTACGACTGGGCATTGAGGAGCCAATGTCTACTCATGCCAATCATTTTAGTTCGAACACGGCATACTTCGGGGCAACCTATGCGAAGGGATGTGTATTTCTTGCACAACTTGAGTATATCATCGGCACAAAAGCCATTCGGAATACCCTGCTGCACTATTTCAATGCCTGGAAATTCAAGCATCCGCGACCCGAGGACTTCATTCGAATCGCAGAAGAAGAATCGGGCCTGGTGCTCAACTGGTATCTTGACTATTGGATCTCATCCACAAAAACAATCGACTATGGAATCGAGAATGTTTACGCTGATGGTGTGACTTCAATAGTCACATTGCGCCGAACTGGTGAAATTTCAATGCCTTTGGAGCTCAGAGCGCGAACAAAAAGAGGAACAGATTTCTTATTGTACATTCCTCTCGATCAAGCGCAAGGAAATAAACAATTCGAGATGCAGGATTGCGCAATTCTAGAGGCATGGAAAACTCCGAATCTTGTCTACTCCTTTGACCTTCCTGTCAAATTCTCACAGCTTGCTTCAATTGAGATAGATCCATCGGGGAGAATGGCTGATATTAACCGAGCCGACAATTCTTTTTTGATCTATGCCGAGGAAGATTAATCTCCGGTTTTCTTGTCTTTCAGTCGTTTTACTTGGTCTATTCAGACAAAAGATCGTAAATAATTGGACAATAACTATGTACACATGCCGAAATAGTTGATGTGTATGTTAAAGTTGTATTAAAGCCAGTAGTCAAACGAATCATTTCGTATTTTGGCGCGAGAAATTTTAAGTTTTAGGCAACCTTTTTCGTTTTCTATCCGTCTATCCGATGTAAGTAAAATATCAGACGCCAAATGATGTCCAAGAAGCGAACAAAAATGAAATTAATAGGTATGTGTATAGCACTTAGCCTGAGTCTTGCTTCCTATCTGGCGCTTCGGATTATGGAATCTGGGACGAGTCATGGCATTCAACAGGAAATCATGGCTGAAGAGCTTGAAGAAGGTGATGCATTGCCCGATGTTAGACTACTCAAGCAGCTTATGCACAAGACTTTAGAGTTTATGCTGGTAGCCCCAAGGCTTTGAGCTTGATCCTATAGCCATTCAAAAAATCTTTCGCCGACATTCTTCGCTTTCCCTGTATTTGTATTTCTAGCAACGAAACGATTCCATCTCTACAGGCAATTTCTAATGTTTGTCTGTCGTCGATGATCTCCGCCGGATGCCTGGAATGACTTCCTGTGCTGACTCTGCTTCGAAAGACGTTTAACTGAGCGCCGTCAAGAATTGTCCAAGCCGTTGGAAAGGGACTCAGACCTCGGATAAAGTTGTGTACTTGTAAAGCAGATTGATTGAAATCGATACGGCAGGTATCGTGAGAGATTTTTGGTGCATGAGAAGCCAGGGCCGCATTTTGAGGTTGAGGTGCGAGCGAATGATTTTCAATGCCTCTTACGCTCTCCAGAACAGTCTCGGCACCAAGTGTCATCATCCGATCGTGCAATTCGCCGGCAGTTTCGCCCGGACCGATATCCAGGCTTTTTTGTAGCAACATGTCTCCTGTGTCTATTGCATGTTGAAGCAAGAATGTCGTGACACCTGTTTTAGCCTCACCATTAATAATGGCCCAATTAATTGGTGCAGCCCCCCGATAAGCCGGTAGGAGAGACCCATGGAGATTCATTGTACCTAATGGAGGCATCTGCCATACAACCTCAGGTAACATCCTGAATGCAACGACGACCTGAAGGTCGGCATCTAACTGTTGCAGCGCTTCTATAAACTCCGGGCTCTTGAGGTTTGTTGGCTGAAGCAAATTGAGGTTTCTTCCAAGTGCATATTTCTTAATTGCAGATTCAAGGATCTGATGGCCACCTCGTCCGCCGAGTTTGTCAGGAGCAGTGATCACGCCCACGATCTCGTAGCCTGCCTGCACGAGCGCATCAAGGGATGGCACAGCAAATTCCGGAGTACCCATAAAGACTATTCGCAACGCCATAAAATCTATAGCTTTATCGCGGCAAAGATGCGCTTTCTCACTTGTCCTCTTAAACCTCAGAAATGTCTTGATAGGTACAAAACATGACAGACAATATCTTTGTATCAGATTTCTACAAGCAATTCGTTCTTAGTTCTATGATGAGACGAGTGATATTGACTTTATACTTCGGTGTTTTGATGATTGTACTGCATGCACAAGACACGGGTGGCTTCTATCCTGAACCGGATACTGTGCCGGACATTGAATTTGAATATGTGCCCACGGTAAAAACAAACATGTTTGCAGGGCGTCCGGGAAGAGCAGCATTGTATTCGTTGATCTTACCCGGCGCAGGCCAGGCATATAATAAGAAGTACTGGCAAGTACCAATTGTATGGGCAGGGGTAGGGACCGTTGGATATTTCATGTTTGATAATATAGACACCTATAAATTGTACCGTGATGCGTATCGCGAACGTTTGTTGGCGGAGCTAGAGATGCGAGAGCCAATAGAGAATACTCTGATCTTTGGAAGAGCTACCACGGACCAAATCAGAAATGAACGCGACAGATGGAATCGTTTTCGACAGATGACCATTTTTGCCTTTGCATTGACATGGGTCGCCAATTCAGCGCAGGCATTTGTCGGAGCACATTTGAAAGACTTCGATATTAGTGATGATTTGAGTCTTGAGATTCTTCCCTTTTCTGCTCCCCCTGATGATAATGTGTCTATCACGAATTATACAACACCCATTTCGGCAGGAGTGATTATTAAATTCTAGTTGCATAAGTCGTAGCAAGTTGTCTTGCTGAATCAACATAATTTTGCTCCACAATCAGCTTATCCTTGATACATGAAAGCAGGAAGGATTTTACTCATGACAGCATTACTTGTTGGAGGCTTTTTTGCTGGTCAGGCATGGAAGACTTCATCCGACAAGGATTCATCTGATAAGATTGCAGAGACCGCTAGCCAACCAGTAGTAAATGAGGATACCCCTCTTAAGGAATTGCGCTCTCTCACTGGACATGAGCAGGAGACTATTCGGTTGTTTGAAGGATCCGCGCCTTCGGTAGCTTTTATCACATCGATCAACCTACAGCGGGATTATTGGACACGCAACGTCATGGAGATTCCTCAGGGATCTGGTTCGGCATTTGTATGGAACAAAGAAGGGCATATCGTCACCAATTTCCATGTCATCAAAGACGGTCAGAAAGCACAGGTGATCCTTTCGGATCAGAGTACATGGCCTGCAGAGATTGTGGGTATCGCTCCTGACAAAGATCTTGCTGTATTGAAAATCAATGCCCCTGCCGATCGGCTTCATCCGATTGAAATAGGTACATCATCGGATTTGAATGTGGGTCAGTTCGTCTATGCGATTGGAAATCCATTTGGACTGGACCATACATTGACGACTGGCGTGATCAGTGCGTTGGGCAGGGAAATTCAATCTCTTACAGGATTACCTATTCGGGATGCAATACAAACAGATGCTGCAATCAATCCTGGAAACTCAGGTGGCCCGCTTCTTGATTCTTCCGGAAAACTCATTGGAGTGAATACGCAAATCTATAGTACATCAGGTGCGAGTGCAGGCATTGGATTTGCCATTCCAGTAGACGAAGTAAAGTGGGTGGTGCCTGACCTGATTGAGTACGGCGAAGTACGCCGTCCCGTATTGGGAGTTGAACTCGTAGCCACCAATACTACTGAGAGAATGGGCTTAAAAGGTGCTTTGATTCTTGATGTCACTCCAGGTGGTGCTGCTGAGAATGCGGGTATAAAACCAACACTGAGAAATAGACAAGGCGAGATTGTGCTTGGCGATCTGATTGTAGGTATTGATGATCATATCATCTCGACAAATGCTGATCTCATCCTTGCACTCGAGAAGTATCAACCCGGCAATGATGTACGTGTTTCATTGATCAGGAATGACAAACGCGTTGAGGTTACAATCCGACTAGAAGGCAAATAGGCTAGTCAATGCGCAGATCTTCTAGATGGACACCAGGATAATCTGCCTTATTAAACGTAAAATAGGTATCTGTCTGTTTTTCAGGAGTACCGATTTTATAAATGTCCGAAACTGTCCGGGAAGAAGTTTTCTCCAGGATTTCTAACCTCATAGGTTTACCATCGTTCTGCAGAGACAAACGAATCTTGGCGATTTCTGAATTTCGATCAACGGGTTTCAGTTCTACGACCTGCACAGCAATTGATCTGATTTGGTCAGTTCCTGTGATCACAGCTACATACTTATCTCCTGTATATTCTGAGATCAGGTTTATTGGGCTAAGTTCTTCTCCATCCTTTTCTGAGTAGAGATTTACTTCGTTTGACGCTTTTGTAAAGATCCATCTTGATTCTCCATCACACCATATTTCTATGTCGTCGGTGACGATGCGAAACTTGTCGCCTTGTTGTATCAACTTCCCTTTTTGCGTGAAAGGTTTTTCAGCAGGATGAATGATCGACATTTCAAACTCTACAAGAAGGCGATCTTGTTTTAATTGACTTTCCATCTTGTCCAATAAGCTCAATGCGTCAGGATCAGAATCTGCTCTCGTAAGATATTGATTGGTCTGTGCTTGCGGGCTTGAAGCCCAGCCAATAAAGAAAGCAATAACGAGGATCAAAGATCTGAGCACATGTGTCATAGCAGGATAAAACGTGAAGATAGAGGCAATGTTTCACCAGAGACGTTTCGACACCGTTAATAGCCGGTTAAGACTATTCCGGCGTCAATTGCGGCTGCGTAGATCCTGGAGATAGGTATCGAGTTCCATCTCATTGAAGATGAGCACTTCACGAGGCTTACTCCCTTCGTTCGGGCCTACGATACCGACAGCTTCCAACTGATCCATAATGCGACCTGCTCTGTTGTATCCAAGCTTGAGTCGACGCTGAATCATTGATGTAGAGCCGAGTTGATTTTGGACAATGACCCGTGCAGCATCTTCAAACATTTCATCGAGTTCGGAATACTTCAAGCCCTTGGCGCCATTGATAAGTGTATCGTCGTCTTGATATTCAGGTAAGTAATACGGCTCCGGATATCCACGCTGCCCGGAAATATCGTCAATCACAGACTCCACTTCTGGTGTATCTACAAACGCACACTGCAGTCGAATCACGCTGCTGCCTATCGACAATAGCATATCGCCACGACCAATAAGTTGCTCAGCACCACCAAAGTCTAAGATAGTCCTTGAGTCAACTTTTGAAGCGACTTTATAGGCAAGACGCGCAGGGAAGTTTGCTTTGATCACACCGGTGATGATGTTGACGCTGGGTCTTTGCGTCGCGATAATCAGGTGAATACCGACCGCGCGTGCAAGTTGTGCAAGACGACCAATCGGTAACTCTATTTCTTTGCCCGCCGTCATAATCAGATCCGCAAATTCATCTATCACCAAAACAATGAATGGCAGAAACTTGTGGCCATTGTGTGGATTCAGTTTACGATTGACAAACTTATCATTGTACTCACGGAGATTACGAGCATGTGCTTTCTTGAGCAAATCATAACGCTCATCCATCTCTATACACAGCGAGTTCAAGGTGTGAATCACTTTCTTGGTTTCTGTCACGATCGCTTCATCCTGTCCAGGAAGGATTGCGAGAAAATGATTGACGAGTTTAGCATATGGAAAAAGCTCTACTTTCTTTGGATCGATGAGCACAAGTTTAAGCTGAGATGGGTGCTTTTTATAAAGCAGAGACATCAAAATTGTATTGATGCCTACAGATTTTCCCTGCCCAGTAGCTCCAGCGACAAGAAGGTGAGGCATCTTGCCAAGGTCAGCAACAAATACTTCGTTAGCGATTGTCTTACCAAGGACGATGGGTAGGTCCATCTTGGCATTAGAATACTTCTCTGATAGGAGTACTTCTTTGAGTGATACGACTTGTTTCTTTTTATTAGGGACTTCTATACCGATAGTGCCTTTACCTGGTATCGGTGCAATGATCCGGATTCCAAGTGCTGCAAGGCTGAGAGCAATATCGTCTTCGAGGTTCTTGATCTTTGAGATACGGACACCTGCTGCTGGAACAATTTCATAGAGCGTCACTGTCGGTCCGATCGTTGCACGGATCTTGGTGATTTCGATTTTGTAGTTGAGTAAGGTAGCGATGATCTGATCTTTGTTCGCTTCTAATTCGGCACGGTCTATCTCCACATTTTCTTCAGCATAATCCAATAGGAGCTCTAATGTTGGGTAACGGTAATCTGATAAATCTTTAGTCGAATCATATGGCTCTGAGTGATTGATATTATCTTCTTCCACATGAGTGACCTCAGGATTCATGTTGGGACGTTTGACAAGTTGTGAGTGCAACAAATCTGCGTCCGCATCATTATCAGATTCCTCTGGAAAACTCTGGGTGGTTTCAGTGATTTCAAGTTCCGTGGTATCCTGTGTGGAATGACGTTTCGGATGTGCTGGTTGCAAATCAAAATCCAGATCCTCTTCAAAGACAAATGGCTCATCAGTTGAAATCGGAGGTTGCTCGGGTTCGTTTCTGAAAGCGTTCTGAAACTCAGTGAAGAAACCTGGACGCAGGGGAGTCTTGGCTGCTTTTTCAGGAACATCAACGGATTCTATTCCCGCAAATGCTTTTACCGGCTTGTCACTTTTGAACATCTCGAAAAGCGCGGGCCAATTAATATTCATCCGAAGATTGTCCATCATACCTGGTGTCTTTACCTGTGGATTAAAATTCCAGATAATGCAAACACCTATG
This sequence comes from Bacteroidota bacterium, assembly GCA_031400515.1. Classification (GTDB taxonomy): domain Bacteria; phylum Bacteroidota; class Bacteroidia; order Chitinophagales; family Saprospiraceae; genus DATDQA01. Next base: position 8,197 of record JANNQA010000165.1, read on the forward strand.
ATAAATACCAGGAATAAGAATAAGCCTGCATTGCCCAGGAAACTACTCAACCAGATATAGGTACTCTCACCAAACGCTCCACCCCAGGGAAACGAGAAACTCATCAACATGAACTCCAGGACAAGAGACATAAACACAATGGTCATCACACTATTACGTGCGTACTTCCAGAATGTGCCTATCGGTCTACGAGTCAAAAGGGTCCAGCCTAATTTTGCCAGCATCATTGCCCATCCGAAAGAGGCTAATCCAAAGCCCCAATAGAAAAACGCATTTGAAACGATAGCTCCAAGTCTGCCAAGCCAGTTATCCACGGCCAGCTCACTTTGTCCCAACAAACTCCATGAAAACTGCAGGACCTTATCCTGGTCTTCCTGCCAGCTAAACAGGTATGAAACAAACGCAACGGCCAGGTAAAGACTGCACAAAAGACATAATGCACCAATTACCTTGATGTAGCGGTCGTCTGGTACAGCGGATTTAGACTTACGAGGCTTTTTAACAGAAGGGTTCTTCTTTACGAGCTTGGCCATTTCGGAGTGTTTTAAACTGATCCTGACAATTTGATAGAGTGTCTTTTTCTGTCTTTTGAGTCCTTACTGACACAAATATAGTTATTTACACATAACATAAAATAATAATGTAACTATCTTTTATCCAGTCATTTGAATTATAGGCATAAACGTATTTCTTGGCACTCATCTTGTTGTAGAAGGGTTTGTGTCTAGATCGGAGGGGACGCCAGGTCTGCTATCTTTGGGCGCTCTTCTGACCAAAAAATATCTTAACCATGAGTTTATCACAGAATATTGTCGTTGCCGGGGCTGGCGGAATTGGAAGTGCCGTAAGCTTATTGATGGCCAACTATCCGGAGTTCAGAGGAGATATTTTCATAGGAGACAGAAACTTGAAGATTGCGCAGGAAGCGGCGACCTGGATTCGTGAGGGAACCAGCCTGCCGATTGATATCATACCTTTTGAATTTTCCGCAGAAACCACTCCTGGAATGCAGGAGATATTCAACAAAAGCAGCCTAATCCTCGATTGCCTGCCTGGTACAGAAGCTCCGCGGCTTGCCAGGATCGCATTACAATCTAAAATGCACTATGTCAATCTCACGGAATATGTCGATGAGACTGATGAAATTATCGCTATGGCTAGTGATGCTGACAGCGGTTTTGTCTTGCAAACCGGTCTCGCACCTGGATTTGTGAATATTCTTGCAACAAAACTCTATCGGGAGTTTCGCGATAGACATGGCGTCACTGAGGTTGAGCACATTGGTATGCGTGTTGGTGGATTATCTACATATGCGATTTCCCCGCACTACTATGGATTTACATGGAGCCCAATTGGTGTGACAACAGAATACGTCAAGCCATGTATTGTAGTACGCGACCATCAAAAGCAATCAATGCCGCCTTTGTCTGAGCGGGAGATGCTGATTATTCACGGCGTGGAATATGAGGCAGATCTCACTTCGGGTGGTGCTGCGGATATTCCAGATGCATATGCTCAATATGCGAAGAATGTTGATTATAAAACTATCCGCTACCCTGGCCACTTTGCGTGGATTGAATCTCTTGTTGCCGGGATTCAGACAGAACAAAACCTTCCGATTGCCCTTTATCGGGAAATGAGTAAATCAGTCCCAATGGTGGAAGATGATATCATCATCATTTATGTTTTTGTGTCTGGGTTTGACGCCCAAGGAGTGTTGCACAAGGTGGAGAGTTCGTATCGTGTCATGCCCAAGTATATCAATGGAAAAAAACTACGGGCAATCCAGGCGACTACTGCCGCTCCAATGGCAGAATGTGCAAGACTTTTACTGGAAGGCAAATGGAAGGGCATTGTACTGCAAAGTCAGGTCGATCCAAACTCATTTCTCAGTGGACCGTTTGTCGAATCAGTCTATTCCAAAGCTCCAATTCATAGGGCAGTAGGTGTGAACTAAGTGTTCATTTACAGTTGTATAGGAGTGATTAACTCCGGTGTCGTTCCAGTTCGTTGGCGTAGATTTCTAACCAGAAATTGGTCATCATTGCAATCACACCGAGAGCGCCGAATTGAATCACAATTGCGAGACTTAAGCCGATTATTGAATCTGTGGATCTAAAGACGCAGGAGATCACAAGGATGATTATTCCAATGCTGAAAATGACCGTGGCGGCAGTACGGAGCGGTCGCAATTGAGAAATCAAATGAGAAACCTTTACTACATTGGTATTCGTCAATGCTGTGTTGATGTTCCCATCTTTCTGTTCAACTCTGCTTGAGTTTCTGAGCTGCCATATTCTCACACTCATCCACACGAGTACGATTCCAGAAAGGAAAAGGGGTGCAGCGCTACCGAAAAGAAGCGGTTCGTGATTTATGGCGCATAATCCAGCACCTGTTATTGAGAGTATTCCATAAATGAAAATCAGCACACCGGTTTTTGCTGCCTGGATTATAAACACCGATGGGTTTCGGCGCATAGCCTGCTTTTCTATCTGATCTTCATCCGTCATTTCGTGTTGAACAAAGATTCATGTTACTGAGAATTCATGAAGTGCTTTGGATAAGCCTTCTTGAACTCATACTTCATGACGTCAAAAGATGTGACAATGCCTACCAGTTGACCATCCTTTAAAATTGGTACAGCATGGAACAGATGCTCAAGAAAGATTTCAGCAGCCGAACCGACCTTATCATGAGGTTCAAGAGTGGCGAGTTTACGGGTCATGATCTCCCTCACTTTGATGCTGTCCAATTCATCAGGATGATAGGATAGCTTGAAGAGATCATAGGTTGTAACCAGCCCAACCAGCTTTTTACCGTCCTCCACCACTGGGACATGATGTATCCGATGCATAGTCAGAATCTTTCTCGCAGCACTTAGCGAATCATTCGGCCCAACTGTATACAGATTGGTGCTCATGATAGAGGAAATCGGTTCATTCATCATGACAAATCAAATGGTTTTAATGACTCGTAATATAGACAAAATTCATTCTGACTTCCTCTATTGAGTTATGATATTTGCAGGTTGTGTATTGCAAAAGCGGAAGGCTGACCTCGCAGAATCTGCGGGAGTGCCTAAACTGGATCTGAATTTTGTCATGCACAGTCCTCTGTTCTTAGGTTTTTCGAGATTTTGATTTTTTGAAACCTTGAACACATTGGGCCTCAATTGGTTTATTTTAATGTGAGCGTTAACTTTTGACCACCTATTAATAGCCAAGATGATACATACTTATAGATTGACAGGAATGACTTGTAATAATTGCGAGGCTACAGTAAAAGCCAAATTGCTTGCAATTCCCGGAGTTACTGACGTGTCCTTATCGCATCAGACTGAATCAGCCTCAATCACAATGGACAAACATATCAGTGTCAAGGATTTGCAGTACTTCATCGGAGGAAAGCAAGGCAGGTATCAAATGAGTGAAGTGTTGCCAAAAGTAGAAGAGGTGCAGAACAAAAGTTGGATTGAGATTTATAAACCAATTCTCCTAGTCTTTACATTCATCATTGGTACTTCTCTTACCGTGCAGATTGCGCATTCATCTTTTGATTTCATGGAATGGATGCGTCACTTCATGGCGGGGTTCTTCCTGGTCTTTGCTTTTTTCAAAATGCTGGACTTGTCAGGATTTGCGACCAGTTATTCTCAATATGACATCGTCGCTAAAAAATTCCGCACATGGGGATTCTGCTATCCTTTTATCGAGCTTGGGCTTGGTCTAGCTTATCTCAGTAATTTCAATCCGATCATAACGAATCTCACCACGTTCGTTGTCATGGGTGTAAGCCTTGTAGGAGTGATACAAAGCGTTTTGAACAAACAGAAAATCAAATGTGCTTGCCTGGGCACTGGGTTCAATCTCCCGATGAGCACTGTCACAATCATTGAGGATGGCCTGATGGTCATCATGAGCGCAGTGATGCTTTTGATATACCTGTAGGTATTAGTCTGATCCGTTCAAAACAATCGATCCAGTAAATTTTGATCACACAAATTGGGCATTGTGATATGCAACGCTGCCTCGCTTTGCATTGCTCGCTGTGCTGTATGCATTGCACCCTCATTCCGTGCCCAGCTCCGGCGGGCGATCCCATTGTTTACGTCCCAATGCAGCATGCTTTTGAGTCTGCGTTCAGCCTGTGCAGTGCCATCCAATACCAATCCAAATCCACCATTGATAGCTTCACCCCAACCAGTACCTCCACCATTATGCAGACTCACCCATGTAGCACCACGAAATGCATCCCCAATCACATTCTGTACGGCCATATCGGCAGTGAAGCGAGATCCATCATAAATATTCGCCGTCTCTCTGTATGGAGAATCGGTACCTGATACATCATGATGATCGCGGCCCAGCACAATAGGGTCACTGATTTCACCAGCAGCAATTGCACTGTTGAAGGCCTGCGCTATCATGATGCGTCCGATTGCATCAGCATAAAGAATACGCGACTTAGACCCAACAATAGGAATATCTGTACCAGCACTTCTGATCCAATTGATATTATCATCGAGCTGTCCATGAATTTCGACTGGTGAAGTAGCGCGTAACTCTGTAAGGACTTTGGTAGCGATGCCATCGGTTACGCTCAGATCACGAGCACCCCCTGATGTACAAACCCATCTGAAAGGACCAAAGCCATAATCAAAACACATCGG
>JANNQA010000055.1:0-5659 GCA_031400515.1 Bacteroidota bacterium
TTTCTTTGTTGTGTTTCTGCATGTATTCAAACCGGGTGATGTTGTCATCGGGGCCCAGGACATCGTTTACGAATTCCTTTAAAGCGCCGGGACGTTGTGCAAAACGAATGAGAAAGTAGTGTTTCAGACCTTCATATTGCAAGGAGCGTTCTTTGATCTCCTGCATCCTGTCAATGTCATTGTTGCTGCCGCTCACGATGCACACTACATTCTTTCCCTTAATTCTATCAGCGTAATCGTCCAATGCAGCAATCGCAAGGACACCTGCGGGCTCTACCACAATGGCATCTTCATTGTACAGTTTCAGGATGGCCGAGCAGGCTTTTCCTTCCGGCACCAGTTGCATGGCGGTCAATACTTCTTTGCAAAGTGAAAACGTAATTTTTCCCACGCGCTGCACAGAAGCTCCATCTACAAATCGTTCTATCATCGGTAAGGAAACAGGCTCACCTACGGCCAATGCTGCTGTCATGGAGGCCGCCCCTTCTGGTTCTACGCCGATGATCTTTGTTTGCGGAGAAATCGCCTTGATATATGTACCAACACCTGCGCACAATCCGCCACCACCAACGGGAATGAAGACATAATCAATCGCCGACAGGTCTTCCAGAATTTCTACGCCTACCGTACCCTGTCCTTCAATGATTTTATAATCATCAAAAGGATGTACATAAGTCATCTGGTTTTCTAAGGCATGCTGCTGAGCTGCTACTGCACATTCATCATAAGAATCACCTGTCAATTTGATTTCAACGAAATCTTCACCGAACATCTTTGTCTGACTGATTTTTTGCATCGGCGTAATCACCGGCATAAACACCACGCCATGGACACCGAGCTTTTTACATGAGTAAGCAAAGCCCTGTGCGTGGTTTCCAGCACTTGCGCAAACAACTCCTTTTTGCAACTGCTGAGCTGGTAAGCTGCTCATCATATTGTAGGCGCCACGGATTTTGTAAGAACGGACCACCTGCAAGTCTTCCCGCTTTAAATAAATATTCGCCTGATATTTCTTTGAGAGATTCTGATTGAGTGTCAATGGTGTTTTGTACACGATGGATTTGAGACGATAGGCGGCTCCAAGAAAATCCAAAGTATGGCCTGTATCACCCGCGACCGGATTCAATTTAAGTTCGGATATGGTATCCTGTGTGTGCAATTGAAAGTAACTTTTGTATTGATGTTTTTATACTTCTGCCACAGCTTCAGTTTCCACAGGTTGATTTTCCGGTCTCAGGCTGCGCACCGTTTTGCCGGCCTGCCACATTTCACTATCGCGCAATTCCTTCAATTCCACTTCAAGCTTTTGTCTGTAGTCAGCCTTGCCATTACTTTCAATAGAAAGCGCCGCTTCTTTCCCCGCAGCGACACTATCATAGAGTTCATTGAACAATGGCTTTGTAACATCACGGAATCTCTTCCACCAGTCCAAAGCGCCACGTTGAGCAGTAGTAGAGCAATTGGCATACATCCAGTCCATGCCATTTTCAGCTACGAGCGGCATCAAGGACTGTGTGAGTTCCTCAACTGTTTCATTAAAGGCTTCAGAAGGGGAATGCCCTTTTGCTCTCAGCACCTCAAATTGTGCAGCAAATATTCCCTGAATAGCACCCATGAGTGTTCCGCGTTCGCCAGTGAGATCGGAGTAAACCTCTTTTTGAAAGTTGGTTTCAAACAAGTATCCGGAGCCAATTGCAATCCCTAAAGCAATCACTCTTTCAAAGGCTCTGCCAGTAGCATCCTGAAAGATGGCATAGCTGCTATTCAAGCCGCGACCCTGTAAGAACATTCTGCGCAAAGAAGTTCCGGATCCTTTTGGCGCTACAAGGAACACGTCGACATCCGGCGGAGGGACAATGCCCGTCTGATCATTGTAGGTTATTCCAAAGCCATGCGAAAAGTATAAGCCTTTCCCCGGAGTGAGATGTTTTTTCACAGTTGGCCAGAGATTGATCTGTGCTGCATCGCTGAGCAAATAGCAAATGATAGTGCCTCTTTCAAGGGCCTCTTCAATTTCAAATAATGTTTCACCGGGTATGAATCCATCGCGTATCGCTTTGTCCCAGCTCTTTGAATTTTTTCTCTGCCCTATAATCACGTTGATGCCATTCTCTTTCTGATTCAGAGCCTGGCTCGGCCCCTGGATACCGTAACCAATGATGGCAACGACTTCATTTTTCAAAACCTCTTGGGCTTTTGCAAGCGGAAATTCTTCGCGTGTGATGACGTTTTCAACTGTGCCACCGAAATTTAGTTTTGCCATGATGATAAGTTTTATAAAAGAGCGATCTGATGATTAATGATTAATGAAGAATTATTAGTTATTCAAAACGTGACGCGTTTAGGTTCAAGACCATGGAAAGCATCGATGCCTTCTGATAGCTGTGTTGTCTCGACTTCGATCAGCTTGTCGATTTGCTGCTGCACTTTATAGGCCATCTCGTAGGTGGTATGCAGGACAAAACAGGCAGCACCCTTGTAGATGTTGTCTTCAAATTCAAAGACGTTCAGGCGTTTAATACGTACTCTGCGTCTGTTACAGATGTTGATCATCCGGTTCAGGATATTGAAACCGTTGTCTGACCGAACGTCTAAAGTGAAATCTCTGTGCATGGCATTTGTTATTTATGTTCTAATACCATATCGCAAACGGCTGCACCTGTCGGTATCATCGGAAAGACATTCTCTTCCTTTTCAACTCTCACTTCCAGGAAATACGGACCATCATGTTTCAGCATCTCTTGCAATGCATCTGACAATTCATTCCGATCTGAGACTTTCTTTGCTGTGATTCCGTATGCTTCACTGATTTTGACAAAATCCGGATTGCGCATCTCGGTGAATGAATAGCGTCCCTCAAAAAACATCTGCTGCCATTGCCTTACCATTCCAAGAAACTCATTGTTCAGCACGACGATTTTTACCGGAATCTGATATTGAGAAATTGTTCCTAACTCCTGTAAGGTCATCTGAAATCCACCATCACCGATGATGGCAATCACTTGTTGGTCGGGTCTGGCGAGTTTAGCTCCCATCGCCGCAGGCAGCGCAAATCCCATCGTGCCTAAGCCTCCGGAAGTGACATTCGTCCGTGTATTTTTGTAGTGGTAGTACCGAGACGTTACCATCTGATGCTGTCCTACATCCGTGACAATCGTGGCCTCACCCATGGTCTTTTCATCCAACAGATAAATGACTTCCGCCATTTTAATCTCGCCATCACAATTGCGGCAATTTTTATCAATGATGATTTGGTATTCTTCCTCCATAAAATCTTTGAAGGTGGACAACCACTCACGATGTTCAGCAGATTGTATTTTCTCTGTGAGTAAAGGCAAAGCGTGTTTAGCGTTTGCATGAATTCCGACATCAGCATGAATGATTTTATTTATTTCTGCTTTATCGATTTCGACATGAATCACCTTAGCCTGCTTTGCATATTTACTGACATCGCCGGTCACGCGGTCATCAAAACGCATTCCGACAGCAATCAACAGATCACATTCATTGGTATTTTTATTTGGACCATAATTGCCATGCATACCCAGATATCCCACATACAATGGATGATCATGAGGAAAGCCAGATAAGCCAAGTAAGGTAGAAGCGACAGGAATGTTTCCTTTTTCAGCGAATGCAATGAGCTCATTTGTAGCATTGGCAAGCAGGATTCCCTGTCCGGCAAGGATGTAAGGTTTCTTTGCTGCGTTGATCAGCAGAGCAGCTTCTGCGATTTTTGTGAGATCGATTTCAGGTTCCGGACGATAGGTAGGAATGGATTCGCATTGCTGATAGTGAAATTTCGTCTTAGAGAACTGCGCATCTTTGGTGATATCGATCAATACCGGCCCTGGCCTTCCAGTGGTTGCAATATAGAACGCCTTTGCAACGGCCTTTGCCATGTCCTCAGCTTTGGTCACCTGAATATTCCATTTGGTTACGGGTACGGTAATATTCATCACGTCTACTTCCTGAAACGCATCGGTACCGAGCAAATGAGAAGCGACTTGTCCTGTGATACAGATTACAGGCGTACTGTCAATCATCGCATCAGCCAGACCTGTCACGAGATTTGTCGCACCAGGGCCAGAAGTCACAAACACAATACCCGGTTTTCCAGTCACTCTTGCATAACCCTGGGCAGCGTGAATAGCGCCTTGCTCATGACGAACAAGAATATGATTTACTTGTGCCGCGTAATGAAATAAGGCATCATAGATAGGCATGATTGCTCCACCTGGATAGCCAAAAATGGTATCAACCCCTTCTTCAAGCAATGACAGGATCAAAGCATCAGACCCGGAGATAGCCACTTCCTGCGCAGCACTTACCGCAGAGGGTTTTGGCATACTACCGGTTGATTGCACTTTGAGCTTATCGATTAGCTGAGACATACTTGTATTTATTTGCCTTTGTTTTTCAATTTTTATTCCTCAATAGATTGCCGATGCATTTTCTACGGTTACTGAATCAGGACGGCTATTGAATATTGCAGTGGGGTTTTCATCGGTCACGCATCCTTCTGCCGCAGTAGTGACTTCTCTGGCATATTTAAAGAGTACTCCTTTGGTCGCTTTTAATTCCGGCTGCTTCCATTTCTCTTTCCTTTTTTCAATCTCGTCATCACCTACGTGCAGTTTCAGTTGATGATTGATGGTATCAATTTCAATAATATCGTCATCCATGACCATTGCGATCAATCCTCCGTCAAATGCTTCCGGTGTGATATGACCCACGACAAAGCCATGAGTGCCTCCACTAAACCTTCCATCCGTGATCAACGCGACGGATTTTCCCAATCCTGCTCCAATGATAGCCGACGTAGGTTTGAGCATCTCAGGCATGCCCGGTCCACCTCTGGGCCCTACATATCTAATCACGACAACATCTCCATGTGTGATTTTTCCTGAATTAATGCCGTGAATCAATTCGTGCTCTCCATCAAATACTCTGGCAGGCCCGGTAAATTTCGAACCTTCCTTTCCTGTGATTTTTGCAACACTTCCTGCTTCCGCGAGATTGCCATAGAGAATCTGGAGATGACCTGTTGCCTTTACGGGATTTTCAACAGGCCAGATGATGTGTTGTGTTTGAAAGTCCAGTTCGGGAACATTCTCAAGATTTTCCGCGATCGTATTGCCAGTCACCGTGAGACATTCACCGTGAAGCAAGTTCTGTGTCAATAAATATTTCATGACTGCTGGTACGCCGCCGATCTTGTGCAGATCTTCCATGAGATATTTTCCGCTGGGTTTCAAGTTGGCCAACACAGGTACCCTGTCACTGATGGATTGAAAATCTTGTTGGGTAATCACGACATCTACACTCTTTGCCATTGCGATTAAATGAATGACAGCGTTGGTACTGCCGCCCAGGACAATGACCAGTGTAATGGCGTTTTCAAAAGCCTGCTTTGTCATGATATCTGAAGGCCTGATATCTTTTTCTAGTAATAATCGAATCGCACTACCTGCTGCAAGGCATTCTTTTTTCTTTGCTTCACTCAGCGCAGGATTGGAAGAAGAATAGGGCAAACTGTGCGGATCTGGCAGACCGCGATGCGGAGGCGCTGGCCAAGTCGATCGAAGAGGCGCAGAAGTTCTTGGTGGGCCTCTTTGTCGTCGACGCGCAGGGCACGAGCCCGTTCGATGCCGCTCAA
>JANNQA010000199.1:0-25591 GCA_031400515.1 Bacteroidota bacterium
GTTGGTGGCTGTAGCGAGCAGAGATCTACAACAGGCGAAGGACTATGCGGCATTGTGGAACATTCCGCGTGCATACGGCAGTTACGAAGTTCTTCTTGCTGACAAGGACATTGATGTCGTCTACATTTCCCTGCCCAATGATTTACACACAACATGGACTATAAGCGCACTGCGGGCTGGCAAGCATGTATTGTGTGAAAAGCCCCTTTGTTTGACTATGGCTGAATTGGAAAAAATTGCCCGGGCTAGTAGTGAAACAGATAAGATCGTGATGGAAGCCTTTATGTATATCCATCATCCTCAGACCGCATTGTTCAAAAAACTGATCGAAGATGGTGAACTCGGCGAGGTCGTGTCATTGTATAGCGAGTTTGCTGCCACTTTCAATAGACCATCTGACAATTACCGAATGTCTGCAGAAAAGGGTGGGGGAGCGCTTTGGGATGTCGGAGTCTATCCGGTGAGTTTCTTTCGATACCTGATTTCTTCTCCTGTCAGTCATGTGTCTGCCAGAGCACGTATCGTAGATGGAGTTGACAAGAGTTTTTGGGGGAGGATAGATTTTGCATCCGATATCTCAGGTCAGCTATATGCGAGTTTTGAATCCATGTATTCAACACGCACATCGATTATGGGAATACAGGGAAGGCTGGATATCTCACATCCATACAACGCAATATCAGATTGCAAAGCCTATCTCACAATGGAAGATGAAGTGAGAGAAATTGTCCTTCCTCAAGCACCTCTGTATGCAGGTGAAGTAGAAAATATGAATGATGTAGTGTTAGGAACAGGAAATCAGGTGTTTTCTCTTGAAGAATCTTCGAAGGTGCTGGAACTGATACTCGCATTGCGAAAAAGTGCTGGATTGAAATGAAAAGAAATTTACAGAGTATGTTGTGAATATACTCCAGAGTATGTAGTGCATAAACCCCGAGTATGTTGTGAATATACTCCGGCGTATGTTGTGAATATACTCCGGCGTATGTTGTGAATATACTCCAGAGTATGTTGTGAATATACTCTGAGTATGCAGTGAATAAACTCCAGAGTATGTTGTGAATAAACTCCAGAGTATGCAGTGAATAAACCCCCGAGTATGTTGTGAATATACTCGGAGTATGTTGTGAATATACTCCAGGGTATGTTGTGAATATACTCCAGGGTATGCAGTGAATATACTCCAGGGTATGCAGTGAATAAACCCCGAGTATGTTGTGAATATACTCGGAGTATGTTGTGAATATACTCCAGGGTATGCAGTGAATAAACCTCCGAGTATGTTGTGAATATACTCCGGCGTATGTTATGCACCCTTTCCACGAGCGCTGACGCTCTCATCTATAGTCCTTATGGCGTCGGACAAAGCTATTCAGGAACTGCGTTCGACAAAGGCGACTTCTTCCGCCGATGGCGGGCTCGTCCCGGCGAAGGAGACTACATCCGTCCATGACGGAGGGCTAGGGTCGGGGTAAAACTCAAATCAAAGGGTTTTTAGCGGCCCCCTTAAGTCAAAATGTAAAGCTGGAGCATATGTTTTTTTACATTTTACCTGCCCGAGCTGAACTCCTTCAGGCGGGCATTTTGAATTTTATCAGCCAGAGGCTGATCAGCCTCTGGCTGACATTTTACATTTCATTCACCATGCTCTCAAGCTGTTCCCCCACATAATCGATCTCCTCCATCGTATTATATGCCACCGCACCTATACGGATCACTCCACCTTTATCCAATGTACCCAGGGTCTCGGCCGCACGGATTGCATAAAAATGTCCATCCCATGCAAAGATGCCCACGTCGGCAAGCGAACGACATGCGACTTCGGCGGTCATGCCATCAATCGTAAACGCAATTGTTGGAGCGCGCAATATGTTTTCAAAATCCTGACCGTAAAGCGTGATGCCTGGGGTTGTCTTGAGTTGGTTCCATAATCTCTGCGCAAGAGCAAACTCATGGTTACGAATGAGCGCAAACGCACTCTCGAGTCGTACACGTAAATCTGACCCCGTACCATGTGATGCGATAAATTCAATTGCTGCACCAACACCAGTAATCGCCGCCGGATTCAATGTGCCTGTTTCAATCATGTATGGTGGGCGTTGCTCCTGCACACGTAATCTATCGACCGGAATACGCGCAAGTAAGCCGGGTTTGGAATAGAGTATACCGACATGAGGTCCGTAGAATTTATAAGCAGAACACAACAAGAAGTCACATCCGAGTTCCTGCACGTTGGTGAGAAAATGTGGCGCAGAGTGCACAGCATCAACAACTAATAAAGCACCGACATCGGAACTTAGCTTTCTCAGTATGGAAATGTCGTTTACCGTTCCAAGCATATTTGAGGCAAGTCCGACAGCGACCAACTTCGTTTTATTTGTGATTTTCACCGCAGCATCTTCGTAATCTAAAGTCCCATCCTGTTTCAGATGTATCTCCCTCACAGTAAGCCCCTGATTCTGTAGAGTCAGCCATGGCCCACGATTCGCTTCATGATCCAATTGTGTAATCACCACTTCATCTCCTGGTTTCAACATTCGACCAAGACCTCGGCTGAGACTAAAACAAAGGGTGGTCATATTCTGTCCGAAAGAAATGCAGTCGGGATTCTCGGCATTCAGGAACACTGCACATTGTGTACGTGTATGGGACATGATTGCGTCCGTCTCATGCGATGTCACAAACTGACCGTGAGTATTAGCGTTTGAAGTCCTGTAATAATTACTCATGGCATCGATGACCGCTGCAGGCATTTGTGTTCCAGCCGGGCCGTCAAGAAAGATGGCTGGACGACCGTCGATTTGCCTGGAGAGAGAAGGAAATTTTGAACGAATCAAACTATTCATAATGTGCAAATTTCTTCACCGGAGACACAGAGAACACAGAGAAATCTTTGGTTATTCAACGAAAAGACTCCGTGATCTCCGTGCCTCTATGAGATATTTCTTATTTGGTTTTCGTCAGCCGTTTCTGCAATTCCTCCAGTGGTATTCCTTTCGTCTCCGGCATCATAAACAAGACAAACAACAACTGCAGCACCATCATGCCGGCGAAAAACGCAAATATCGTCCCACCAGAAAATGCATCGAGCACCGGCAATGTAATCATCGTAATCAATGCCGCGAAGACCCAATGAGTACCAGACCCTAGTGACATCCCATAATCTCGTACAGTATTCGGAAATATCTCCGAAATAAATACCCAGATCACGGCGCCTTGCCCGATCGCGTGCGAAGCAATAAAGCCACATACAAAGACGACGACGTATACACCCTGAGCTCCGGTGAAAAACGCCCATGATACAGCAGCAAGAAAGAAAATATAACCAATGGATCCAATGAGCATTAATTGCTTTCTTCCAACACGATCGATCAGATACATCCCGATGAGTGTGAAAATGAGATTTACAACTCCAAGTGGAACAGACGCGCCCAGAACACTATCTGCGGCGATACCTGCATCACCGAATATGCGCGGTGCATAGTACAACACAAAGTTGATGCCCGAAAGCTGATTGAAGAAGGCAAGAAGAAATGCCAGAAGAATTGGCCTTGAATATTTTCCAGAGAAAAAGCCAGATGTACTATCAGCTTTTACGATCAAGGATTCTTTGATGGAGTGAACAAGATCATCAATCTGTCGGCCCGGATTCAGTTGTTGGAGAAGTTTCCTTGCGAGAGATTCATTTCCTTTCATCATGAGCCATCTTGGACTTTCTGGAATTGTAAACACGAGGATCACATAAAGCGCTGTGGGTATTGCAGCAACGCCCATCATCCATCTCCAGGCAATTTCACCACCACCAAGTCCGATGAAATAATTTGAAAGAAAGGCAACCAAAATTCCAAAGACGATCTGGAATTGATACATCGCGACCATCTTTCCACGATTCTTTGCAGAGGTGATTTCTGAAATATAGATCGGTGCTGCGACTGATGAAGCGCCTATACCTAATCCTCCAAGGAAACGAAAGAATGAAAAGGAATACGGACCCCATGCCAGCGCCGTTCCAATTGCAGAAACCAGATAGAGGATTCCAATAATAATGAGCGTCTTTTTTCGTCCCAGGTGATGGCATGGAATACTCCCCCCCAAAGCGCCAACCACAGTACCCCAAAGGGCCATTGACATGATGAAAATGCTATGAAACCAGGGACTCGTATGCCACAATTCCTGAATCGCCTGATCCGCGCCGGAAATGACAACTGTGTCGAAACCAAATAAGAAACCTGCGAGTGCTACGGTAAATGTCCAGAGCAGAAGCTTATTGTCCTTCATCAGAGATGTGTTTGCTCAAACATACATCCTAATTTTTGAACTTGGTGTGAAGATTTAAGAGTATATCTGCATAGAGAATCTATTCATTTCATTGGACCAGGGGATTGTCTGTTAATGGCTTGCGTTAGCCGTTGACCAGTGGCTGTTTATTAGTTTTCCAGTTCTTCAATTCTTTTCATCAACTCAGTATTTTGTTTTTTGAGAAACTCAATTTGTTCTTGTTGCTCCTGTACAGCTTTTACGAGCGGAACAACAAACTCTGCATAGCGAAGTCCATACATATCGCTTTCGTTTTTTGGAGCGTCAACTCCGCTGAATTCATAACCAATATTCCTCGCTGCAGCCTCCACCTCTTGCGCGATGAAACCGGTATGTACCACCGATTCTGTTTGCTGGAGAAGGGTCTGATCCACTGCAATTTCGCTTGGGCATTGTTCCTGTAGTCGCTGCACATCTAAGTTATAGGTGACAGGTCTTAGCAGAAGGATAAAGTCCAGGCCATGCACGTTTTGTTGAATGTTCTTTTTATACCTGCTATCACTTGGCAGAGTTGTCCAGCCCGAATAACCGCCAATACTACTTGTTGTTGATACTCCAACTCTGACTTGATCCGAAGCAGTGATCATAGCATTGTAACCTAATGCATTACTCTCAGTAAAGCCAGATGCACTTACGTCTGTGAAACCACCAAATCAAGGCACTATCGGAATAATAAAGGTGAGCTCATCCGGAATCATCTCATCAGGGTGATCGCTTCGGCTAATCACGAGCCTAAAGTGAAACTATTACCAATGGATGGTATTATTAATTTGCATGATGATTCAAAATATGCCGGCAATAGGGAATACACCATTGATCAGACTCACACGCCTTCCTGAACATGGAAGTGCTGAGATATATGTGAAGTATGAAGGCGCAAATCCAACGGGAAGTATGAAGGATCGTATGGCATTATCAATGATCGAAGGTGCAGAACGTCGGGGTGTGTTGAAGCCAGGAGATAAGGTAGTTGAATACACCGGTGGCAGTACTGGTAGTTCTCTGGCGATGTTGTGTGCAGTGAAAGGACATCGTGCGCACTTTGTCTCCTCGGATGCATTTGCAAAAGAAAAAATCCAGACGATGAGACTCTTTGGAGCAGAGGTGGAATTGATAGCCAGTGACAATGGACGCTACGATGCACAGCTTTTTCAGAAGATGATCGCGCGCGAGCGCGTGAACTAAGCAATGAACCACATACTTTCTGGACCGATCAGTTTAATAATACTGATAACCGGAGTGCTTATCACCAGATGGCCCGCGAGATCATCAGTGTGCTGGGGAGACACCGTGGATGAATTCATCATGGGAGTTGGTACAGGAGGTTGTTTTTCAGGAAATGCGCAAATACTTAAGGAAGAAATTCGTGGAATCCGCTGTCTTGCTATCGAACCAAAAAATCTCCCTGCTTTATCAGTAGGAGATCTGAAGGGTGCGCATAAGTTGGAAGGTATTGGTGCAGGTTTCGTCCCATCTATTTGCAGATTAGAACTTGCAGATGATATCATTGCAGTTTCTGATGAAGATGCTTACGAGACAGCAAGACTATTGGCAAGAACCGAAGGTATCTGGGGTGGAGTGACCTCTGGAGCCAATGTCTGGGGTGCACTTCAGCGCGCCCGGGCACTCGGTGTTGGAAAGAAGGTGGTGATCGTGATTATTGATTCAGGATTGAAATATTTGAATGGAGACCTTTATCGGTAAAGAAAAGAAAAGTCGAAATGCCCGCCTGAATGAGTTCAGCTCGGGCAGGTAAAATGCAGAATGTAAAATTCAAAAGTCCATGAGCAATTTTACATTTTACCCGTCCGAATGGACTTCGTCCGGGCGGACATTTTGAATTTAAGCTCTCCGAAGCTAGCTTCGGAGAGCGAAGGTGGAGCTGTGGGGATTGACTTTGTCGATCCCTATTTCTCCCAAAGTCAAAATGGAATCCGGCCGTCGCTGTCGCTCCGCATCTGCTTTGGTTATTTGATCTAATTACGAATTAGAAACTGATTTCACAGCTTTCACTTTTCTAGATCAGTCGTTTTTGACAAAACGCTTTTCCTGATCCTGACTTCAGATATCTCTCAAAATCAAAAGCTTTGTATTTATCTGTGAATGTGACATAAGTAATTAGAGTGACAGGGAGTCGTGTACAGGTATAATGTATTTCACCTTTTAGATGTCGTCGGAGTCTATCCTCGAGGTTATTTGTACAGCCAGTATAGATAGGTCCATCGTTACATCTGAGGAGGTAGACGTACCACATAAGTTTATGAAGGTTAAGTGAGTAAGTACGTTGTGGACTTCGTCCACGCGCCGTCGCCGAAGCTATGGCGCCGTCGCCCGAAGCCCTCCCAACTATGAGGCTTCGGAGGGCGAATCCCTCCTACGCTCTTCGGTCGCAATAGCGCACAGCGCGACGGCGACAAAGCTTCCGCCGTCACTTCGTTTTGGCGGACAAGTCGGAGGGCGAAGGTGGAGCTGCGGGGATTTGAACCCCGGTGCAGACAAAGCTCTAGTCAGTTTTCTACATGCTTAGAGTATGATCGGTTTTAAACCGGGTACTGGCTCATACACAAACGCATACCCGGTCGAGTCTCTGTGTTTAACACCATCTGCGAGACAGACAGACAGTGCGATTCTGCATTTTTGATGTGCAACACTACCCTAGCAGACATCAGGCAGGAGCACAAAAGCTAT
This sequence comes from Bacteroidota bacterium, assembly GCA_031400515.1. Classification (GTDB taxonomy): domain Bacteria; phylum Bacteroidota; class Bacteroidia; order Chitinophagales; family Saprospiraceae; genus DATDQA01. The sequence continues at coordinate 7,006 of JANNQA010000199.1, forward strand.
CTAATTCCTAGAACTAGGCAGCCATAGCAAGACGAGTCTCGCCAATTAATGGTTGATGATCATTTGATAACGGGGTGTACCATCAATGCCCCGGCATGCTTGCTGATCAGATCACTTCACTGTCGATTCCAAAATCAGCCCCATATTTTCAAAGAACAGCCGACGAAGATAGGTCGAATGCCTTTAACAAGCGGCGATGCCTATTGGTTCATTGGGAATCTCGGATTTGCGAATGCGGATTTCGGAAATACCGTCCTTTATATATACCGAAATCCGGCATCCGCCCTCCGAAATGTTTCCATGCATCCTTTCGATATTTGGGCTGTCTATGGACTATCAACCAAATCAAAAAATGTCTGTCATGAAAAAGAACCTCGTTACGCTCGCTTGCGCCGCATTTTTCACCGTGTCTTTTGCACAGGAAAGTCTCTCTTCATTCAATCGTGTCGTAGTCACTGGAAGTGTGATGCTGACTTTGAAGAAAGGGGATCAAAACCAATACTCTACTTCCGGAGATACTGATAAGGTCAAGGTCAATGTCGAAGATGGCAAACTGAAAATCACCCGTTTAGACATCAAAGACGGATGGAACAACCGCGCTTATGTCACAGTTTGGTACACAGCTATCCGCAGCCTGTCTGGTTCGGCAGGAGCACAAGTAGCTCACGAGGGCACATTGAATGCCGGTGATTTTGAACTCAGTCTTGACACTGGAGCCAACGGTGAACTCGCATTCGATACACAATCTCTTGATGTACATGTTGGAGAAGGTGGTGTACTCAGGTTGGAAGGTGCGGCACGTGTATTGGAAGTCAATGCGACAACTGGTGGCATCTTAAAGGCGCGCGACCTTGTTGCTCATCGCGTATATGTTTCTGCAAACACAGGCGCTTCTGCTACTGTCCACGCTACTGAAGAAATTGATGCCAATGCCTCGCTAGGTGGTTCAGTTTCTTATAGCGGCGATCCTGAAGTCGTAAAAGTGAAGGAAAGTCTAGGTGGGTCGGTGAGAGGGTGAGGAATTTCGGATTGCGGATTTTAGATTTCGGATTGCGGCGCATAGTGGTCTGGTACAGCCCCGAAATCCACAATCCGATATCCGAAATGGATTCATTTATTCAAAAACCGATACGTCATCTTGATAAGAAACGTATTCCGGGTATTATCACCGAAGATGTTGTCAGAGAGACTATCAAAGAGGGCTTGTTCATTCGGTTGTCCAAAAGCAGTATTGCCCTGAGTCCATACAAGAAAGATTTCTGAGCCCGGTTGATATTCCCAACGTGCGACGAGATTAGATCGGAATTGCACGAAGTTGAAATCCGGATTCTCAAACTCATAGTCCGTAACGCCATCCTTGTTGTCATCAACGGAATATAAATTGTCGCCGAGACTGATCTGATCATTGTGAAAGAGAGAGAGGCCTTTAGATTTGTCTGACGCAAGTGGATCGACGACATAATTGAATCGCGAATACCGGCCTCGTGAAATAAATGGCTGACCATAATATTGCAGGGTTAAATCCGGCGTGATATTGTAATTCACCCTCAACGTAAAACTTAACGTGCGCTGATTGACATAACCTGTGATATATCTTGTATTCCCTTCCCAGTTTATGGTGGTCACATATTGATCGATGCGTTCGAAATTCTCCCATGAAGGTCCAATAGAGAAGTTTATTGCATCAGAAGGTTGAACGCGGGCGTTGATACCAATATTCTGACCACGGACGAGGTAATCAAAACCAAAGCCATAGTTCCCCTCTACGGAAAAGGAAACTGCTTTTCGTTCATCTGTATTCGCAGAAATCCACTGAGCCATACCAGCAGAGCGACGATAAGTCGGGCCTCCACGCAACCAATTATTGGTCATATCCAGGTTCTCATACGCGATACCGGTCGTGACATTCCAGAAATTCATAAAGTCGGCATGAAAATTCATACTCACAGCGCGATAGAGATTTTTGCCTCCAAAATCCCAGCGTGCCCAATGATTATAGTTGAGTCTTGTCGACCGAAAAATGGAATAGGGGTCTTGTTTATGATATCCCATCCAATAATAGTGATTGATCTCATCTGTGTTGCGCATAAATCCTACATCATTTAACTCAAGTTTTGGAGAACGCCAGGTCATGCCAGTTTGAAATTTGAAATCACTACCATATTTGGCAACTGAGACATTACCGCCCTGACCTATCAATTCTGTGGCTTCAGGATCATAGTCAAGATGATCTGCATCGGGTCTGGTGAAACCATGTTCGAAATTACTTTGTGTACGTTGTATTGCTGTTGTAGAACCAGCCACTCTACTGAACACGAGACGAGCATTCATTTGCCAGGTGCGATCATTCCAACGATGTACCAAATCCAATCCGCCAGTCTGTGCATTCTGATGTAAAAAATCCAACGATGGATCATGGATGTCGCGATTGACAAGTGTCACAATTCCCCCAAGGACAGTGTTACCTTCATTAAAATCCTGACGCAGGCGACCTACAAAATAATTTGTGATAGGCTCTACTGCCTCATGATGCTCGGTACCATTGATTTGTACCAATGCCCGTTCGCGTTGTGTGATTGCTTCCATGATACCTATAGACAATCCTTTCGGAGTTTTCCCACTGAGTTTTGCCGCACCCAGGATTGAGGTAAACTCTGGTTGGTCCACATAAGATTCTGAGCCATCATCAGCTCTCGCTAGTCGATGCGGGCTAGCTCCTATCCTGCGGGAATAAAAGAGATTGTCGCTATCATATGCACCGCCGGCTTCTGATCCGGAAATATTGTAATTGAAGAGGTCACGGTTTTGTACAAAGAAGGGTCGTTTCTCATTAAAGAAAATCTGAAAACCATCCAGGTTCAACACCGAGGGATCAGCTTCTACCTGACCAAAATCAGGATTCACAGTAAAGTCTAAAGAGATATCATTGGTTACACCGATTTTTCCATCAATACCGGCAGAAATGCTCGCGTCAGTGCCATCTGCAAAACGATTTCCAGGTAGCTTTTTATATGTATCGAGTTGTGCAAGTACATAGGGTTGTATTTCGATCTGCCTCTTTGGTTTGATCCCTTTGATGCCGCGGAGTTCTCCAAAACCACTCACCCAATAGCTGGCGTTATTCGGAATGTATTGCCATAGAGAACGACTTTCCTTACTAAAATCATGTCGCATCACTTGAATACCCCACACTTGTTCGTCCTGATTTGAAAAGCGCAGTTGACTCAATGGGATCACTGCTTCCGCTATCCAACCAAGCGAATCAATTTGAGTTTTGACATGCCACACCGGATCCCAACTTGTATCCCAGAAATTGCCATCATCGGTTACAAATTCATCCCCTTTCACACCAGATACCGATGGGGTAAATGAAAACGCGCTTCGGTTGTCATTGTAACTGTCGATATTAAGTTCGACGAGGTCACCGGCAAATCCATCACGACGTGACATCCTGCTTTCGATGTGTTCGGGATCCGTATGGTAGCAACGGAATGCCACATACAATGCGTGGTCATCATACACAATCTTGAAAGCGGTCGGTTGAGTAGGTGCGATTCCATCATATGGCGATCGTTGGGTGAATCCCTCACCCCAGGCAACTTGTTCCCAGGCCGGATCTGAAATGTCTGCATCTATCATGGGTGCCTGAGTGACGCGGTTCGTGAAATAGACTTTTGGAGTCATCAGATCCGCGTCCTGTCCATGCACATTGTTAGGCACAATAGAAATACAAATCACTGCAATGAGAAGAGTTCTGATCATAAATTGGACGACAAATTATGGCAAGGATGCTAACGCGCAAACGTCTGGTGGATATTACATCCGGTCTTTCGATAGAAGGACATTTCAAGACGACAAACGGTTGCATATCTATCGTTGTGGGCAACCTTTTTATAAAAAACAGGATCAATACTAAATGTGCGAAATGCTGGTTAAGGAAACAGAGATTAAACTTTCATGTCGCTACACTGTCAGAGACAATAAATTCAGATTCATGAGTTTTTCCGAAGTCCAATTCCTCACACAGGAACTCGTTGACAAACACATCTCCCGTATAAAACAAGGAAGGCAATCCCCGAAGCCACTACTTGTTCAGAAGTCACCGATCTCAGGTAGCCTTGATCCATACACAGGTTCATGGGATCATGCACAGGCATCGCACCTGTTGCGCAGGACGATGACAGGATATACCAAAAGCCATGTCGATTGGGTGCTTGAGAATGGCATGGAGGCCACAATTAATGCGTTGTTTGCTGATACCCCGCAGCCCGCACCACCGATCAACTACTTTTTTCAGAATGATCCCTATTGTCCGATCGGTGAAACATGGATTGACAAGCCGCAGACAGAGGATTTGAGGAACCATAGACTGCGCTCCCTTTATGGTTGGACGATGGGAAATTTGCTTGAAGAAGGGATGTCGATCCGCGAGCGCCTGACATTGTTCTGGCACAATCACTTCGTCACGGCGGATATTTTTCAGCCCCTGGTGATGTATCAATATATTACACTGCTACGCACATTTGCTTCTGGCAATTTCCGTGAGCTTACTAAAGCAGTGACGGTGAACTCTGCAATGTTGATTTATCTGAACGGCAATCAAAACACGAAGAATGCACCAAATGAAAATTATGCAAGAGAACTCCTCGAGCTCTTTACAGTTGGCAAAGGTGAATTGGCCGGACCAGGAGACTATACCACATTTACTGAAGATGATGTGCGAGAGATAGCACGGATCCTGACTGGATGGCGCACACGATATGATTTTGATACCGGTGAGATGCCGTACTCATTGTTCAATCCAGTTCTTCACGATACCGGAAGTAAACAACTCTCTCACAGATTTAATGACACCCTGATTCAGAATCAGGACGATCAGGAATATTCCCATTTGATCGATGTCCTTTTTCAGCATCCCGAAGCATCGAGACATATCTGCCGAAAACTCTACAGATGGTTTGTCTACTATGTCATCGATGACACGATAGAAGCAACGATCATTGAGCCGATGTCTCAAATTCTTCGCGACAGTGATTTTAATATTAAGCCTGTACTGGAGGCGTTACTTGGCAGTGAGCATTTCTACGATGTGAATAGTATTGGTTGTATTATTAAAAATCCCATCGAATTCCTCGTCGTGCATACAAAACAGTTTGAAGTCTCAATGCCTGCGAATCTGTTGCAACGCTATCAGATATGGTTTAGTTTGTTTCGCACCACCGAGCTTTTGCAGATGGTTTATTATTCGCCTCCGAGTGTGGCGGGCTGGAAAGCGTTTTATCAGGAACCCACATTTAATCAACTTTGGATCAATGCAGTCACATTGGTTATCCGTCAATTGTATACCGATCTGATGGCTACAATCGGTTTTGAATCCATCAACGATCGCTTTATTATTAATGTGCTTGCATTAGCAGACAAAGTACCTAATGCACTCAATCCAAACTATCTCATTCAGGGAATTGCGTCGATTCTCTATCCAGTTGAGATGTCACAGGATCAGATCGATGCATTCAAGGAAATACTCATTCCGGGCTTGCCTGATTTTGAGTGGACTGTTCAGTATCAGGAGTATCTGGATGATCCAATGAATGACGATGTGCGACTACCGGTTGAGACCAAATTGCGATTGCTGGTACGCGCGATGCAGGCACGACCAGAGTATCATCTTGTATAGAAATTGCGGCTGAATGTTTTTTGAAACGCAGATATCAATTTAAATAGACAAATGAAGCGCAGATCATTTTTACGTGCGGGTTCAGCAGTATCGTTGCCCGTATTTGTGAATGGATTCGGGATGGGATTCTTACCTAAAAGTTCGTTCTTCAATCTCGTCGATCCAAACTCCGATCGCATCCTTGTGCTTGTGCAACTCGATGGAGGTAATGATGGTCTGAATACACTTATCCCACTCGATCAATATAGTACCCTCAGTGCGGTGCGGCAAGGTATCATCATACCTGAAAGCTCTGTGCTCAATCTTTATGATCATGTAGGATTGCATCCTTCGATGACAGGTTTCAAAAGTTTGTTCGATGAGGGCAAACTTCTGGCGATACAAGGGGTGTCCTATCCGGATCAAAACAGATCACATTTTCGATCCACCGATATCTGGCAGAGTGGCTCGGCGGCGGATGAATTTCTAACAACCGGCTGGGTTGGCAGATACTTTGATAGTAAGTATAGCGACTATCCCGAAGGATATCCTAATCAGGACAATCCAGATCCTTTTGCAATCACAATTCACTCTCAGGTATCTGAAACATGCCAGGGCTTAACTGCAAACTACTCTATGGCAGTGATTGATCCTTTCACTGTTTATCCTGTGGATGAAACGACACTCAATGATCTTCCGGACACGAACTTCGGCCATGAGATGACATTTCTGATCGATGCATTGCGCCAAACCAATGCCTATGCCGACACCATCGTCAGTGCTGCTAATAATGGTTCGAATCTCTCTACATTATACAATGAAGACAGCACGCTTGCGCAGCAACTCAAGACAGTTGCATTGCTCATTAATGGTGGACTTCAGACCAGAGTGTATGTTGTTCGTCTTGGAGGTTTTGATACGCACGCCAATCAGGTACAAGCGGGATCGACTCTTACAGGAGATCATGCCGAGTTGTTACAAGAACTGTCTGACGCCATTTTTGCATTTCAGGATGATCTTCAAAAGTTAGGTATTGAGAAACGTGTCATGGGAATGACATTCTCGGAGTTTGGCAGGCAGATCGCTTCAAATGACAGCTTCGGTACTGATCACGGGGAAGCGGCTCCATTATTTGTTTTCGGCGCTTGTGTTCAAGGTGGTGTCATCGGCGCAAATCCAATGATCAATCAACAACTTGAACAGCAAGAGGGTGTCGCGATGCAGAATGATTTCAGAGCAATCTATGCTTCAATATTGCGTGAATGGTTTGGTGTTTCGGAACTTGAGTTGAGCAATCTTCTCCCGGGTCAATATCCTCCTATGAACCTGACAACCGCATGTGCAATTTCGAGTGGCATTTTCGACAACCTTCCGGATTTTGGTCCAAAGCCAGGTGTCATAGGAGTATTTCCGAATCCCATCTTACACACCGGAACAATGCAGTTCAATTCGGAAGGGGACTGGACACGAATCAGTCTCTATGATCCGCTCGGAAGGAGAATCATGGTTATCGCTGAGAGATATTTCGAGAAGGGGCATCACTCAGTCTCTTTTGATATGCAGCAATTGCCTATGGGGAGTTATCATGTCCGCTTGGAGGCAAGGACGTGGCAGGAGGCGAGGTCTGTGGTGAAGATGTGAGGATGTTTAATGTTCAATGTTTATTGGTTAAACGTTTAACGTTTAATGTTTGACGTTCAATGTTTAAAAGCTAGAGATCCCTGAGTTTGTCGAAGGGCCGCGTTTCGACAGGCTCAACGACAGGCCACTTAACAGCTACTTACAAGCTACTTACAAGCCAGTTACCAAGCTACTTACCTCCCACTTACCTTCTTTTTTTCATCTTCGCGTACACCAAAAGCACAGTTATCAAAGATGAATTCACCCACACTCGTCGTGCTTGCTGCAGGAATGGGCAGTCGCTATGGTAGTTTGAAGCAGATGGATGCTTTTGGACCTTATGGCGAGAATATTATTGACTATTCGATTTATGATGCAATCCTCGCTGGGTTTGGCAAAGTCGTTTTCGTGATTCGCGAACAATTTGAAGATGCTTTCAAAGATTTTTTTGCGGGCAAATTTGAAGACAAGATTGAAGTAGCGTTTGTCTGCCAGGAATTGGATGTCCTTCCAAAAGGATTCCGTCCTCCTATTAATCGGGAAAAGCCCTGGGGTACCGGTCATGCAGTATGGGTTACGCATGAAGCGGTCAATGGTCCTTTTGCTGTGATCAATGCTGATGACTTCTATGGACGTGATGCATATTTTAAGATTCGCGACTATTTCAATTCAGAAGATGCGGCAGAAGGCAACTATTGCGTTGTCGGTTATTATCTGCGCAATACATTGTCAGATCATGGAACAGTGAATCGTGGTGTGTGTCTCGTGGATGATCAAATGTATCTGCGTGGCGTAAATGAAATCGTAAAGATTGCGCGTGAGCAGGATGGGGTGATAAGGTATCCTGGCGATGGTATTTTATCTGATGATACTCTTGTATCGATGAACATCTGGGGGTTCCTTCCATCGTACTATGATCATGCTGAAGAAAGTCTGAAATCATTCCTCACAACCCATGGTGATAATCCGGCATCAGAGCTTTACATCCCAAGCGTCGTGGATCAGCTTATCACAAATGGCAAACTCAAAGTGAAAGTAATCCCGAGTAACTCCGCATGGTTCGGTGTCACTTATAAAGAAGACAAACCGTTTGTCACCGAGCAAATCAAATGCCTTATTGAGGACGGAGAATATCCTGAGGCATTGTGGAAATAGTTTTTTCAGTGAATTAACGACTCCACTCCACCGACCTTAAATGGGAAAGAGGGTACGGAAATGCATTTTGAAGAAAGGTGTCGGGTAAAGTTTTGTGTTCTTCACCAAACAAAAAAGGCAGGTCATTCAGACTTGCCTTTTTTATAATCGCGTAATTGAAATTCAGTATTACCAACTCATATCGTCTCCATCCTGGCGTGGACGCTCTTCCTCTTCCTCTTTCTCTTTCTCTTCGCCGAATTCTTCTTCCTCAGGTGTTTCATGTGAGTCAAGTTCACCGGCATCACGTTTTCTTTCCCATTCCAACTGTCGTCTTGTGAACTCATCGTAATCGTAGTTGGGCATGAGGTTGGTCTTGACATGATTTACAACTTCGCTGAGGGCTTCGACAAATCTGTTGAAATCCTCTTTGTACAGGAAGATCTTGTGACGTTCATAGCCATCATCGTTGAATCTTTTCGTGCTTTCCGTAAGCGTGATATAAAAATCTTCGCCTTTGGTTCTGCGCACATCGAAAAAGTATGTTCTCCGTTTGCCGGCTTTCACCTTGCTCGAAAACACACTCTCAAATCTTCTGGGGGAATTATCTTTTTCCACAACACAAATATTAAATAATGATCACCGATTGGGTAAAAATCACCGAAATGTAGGGAAAATATTGATACGATTCACCTATCTAAAGCAGCTTCTGGTGATCCCTCAACTCTCCACAATCTGGCGGTTTTCCTGCTCAAACGATGTTATTGCCGGATGAGCAATCAGATCAAAGTAAACTCCTTGCCGCTCCATGAGTTGGTCATGTGTGCCCGACTCTACCAACTGACCATGATCGAGCACTAGGATACTGTCAAAGTCTGCAGCCCCCAGCATCCTATGGGTGATGATAATTGACGTCTTATTATGCAGGGCGGTGTCGAGATAATCGAAGATCCGCCGCTCCGTTCTGGTATCTACCGCCGAAAGACAGTCATCCAAAATGAGAATGTCCGGGTTTTTGACAAATGCACGCGCAATGGAAATGCGTTGCTTCTGTCCACCCGATAGCGTGACACCTCTTTCGCCAATCATGGTGTCGTAGCCATTCGTAAGTTCCAAAATCTCGTCATGGATCGCTGCATTCCGTGCGTAAGTCATAGCCAATTGTCGATCGCCCCCATGGCTACCAAACAAGATGTTGTTAGTCACAGTGTCTGAGAAAAGGAAAACGTCCTGAGGCACATAGCCGATCCGGTAGCGTAGATTGTCGAGATCATGTTCCCGGATATCTTTTCCATCAATCAGGATTTGTCCTTCCTGAACATCATACATTCTGAGTAGTAAATCGGCAACCGAGCTTTTGCCTGATGCTGTACGACCTACCAACGCCACACGGCTACCTGCCGGGATTTCAAAACTTACATTCCGCAAAGCCTGAATACCGGTATCCGGATATGTGAAACTCACATTGCGAAATTCAATATGACCACTCAGAGGTGCCGGTAATGTGACAGGCGTGTCAATAGAAGCTTTTCTATGTATGAATTCATTTATACGCAACTGTGAAGCATCAGCTTGTTGAATCAATGAAGCGATCCAGCCAATAGAAGTCACGGGCCATGTAAGCATATTTACATAGATCACAAACTCTGCTATGTTGCCGGGTGTGACTTCACCGCGAGACACTTGCAAGCCTCCCACAAATACTACCAGTAGTGTACTGGCTCCAATCAGAATCATCATCAATGGGAAAAAGAAAGCTTCTACACGCGCAATCTCAAGGTTCTTCTGTTTGTAGTGATCACAGCTTTTTGCAAAAAACTCTTCAAACTTTTTTTCCTGTGCATAGGATTTTACAATCCTTATCCCTGAGAAGACTTCCTGCACAATGCTGGTCAGTTTTGCAAGTTGTGTTTGTCTTGCACCGCTGCGTTTATGAATCAAATCGCTGACATAATAAATAGAAAGGGATAATAAAGGCAAGGGAAGCAATGTATAGAGAGTGAGTTCTACATTAACTCTAAGCATGGAATAGATCACAAGGACAAACAACGTGACAAGGTTGATGCCATAAAGCAGTGCGGGTCCCAGGTACATTCTCACCTTGGAGACATCTTCTGTAATGCGTGACATCAGATCGCCGGTATTGTGCTGACGGTAAAACGCAAGCTCAAGCTTTTGATACTTATCGAAAATTTCCTTCCGCATGTCGTATTCAATAAGTCTCGACATCACGATGATCGTCTGTCGCATCAGGTACATGAAGACACCCATGAGGATAGCAAGGATGATCACGATGCCACCAAAGCGGAATAAGGCATGGCTAAGCTCATCCATGATGATATGCTGGTCCGCGACGGATGCGACTTTGTAGAGTTTGACCTGCTCCAATACATGGTCAAGAGCTTCCCGGATCACCTGAGGTTGCCATGCTCGGAAATAATTTGAAAACGCAACAAACACGATCCCCAGCAATAACCGCCAGCGGTACTTGATGAAGAATCGATTGAGTGTCTTGAGATGTTTCATGGATCAAAGTCGAGCGCCAAAGATAGAAGAAACCATTGCGGATATGGAGAACCTGGGGTAGTGCATCAGTTCACACAGGGCCATCTCACGCAAAGACGCACCGCACTTCGCCGAGGCTTCAGCGGTTAAAAAAAAGGACGCGAAGAAATTGACACTAAGTCTATTAAAGTGATGTACCACTGAACCGAGAGATTCCTGAATGCCGTCAGGCAAGTTATTTACCCATGCGAAAGGGACTGTAGGTAATTGGCTTATATTTGGCACAAACCTAAGACGATATGATGCTGGACCGAATTGTCACCCTGGACGAATTTATTTTCAGACGTCAGAAAGATTTTCCATTCGCTTCCGGTGAACTTACAAATCTGTTACGCGACATTGGCGTAGCCGCAAAAATCATCAACCGTGAGGTGAATAAAGCAGGCCTTGTCAACATCCTTGGCGTGGCCGGATCAGAGAATTCCTCAGGTGATTTGGTACAGAAGCTCGATATCTACGCGAATGAAAAGATCATCGACTGTCTCAAAAACAGCGGCGAATGTGCGGGTATTACGACAGAAGAAATGGATGAGTTTATCGCTTTGGAAGGTGTCGATGGAAAAGAGGCAAAATATGTTGTCGTCTGCGATCCCCTCGATGGAAGCAGCAATATCGATGTAAACGTTTCAGTAGGGACAATTTTTGGTATCTATCGCAGAGTAAGTCCGATTGGAGAGTCTTGTTCGGTTGAGGATTTTCTCCAGAAGGGAACAGCATTGGTAGCTGCAGGATATGTTCTTTATGGCACGTCGACGATATTAGTGTACACGACAGGAAATGGTGTCAATGGATTTACTCTCGATCCCACCATCGGTGAGTTTTGCTTGTCTCATCGCGACATCCGGGTTCCAGCTCGTGGAAATTACTATTCAGTAAATCAGGGTTATTATTTGAAGTTTGATCTGGAAGTGCGTCGTTATATAGATCACTGTTCTGATCTCAATCTTGGACTCCGGTATATCGGCTCTATGGTTTCAGATGTACACAGGATAATGTTTCAGGGTGGAATTTTTCTTTATCCTAATACAAGAAAGTATCCTAAGGGAAAACTCAGACTCCTGTATGAGTGTAATCCAATGTCGTTCATTGTAGAACAGGCAGGAGGTAAAGCGATCAATAGTAAACTTGAACGTATTCTCGATCTTGATGTGCTGGAGCTTCATCAGCGTGCGACCATTGCAATGGGTTCACCTGATATGGTCGACGAAATGCAAAACTTCGTGAATCGCTATAGTGCTTCTGCAATGGTGTGAAGACGATAAAATAGAAATCGGATTAGCCTGATGCAGTAGAGCGATAAATAGGAATCTATTAAAGAGTTGGAGAATGGGATTTTATTCACATTCCGGGTTTTTAATCAGGATTTCTTTACCGTAAGTTTTTTCATCTGTGCAGTTGTAATCCTTGCTTTAATTGATGAAGGCAGCAGGCGATTGAGAAACAAGAATAACTTGTTGATGCGACCTGGAATGACAACTTCTTTGCCATCAAGACATGCCTGAACTGCTTTAGCAGCAACAAACTCTGGAGAGGTAATACTCTTTCTGGCTATCCAACCTCCCTGATTGTTTGCAATTACCGAGCGAATATTACTACTGAGTCCTCCGGGACATAACACGGTGATCGAAATTCCCTTTCCCCGATATTCTGCCTGCAACCCCCGAGTGAATGAATACACAAACGCTTTGGATGCGCCATACATCTGTTTGTTTGGAAGATGGAAGTAGGCGCTCAGGCTGCTCACGTTGAGAAGGTATGAAGGTTGGTGTGCCAGGAGGTCGTTGATAAAGTATCTGGTCATCATTGTAGTCCCAAGTACATTCAGTCGGGCCTGAAGAAGCATATTTTCAAGTGGCATTTCGTGGAAAGGCTGTGTCATCACTACTCCCGCGTTATTGATCAGCATATTTATACGCAGTTCCTGCTTTTGAACCGTATCAAACACTTCCTTGCAACCGGACTCTGTGCTGAGGTCTGCAGCAATAATTTCAATAGCAACAGAAAAGTTGTGTGTAACAAAAGTTTTCAGAGACTCTAGTTCCGGTCCCGGAAGCGCCACAGCGATGATATGCATATTCCGTTTCGCACATTCAATCACAAAATTCTTACCCAATCCTTCGCTGGCACCCGTAATGAGAGTATAGTACACATCAGGCATGTGAGCCATTCTTGAGGTGAGCAATAGTGAAGCGAATACCATTTTCAAACGGTGTAATAGTATATCCGAGTTCTGCAACGGCTTTGTCAGAACTAAAGGAGAAGTTCTGAAAGAGTCTTTCAACCACTTTAGGAGTAAGTTCAGGTGACTCATTCATTGCCCATGCTTTTGCCTGAGCCGTCAGCGCAGCGGCCTTAATGATGGATTTAGGAAGCTTGATAAAACGACCATTGCTTTCTGCCCGCTCTTTGATGACGCGCATGAATTCTCCAAACGAAATATTTTCTCCACCCAGAATATATTTTTCACCACCCCGACCAAGTTCCATTGCAAGGATATGCCCTCGGATCACATCTTCAATATAGACGTAGTTGCTTGTGACATGATCGCAGGTTGGAACAAAATAGTAACCCCTCCTTATAAAATTCTGGATAAACCGGTTTACACCACTGCTGTACGTTGCAACGCCTGGCCCATACACACGCGACGGTGATACAATCACTCCTGTCAGTCCTTTATCATTGAATTCTTTTACGAGTATTTCGGCCATCTGTTTGCTTGTCTCATAGTCGTTGTCATATCCGGTGATACGTGGATCACTTTCCCGCATGGGTTTATTCAAAGAAGGTCCGAGTACCGCGGTTGAACTTGTATAGATAAATTTTTTAGCACCGGCTTCAAGAGCAGCTTCCAGGAGATTTTTTGTTCCGTCTACGTTTGTACGATAGAACAATGATGGATCTTTGTGAGCAAGTCTTACCAATCCCGCCACATGATAGACTCGTGTGCATCCTTGCATTGCGCTTTGCACAGCCTCTTTATCCTCTATGTCTCCAATGAACACATGAATGTTCGGATGATTCAGTAGTTGTTGCGCTGCACGATTCCGCACAAGTACATGGACTACTTCTCCCTGATCAGCAAGATGAAATGCAAGTCGTTGTCCTATATATCCAGTTGCTCCAGTAATCAGAGTTTTAACGGATGTTTCCTGATGATTAGTCGACATGTACTTGTTTTCTACTATAAAAAAACTCAAAACTCAGGGCCATGATCATATGAAAGAAAGCGGCAGGCCACACGCTCTTTGTATAAATGGTCATCCAGCACAACAGTGTACCCAGTGGAATACACAAAAGTGCTTCACGACGGTTTTTCGGCAGATGCATCGCAGCATAGATAAACACGTTCAACGCAATAGCATAGATCGTCCCAAATCTTGAAGTAAGAAAGTGTAGAACAGTTCCACGGAGAATGAGTTCGTATGATATCATATAGGCGCAAGTCACGCATAGATAAACGATCCATTGCGATACATCTTGCTGCAATCCTGAGTAAAGCAATCTGTGTTCAACATTGTGATCTGCCCTTGTGATGAGAAATGCTAACAAAGGAACCAGGATGGCAATCAGTAGAATGCTCCACATTGCGGAGGAAGTCAGTAGTCCCCACTCCGGAACTTGTGTTACAATAATGATGACGGCCGGACTCATGAATACGAAAGCGATCGCCCGTTGTAGAACGAGGTTTTGGATATTACTAAGCAGGCTGCCAGTGAATGGATGCCGCTTAACTAGTCCAGGCCTTGAAAGCAATGTGATTGCAATCAATAACAGGAAGAATACAAATACCCACATTTTTTTGCCAGTACCTCGTGATGACCGCTCACCCCGTCCAGATTATCTCATTCACAACCCGCCTGAAGGTCATTTGTATGGCAGGTGAATCATCCATACAAGACGGGCCGAGAAACCTTGATCAAGGGCCGCAAATCTGGCGCAATATCACTTTTTAGAGGCAATCCTTTGACCAAAAAAGGGTGGTTATGAAATTTCCCACGTTTTAAGTCTTCGAGAAGGGTAGATTGACCTCGAAGGGTCCGACACAGAAGGACCTTCTAGCGTCTGCGGTGGGCAATCCTTTCCTGGTATCCGCAATTTGTCACGCCCCGCAAATGGGGCTAATGTTCAACGGATAACCAGATCTCCTTCTTCGCTGTTTTCCGGTCTGCACAAGAGATATGGTTGTATGCGGTCAAGCCATTCCGCTTGCAGGCTATAAATCTTCAGGATGTCTTCCAGATGAGCGAATCTCCCATGATTGTTTCTGTAATTCACAATCGTTTCTGCCTGCTTTTGAGTGATGTATGGGTGTGCAGCAAGGACTTCGACTGTTGATGTATTTATGTCGAGTTTCCTGGGTCCGGATGACGTCACGAGTTTGTCCTTGATTTGGTCCAGCGTTTCCGGAGGCAGGCCGTATGTTTCACCGACTTGTGGGATTGAATGAAAACCTCCGAGATGTTCCCGATAGTTCATAATGCGAGTGGCCAGTACTTCACCGATACCTGGAAGACTTTTCCAGTCCTCAATGCTTGCAGTATTGATGTCAATGGTTTTGGGATGGCCTGTATTGACGGTCTGCGTGATTTCAGATGGTATTGAGATACACACTTCAAGCGCAAGAAAAAGAGTACTGTCTATACCGTAGATCTTCTTTACATCCTGAGACGTTCTGAACGTAGCTCCGGACTGGCGAAATTTTATCAGGTTGTTTGAGACATAACTGCTGATTCCCATAGCTATCAACTCCTCCATACTCACGGTATTCGGATTAAACTCCTGGCAATTCACTTGCTTCTTCCAATTTGGAGTTTCCTGGGACTTGGTTGAGTTTCTGGTATATCCTTGCTTCGACTGCCTTGAGTAAGAGTCGGATCGGTTGCGTTTTGATTTGGTGTACGATTTTTCATATGAATATGTGCTTTGTTCTTCAGCTTCAACAGGTGTATTCACCGAATAACTGTTAAATGTCACTGTTTCCAAATTTGTTGAGTCAGGAAAAAGCCGATCGTATACAGTAGAAAAAGAAATTGCGAGTACCAGGATGATTGCGATAGCAACGATCGCACGGAACTCAGCCAGAGATGTTTTGCCATTGTGTTTCATTGGAATAGTTGTTTTTGTGTTTAGTCAAATAAAATGATCCATGTTCCCGCAAATCATGGAATTGTAATCGATGTTGAACGCAAAAATCTTCTGCTGCCCGGCGCATGACAAAGCTCAACCCGGATGATAAAATGATCCAGTCTGCCTGCAAAGCCAGAAGATCTGAATTCAATAAGGCAAATTCTGAGTCGGTAATCACTGCAACACGATAACACCTGCTATCGGATCCTTGCCCTGGGAGATCCAGTACATGTACATTGTTTGGTGTGACGGGCGACGACAATGAGAGTTGTGACTTCCGCGCTCTTGAAGTATTTCTGAATGAAGCAACTTCCTTTTTTCGGTAGGTTGGCATCGAATCAATACTAAAGGTGGTGAAGCAATGTCTTTCGGAGATGTAATCAATCGCAACTTTGTCTTCATGAGGATAGATCGCAAGCATTTCGCTACTTGAGGTTCGCATGAGCGCTTGTGCATGCATTAACCCAAAAATGGCGAAGCCAAACATGGCAGCATATGTACATTGCTTACGATGTGTCAGAATGCGCAATGCGATGAGAATGATTGTTCCGCTAAGAATTGCCACTTCAATGGGTGGTAAATAGACATCGGAGAGGTAGCTCATTGGGAGTTCACTCATTATTATGATTGAGTTGTTCACGATGCTGATGCCAATATCTATGACGTGTCCGACGAAATCTGCCACGACAGGGAAAGTGAAATGCAACAACAACAGAAGAATGCCACCAATCAGGATGCCATATGAAGCGGGTATTGCAACCAGACTTGATAACACTGAAATGAGCGAAATCTGATTGAAATAATGAATCAACAGCGGAAGCAGTAACATCTGTGCTGCTACCGACATGACGATCGTGCCCCACAGAAATTTACTTAACCATGACCTCGTCACTATCAGACGATACATAGGATTGAAAAAGATCAGAAGGCCGCATAGTGCGAGATAGGAAAATTGAAAACTCAGGGAGTTAATCTGAAGAGGGTTTATGCAGAGACAAACAAATGCCGTGAATGCAAGGACATTGAGCCCCTTTACATGCCTGCCGATGATAGTACCTGTTAAATAAATTGAGGACATAAGTGCAGCGCGCGTAATGGAAGGGGATAGGCCGGCGATAAATACGAATGCCCAGATCCCCGTGAGCAACACAGTTGCTCTGAGGACTTTTTTATACATACTGTCTGACGACCTGACGCGACCAATGAGTAGAAATAGTAATACACTCACAATACCAACATGCAATCCTGATATGGATAGAACATGAATTGCACCTGATTTTGCATACGCATCATAGATACTATCATCCAGACCATCTACAACACCGATAGTCATTGCCAGAAGTACTGCACTACTTTGATCATTGTGTACATAAGTCTTGTAGATCGCTTTCACTTCTTCACGGATTTCAGCGCTCTTGCGAAGCAGATGAAAGCCACCGAGATATGGATGACTAGCGATCATCTCCGTACTATCAAGATATCTTCTGAGATGAATACCCTGTCGTCGATAATATTTTCCTGCATTGAACGCATATGGATTTGCTGGAGAGGAAAATTGACGAAGGCCACCCTGGAATACAAGCGTATCACACGGTAATAAATTCATCGATCTGTCTCTTATGTATGCCATTACCCTGATATCCCTGTCATGAGTAGACGGTGTGATGATGGTAAGATTCGTTTTGAATCCATAGTCTGTTTTTTCAGTAGTACGGACAACTCCGCTCACAATTCCATCGAAGGACGCCAGTTGTCGGATTTCTTCTGGAGATGGTTCTGCGGACTTGCGGATGAAGGTGCCGAGAGTAAACATGAGGGCAAGTAGTATACCTGTACGGAATTGTTGCCTCCGTACGCTGGTCTTATTGATGAGATTGAGTAGAGTAAGAAAAATTGTAAATGAAAGACCGGCAATCAAAGGCATAGAGTTTTCCATTACCTGCTGTGTGAGGATGCCGGCAATGAATGGAACGCAAATGCGTACAAATGGAATTTCGTGCCAATGGGTTGAAGTCATGAATGTCTCTGATTACGCCGACAAATCTATTGGGGGATTATACGATCGACAATAATTCAGACACCGATATCCGGTCAACGTCTGCAGTTTATTCGCAGATCTCTCCAAATATGTGCTATTTGAATTAAGTCTGAGGGACTTTGTCTACATATAATAGAATCAAGAATTCAAAATTGGAAGAATCTTAGAATGGCAGAGGACTTGTGAATTGTTCCGACTGACGAAGCGGACGCGGTTTTTTAACTGCCTGGAGGTAGTCATATGAGGAACTCGTAAAAAGCCGTTTCATGAAGAAGGAACGTAAAACTTGTCCGACCGACTGGGCGGAAGCCGTTTCCAAGGAAAGAACGTAAAACTTGTCCGACATCGCCTTGCGCCACCGCTGAAGCTTAGGCGGCACGCGGTCGCGAAGCGCTTCGGGCGCCTGCGCCATAGCCGGCTACGGCGACGGAGCGCGGAGCGAGGCC
>JANNQA010000025.1:0-20501 GCA_031400515.1 Bacteroidota bacterium
GCGGGTGGGTGTGAAGCGATCAGCGAAGTGAGGCGCCGAAATGCCCATAAAAAACTGGAATTACACACCGCCGAACGGCTCTGATCGCGGGCAGCAGAGCAGGCTTACTCGCAGTTGGTCAATCATTCACAGCCTTGATTTTTTGGTTCTTTTGCATCCCCGCCTGAATGACGCAGTCGGGCAGGAAGGCAAAAGAACAGAGGATTAAAAACAAGTACCGAAATTTGAGTTACTTAACAACCATGACGAATGATAGAACGCCAACCTATAACAGCACAAAGGCGGTGTTTCGTTTTTCAAAGATGGTTTTGTGGTAAAAATCCCGCTCTTCGGGTAACGCAAAACGTGATACGTTATGCGGGCCAATATTTTCACCAGAATGAGTGAAACTATTTTACCTTAGGGAAACCAAACCGGGGAAGCTGAAAACCGAAAAGAGTATGCAACATTAAAAGATAACACAATGGCTCTCTATTTAACACGCTTTAGCTATACGCCTGAAACCTGGGCGAGATTGACGAAGAATCCCGAAGACAGAAGGGAAGCAGCACGACAATATATTGAATCAGTCGGTGGAAAGCTACACGGTTTCTGGTACGCATTCGGTTCATTCGATGGTTATAATCTTTGGGAGGCACCTGACAATGTTTCCATGGCGGCGGTTGCAATCGCAATTAGTGGAGGTAGCGCTTTATCGAAAATCGAGACAATACCGCTGCTCACGGTTGAGGATACTCTTGATGCTCTTCGCCAGGCGCAGAAAGTAGGCTACAAGCCGCCTGGAAAGTAACCGATGTATTGTCTTCTTCATCAATAATTTGCGCTTCAGGCAGTCGATAAGTTGGCCATTACAGTATTTCGCTTAAACGGTTAACGGAAAAAAGATAATCAGAAGCGAAATATCAAATCTTACACTCGCTTTGCTATTCTTGTTCAATTATCATTAAATATAAATACGATGAAACAGATTATGATTGTTCTATGCGCTTCTTCTCTGTTTTTGATGTTTGGTTTCCAGCAAGGTTTCTCCCAGCAGGATAGTGCAAAGACTAAATCCCATTACTATTTAACGCAGTTTAGCTACACGCCGGAAACATGGGCTGTATTGATGAAAAACCCAGAAGACCGCCGTAATGCAGCCCGGAAGTACATCGAGTCAGTCGATGGGAAGTTGCACGGCTTCTGGTATGCATTCGGAGCATCCGACGGCTATTGCATCTGGGAGGCGCCTGACAATGTCTCGATGGCTGCAGTTGGGCTCGCTATCACCGGCAGTGGTGCGTTGTCTAAATTCGAAACAACGCCACTGTTGACGGTTGAGGAAACTCTTGAAGCACTTCGACTGTCACAAAAAATTGGGTACCGAGCACCCGGAAAGTCACAGTGACGCAGGAGCAACTACATCTGTGGAATTTGGTCATTAATCTGCCGAAAAGGGCGCGACAACTTGATATAGATTGGATGGTTAGTGGTAATTTCGGGCGCTGTTATAACCAGTTATACCACAAATGCCACATTCATAAAATGAAGTATGCGCCTATATCTTGACACCTCAGTAATTGGGGGATATTTTGATCCTGAGTTCGAAGAATGGACTATTCCTTTCATAGATTCAATTCTTGAGGGTAAACACACTGCAGTAATCTCGGAATTAACAATTCGGGAGATACAAGAGGCGAGAAACGAAGTAGTTGACCTTCTTGACAGACTTTTAGATACTAACAGCGAACTTGTTTCTGGCAATGCCTCAACTGAGAAGTTAGCCCAACACTATCTTAAGGAAGGTGCTCTGGGAACGCGGTCATTCATGGATGCCAATCATATCGCAATTGCAACATATTTCACGGTCTCTGCTGTTATAAGCTGGAACTTCAAGCATATCGTAAACCTCAATCGCATCAGGTTGTTTAATTCTGTAAATTTGAAGTATGGGTACGGGTTGATTGAGATCCGATCACCAAGAGAAATTACTGCGAAATGAAAACTAAGCAAGATAACTTCAAGGCTGTAGAATACATGCGTAAGAAGCGCGAAGAATTGAGCCGATTGCATGAGGAGAACCCGAAAGAGTATAAAAAACAGTTAGAAGCGATTATGAAGAAATATGCTTCCAAATTCGCTAAGAAAGGGAACGTGGCATAAGCTCAATAATAAATCTGCGATTCGCTTAATCACCTGCGGCTCGTTCGCGTCTGTTCATGAGTTTCTTCTTCTGCCAGAAGCCAGAGGCCAGAATCCAGAAGCCGGTTTTTTCACCCTGTAGGGTGATTGTCTCACATTGACCTAAAGACCACCTTTATCCAAAATAAAGATCCTCGTCATGCGATTGATGAACCTCACCCTGTTGCTCACATTTCCTTTTACACTACTACTCACCAGTCTTCAAGGTCAAAGTGTCGGTATCGGCACAGCAACACCGGCAGCCGGTGCAGCGCTTGATGTTGTTTCCACCAACAAAGGACTCCTCATCCCTCGTGTCGAGACGTCTTCCGTGACATCTCCCGTCGCAGGGCTTCTTGTCTTCCAACCGTCGAATCAAACATTCTATTTCTACACCGCCGGTACGTGGAAGAGCCTCGGCGGAGTGATCGACTCGGATGGGGATACAAAGGTGGAGGCTATCAACCAGGTCGGTAATGATGAAATTTCATTTACCGTTGATGGCGTCCAGAAGCTCATCCTCACACGTAACGCTTCGGGTGATTTACAAATTCAGCCTCTGAATATTGCCAGCGGCAGTACCTACCTTGGCTGGCAGGCAGGACTCGATAACATGGGATCATTTAATACCGGAATGGGATCATGGGCACTGCAACATACTACCTCAGGTAGTTCCAATACCGGCGTGGGAGCCAATACATTAAACATCAATAGCATTGGTGGGAATAATACAGCCGTTGGTGAGGCTGCACTGATTTTCAATTCTTCGGGAAATCACAATGTGGCCCTGGGACAAAATGCAATGAGAGCGAATACTTCCGGAAGTAGTAATGTCGCGATTGGTCGTGAAGCGCTGGCAAAGAACACAACGCGCGAACAACTGGTAGCTGTCGGTGACTCTGCCCTTCACAACAATCAATTTAATGCCATCACATCAAGTGATGGTATTCAGAATACGGCTGTCGGAAGCAAGGCGATGCTGAGCAATACCACCGGCAGATGGAATGCTGCACTCGGATATCATGCGATGAAAGCGAATACCTCAGGCGTAAACAATACCGCTCTCGGACATGAAGCAATGCTCAAACATACATCGGGAAGCGCAAACACCGCAGTCGGGACAGCCGCCCTCTGGGGGCATCTCACGGGTGATGCAAATACTGCCGTAGGCAATGGCGCTATCGGAAACAATCAATCTGGCGGCAACAATATCGGGCTGGGCTGGAGATCGGGCTTCAATAATCTCACAGGCAGCAACAATATTTTCATCGGGACACAGGCAGCTTACAATGAAACCGGCTCAAACAGGCTTTACATCGAAAACAGCGCAACGAACGCCGATAGCGCGTTGATCTACGGTGAATTTGATCAAAACATGCTCCGGGCAAATGCGCATGTCCAGGTCAATACGTACGCGCCTGGCTATGATGGTGTCAGAAGTATTATTAATCCTCCTGCAAACACCGCTACGGATCATGCCGGGGTCTACGGTGAAAATGCAAGCCATGATTATTATGGATTTGGTGTGTATGGTAAGGGCGGATGGGTCGGTGTAAAAGGCGTAGCTAACGGCACGGGACCTAATGAATATTATGGAGTAAGTGGCGAAGCGATTGGCGCGCCAGGCGGGACAAATTATGCTGTCCACGGCTTTGCATCCGGTGGTTTAAAAAACTACGCAGGCTATTTTGTTGGTACGGGCTACTTCAGTGAAAATCTTGGCCTCGGAATCGACCAACCAACCAAAGCCTTACACATTTATAAAGACAATGATCCAACCCTGTTACTACAGTCCAACGGGATTGACGAACTCTCGGGCCGTGTCTCTATGCGACAAAGCGATTTCACTGGGGCCGATATTTTCTTTGACGGTCAGAATTCCGTAAACGCGCTCGTGATCGAGACATTTAATAGCGGCGCGAGCAATGGACGCAAAATGACAATGGATCTCAGTGGCAATGTTGGCATCGGTATCACAGAGAATATCGCCGTCGGCCACATACTCTCTGTGAATGGAAAAATCGCCTGCACCGAAGTACGCGTGCAGCCACAGAGCGCATGGCCGGACTATGTCTTTGACACAGACTACCCACTCCTGCCGATCGAGGATCTCTCGAATGCAATCATCACGCATGGCCATCTTCCCGGAATTCCGTCTGCGGTGGAAATTGAGGCAAATGGTCTTCAGCTCGGTGAAATGCAGGCGATGATGATGGAAAAGATTGAAGAGCTCACGCTATATATTATTGATCTTCAAAAACAAATTCAGGCTTTGAAAGATCAGCACTGATTTTTCCCAAATCTGTTTGACGAAATGAAATATCATCAGTTTATGATCCTCAGTCGTATTCTCACCATGATCCTCTGCGCAGGACTCTGTGTCGGGTTCAGGTCGCACGTGGAGTGCATATCCACTATACCGGACGCAACACATTCCTCGTGGTTATGCAGCACCCGGCCGGAGCAGGAAGTAGACTGCAAACGCGCATCCACATATCAACACGTCAGGGAAATGTTTGCTGTCAGTGGTGTGAAACTTAAAATTCCTGTGTATGCGCACAGGTTTCTGCCTACAGATCCGATATGTGATATCGTTCATCCGTTTTATACTGCCAGCGAAGGGGATATCATGCAGGAAATCACAGCAACCAATACGATGTACAATCAGATCGGTCTCAACGTAGAACTTGTACTGCTCGACATCCTTGAGCACCGAAACGATTCTGCGGTCGTCATGGGCTTCCTCGATTGTGTTTCGACAGGATATGAGGAATCATATGATCAGACCTTTTGGAACCTCTACGGTATCGCTGGTGCGATCAATTTATTCTGTGTGGATTCCGATTCGCCTTCAGCTCAGCACGCCAATTTTCCTGATGGAGCAAGACCGAATATGGTCGTGCTGAAGTATTATAACAACGGTTGGTCCACGCTGCACGAGCTTGGACACACCTTTAATCTTTTGCACACTTTTGAGACAGCTTTGGGAACAGAACATGTCACAAGGAACCCGGGTGACCCGTGCTACAACGCCCTTACTACAGGAGATCAGCTCGCTGATACCGAAGCGACCATCAACCTCGAATTCCTTGATGAAATGATCGTCGCACAGGACGACCCAGGTTGCGACCTGGAAGCTACATGCGCATGTACTTTCCACTATGTGAACGCACCCACAGATGCATGCAGCGTCCCATTAGTGATGAATAATGGTGTATGGGGAAACATGATGACCTATGGAAGCCGCAATTGTTCGCGCGTCTTTACACAAGGCCAGGTCGATCGGATGTGGAATGGGATAATGACGAAAATTGAGTTGGGACATTTCAACTTCTGTCTGTTGCCGTTTCCGGACAACTGCTCACCTGTGTATTTTTCAGTGGGGGCAGTTATCACAAACGGACAATATATCGAGACGTCCAGTCTCATTCAAGTGAGCGACTATATCATCAACTCACCCGGACAGGAAACACATATGCTCTCCGCTCTGACACTGCTCACAGATGGTTTTCAGGCAGTCGAAGGCTCAGAGGTGTTTGTCAGGCACGAACCATGTAATTGTAACTAGAGAGATATTTCCTCAACCGCCCACAGTGTATGCCTGACCAAGGTCCACATAGCATCATTCTGCTCTCGCAAGTCACGCCCTTTATTATCTAGCTTGCAGAGGGGCGGAGTACGACGGAGTCATGAACTCGAATGATCAGCGGGCGGAAATAGCGGCTTCATGCTGTGGTTACATACTTGCAATTTGGTCATGAATCTGTAGGAAAAGATGCGACAAGGTGGTATGTTTTGGATGGTAATTTGGGGTGCAGGTAGATATAAATAAATAAGTTACTTGCAACCGCAAGAGACCTGATAGCTTAATCATGGGACTTTAAACGAACTGACGAATGAAAAACATTGCTTGCAACTTAATTTACAACAATGGGGACGAAGACGTTTATGTTGGCTTTAAAAAAAGGTGCGACATCCAAAACCTTATTTATAATGTAGAACTTGGAAAAGGAAGATGGTGTAGTCAACCCGCATGTGCGTGTCGTCAATTTTACGACCGCGGATTTCAAGATGAACATAAGGTTGATACCTTTCCTTGTAATGAAAGCCGATTATTTGAAGAATGGCAATGGAATCCAGGAAATAACTTTGAGACAGGTGAGCGATTTAGAATATTAAACAGTGGAGCAGGAAAATTTGCCATTCTTACAACAAAGTTTGCAAATTGCAAAGAAGAGGAGAGAAAGATTATTGGTTTTCTAAAAATTAACGATTTGATTGACAACTATCAAGTAATTGCTTTGAAGGAACAAAGTATGCGTTTAACAATAGATGAGGCACAGGAATTAAACTTTTGGAACTATCACAAAAATGCAAACAGTTCAGCCCCTTTATGGAACCAGGGTAGATTTAGATATTTGGAAGATGATCAAGTTGCGGCAATACTTCACGACTTGAAAGATGTTGTTCAAAATTCAACAAGCCAATCCCTAATTTCAGATATTCTTAAAAATAATTATTCCGAATACTCAAAGACAAGACCAATTGTAAATAGCGCACTAAATGAAGATCCTGTAAAACAAATTCTATTGAAAAGGAAATATGGAAAAGGCGGCGAAAGTCAAGAGCATAAAGATCTTAAAATATATATAGCTAACAACCCAGATAAGATCGGGTTAAGAATAAATGAAGTGAATGCAGTTGTTGAACATAAATATCTTTCCGGCGATTTAGTTGACATTCTTTTTGAGCCGACAATTGGAATTGACAACATAGTGGTAGAAATTGAGCTTGACAATGTTGAACCTGGAATTCATCAAGCTATCAAGTACAGGGCTTTGAGATGTTCGCAATTAGGTTTAGCACTCACAGACAAATGTGTAAAGGCAACAGTTGTTGC
The DNA here is from genome assembly GCA_031400515.1 of Bacteroidota bacterium. Taxonomy (GTDB): domain Bacteria; phylum Bacteroidota; class Bacteroidia; order Chitinophagales; family Saprospiraceae; genus DATDQA01. Next base: position 7,061 of record JANNQA010000025.1, read on the forward strand.
TTGGCATTTCAAACAATCAGAGAGAGACCTGTGTAAGAAATACGGTATTGCCACCTTTACAATAAAACTTTAAGGTGAAGAGTACAGCAGCGAAACGTTATGTACAATTTTGAGAAACGGCAATCGAAATTAATTTAAAAGCCTCGACGTAGCTCCGGCTATGCCTGCCTGCCAGTAGGCAGCCGTTTTGCGCCACGATCAGGCAAAAAATAACGGCGTATTAATCTACAAACTCTATTATGTCAGATTACCAGAAGTTTTCATTGCTCACATCTGGATGGAGAGCCTTTTTGAAAGCTTTCGGATAAAGAACTCATTACGAAGTACTTAATGTGCGGTTCTGGTCAATTGTGAAGGAACAACATGCGGGCAGGCCTATCTGAAAGAGTCATAGTAGGGTCGAGTCATGCACTCGAGTGATCGGCGTGCGGAATTATCGGTCCCCTGCTGTGGTTACATACTTGCACTTTGGTCATGAATAGAAAGGAAAGGTGCAACAAGTTGGTGGGTATTGGTGGTTTGTGGTACTTTGGGGTGCAGTTATAAATGAGTTATCAGCTATTATTTGGCGACCGTGCTAACTTGAAACTGACGGGCATTGAATAAACATTTTTTAAACCAACTGAACTGAATTTAACTTTGTCACTTTTAAACCAAAAATAAAATGAACAACACCCTTGACAACAAACTGACACGCATCGGAGTATTTTATGACGGTGGATTCTTTTCAGCAGTAAGCAATTATTACACTTACCATCATCAACGGAGGGCAAGATTAAGTGTATCAGGATTGCACGAATTTATCCGAAGACAAGTTGCAGATGCGGAAGGAGTTGATATGCGCTATTGCCAAATAGTTGATGCGCATTATTTCAGAGGACGATACAGTGCTCATGAAGCAGAAAGCAAAAACAGGTTGCTGATGGACAGAATATTTGATGATGTTCTAATGAGAGAGGGAGTTGTTACTCACTTTCTTCCTTTGCAGACAAGAAATGCAGTGACAACTGAAAAAGGAATTGATGTGTGGTTTGCGCTTGAAGCATTTGAACTTGCAATGTATAAGCGTTTTAATGTTTTAGTTCTTGTAGCATCAGACAGCGATTATGTTCCTCTTATCAGAAAGCTTAATACACTTGGAACAAGAGTAATGTTATTAGGTTGGGATTTTGAATACACTGACCAAAATCAAAATAAAAGAACTACGACAACATCACTTACCTTGATGGAAGAAGTTACTTATCCAATTTTAATGCACAATATCATTGATGACAAAACAAAAAGAAGTGACCCGATTACAAATGCTTTATTTATTACTCCAGAACAAAACAGATTTTACAATCCGCCAGCAGCAACAGTAGCTGTATCTTCTCCCAACAGTTCCGATACGAAGAAAAGTAAAATTGCTGAACTAAAACAAGGTTTTGGTTTTATTCAAACTGGGACAGCGCAGCAATTATTTTTCTTCCATGCTGATTTGGAGAATTGCGATTTCAATGACCTGAAGGTAGGTGACAATGTAGAGTATAAGATTGGCAAAAATGATAGGGGACCAATTGCAATTGAAATTTATAAACTTTGACCAACCTGACAGCAACCCTTTGGCAATTCAACTTCGTGGCGAGAATATAACAGCCGATAACATACAGATTAAAAGAAATAAATTTTTGGGGGGCTTTGTTCGCAACTTGAAAGTGAGAGTAAGTAATAAACAGTTGTGGTTAATGAAAGTGTGTCGCTATTTATCCCTCCTAAATATTTACTTCTTTAATCCCTTCTTCGTTATATGCCAAGAACACGAAGTGACAAATGTATGTCTAGTGAACTTTTTTATTATCTTTCAACACATTTAAATAAATGACATGGCAAAGAAAATTTCGGAATTTGATGCAATGCAAGGAATTGACAAATTTCTCGAACATCTTTCCGAAGATGAAAGACAGCGTGTATTCACGTTTTTTGTGACAAAGTATCGTCTTAATTCATCAGATTCTGGCTCAACAGGAAGTCTGGGTGGTTTGTCCAATCCTAATAAGACTCAAAGAATTGAAGACGATATGAGTATTAAACAATTTATAGCGTCAAAAAAGCCTAATGGTTTTTATGAACAAATTGCTTGCTTGGCGTATTATCTCGAGAAAAAACAGGGTCTTTCATCGTTTAAGACTGCAGATATTACAAAAGCAAATGTTGATGCGCGTGCCACGAAAATCCCTAATCCTAGCTTATATGTTGCGAACACTAAACAGGCTTATAAATTTCTGTCTCCAGTAGGCGGTGGCAAAATAGCTTTATCAACCAGAGGTGAGGCCCTTGTGGATGCTTTACCAGATAGAGAGGCGGTAAAATCAGCACTAGAAGCTCACCCCATTAAGAAAAAAGCTACTCGAGCCAAAAAAAGTAAGAAATAACTGTGAGTATCGATCGAATAAAGACAGTCTTATACACTAAGTTTCCTTCGACGTTGGTCGATGCACTGGTTGAATGTTACGGTGAACAGAAACGCTATTTCTTTCTTGGAAATCATCGCCCAAATGAAATTGAAGGAGGGAGATTCTCCGAAGCTTCATTTAGAATGCTCGAACACTTTGTTGGATTTCCAATTACTCCGTTAGGGTCTCAAGTCAATACGGATACACTAATAAGGAACCTTCAACAACTCCCAAGTGGAAGCTTTAACGACTCTGTTCGGTTACACATTCCGCGAACGTTGAGGGTAATCTATGACATTCGAAATAAGAGAGATGTAGCTCATCTATCTGATGGAATTGATCCTAATCTTCAGGATTCAAGTTTTATTTTTGCCAGCTTAGATTGGGTGCTTGCAGAATTTATTCGAATTTCTTCAGGAACAACTCCACAAGAAGCTTTTAACTTGGTTAAGGCAATTACGGTACATGCAATTCCTGTGATCGAAGACTTCGAAGGGTTTCTTAAGACATTAAATCCGTCACTCTCAGTTTCCGAACGCTTACTGCTACTACTATATCATCGAGGGACAAGAGGCGCATCTATGTTGGAACTCTTATCTTGGGTAAAACCATCGCAAAGGACAAATATCAGAAGAACATTGACCAATCTTGAGTATGAAAGGGACTTTGTTACTTGTCAAACTGGTACTTACCTCATAACAAGGCTTGGGATACTAGAAGTACAAAAAAAGAAATTACTTGAACTCTAGGTTTATTTGATTAAATAAATCGCGCAGAATCTGGCATATTACACCGGCTATGCTCCATGGCCACTAAAGCGCCGCCCGTTAAATCGGTCACGGCGCATAGCTAAAGCCGTTCAAATTTTTCTGTAATTAGCAAACCAAGATCCTATCATAAACAACGCACCGACTATCATTCCCTAAAAATGCCCTCAATCGCATTCATAGATACAGAAGTTCACCCTCAGAGTCTTAAGATTCTTGACATTGGCTGCATCAAAAGCGATGAAAGTATTTTTCACAAGGCTTCTGCAACAGAGTTCATCCACTTTCTGAAAGGAACGGAATTCGTATGCGGACACAATATCATACTCCATGATATCCGGTATCTGGGCAACTCCCTCCACGATGCCGGAATCAATCCTGCTAATACCATCGACACCCTCTTTCTTTCTCCACTCCTCTTCCCGGTCAAACCATATCATCGTCTGGTCAAAGACGACAAGCTTCAGACCGAAGAGCGAAACAATCCGCTGAATGATTCTATCAAAGCACGGGATCTGTTTTATGAGGAAGTCGCTGCTTTTCAGAGTTGCGATGACCTGCTGAAACAGATCTTGTATTTATTACTTCATGATACACCTGAATTCCGCGGGTTTTTCCGGTTCGTAGGCTACACCAGTTCAGAAACTGATATCCAGGAACTCGTTCGACAGAAATTCAAAGAGGCGATCTGTGCACAGGCTGACCTGAAGCAGATGGTTTCAGAACAGCCAATCGCACTGGCATACTGTCTTTCGCTGATCAACACATTCATCACAGAACAGCACATCCTATCCATTACGCCACCGTGGGTTCTGAAATCGTATCCGGAGGTCGAGCGGATTATGTTTCGGTTGAGAAATTCACCCTGTCTTGCGGGATGTAGTTATTGCAACAGCAAGTGGAACATCCATAGTGGTCTGAAGCGCTTGTTTGGATTCGACACCTTCAGAACATACGCAGGAGAACCTTTGCAGGAGAAGACAGCAGAAGCGACAGTAAATAATAAATCCGTCCTTGCCATTTTTCCCACAGGAGGTGGAAAGTCACTGACATTTCAGTTACCAGCGTTGATGAGCGGAGAAAATTCTCGAGGGCTGACGATCGTCATCTCTCCGCTTCAATCACTGATGAAAGACCAGGTAGATAATCTTGAAAAGAATGGGATTACATCAGCGGTTACCATCAATGGCTTACTAGACCCGATTGAAAGAGCAAAAGCCTTTGACAGAGTGGAAGATGGCTCAGCGTCCATTCTTTACATTTCACCTGAATCATTGCGCTCACCTTCAATTGAAAGGCTGATCCTGGGAAGGAAGATCGTGCGCATTGTCATTGATGAGGCGCATTGCTTTTCCGCCTGGGGTCATGATTTCCGGGTCGACTACCTCTACATCGGTGATTTCATCAAGGCAATTCAAAAGAAGAAGAATCTTTCGGAGAGTATTCCCGTGTCTTGCTTCACTGCAACTGCAAGACAAAAGGTCATTGAAGATATCCGGAACTACTTCAAGGATAAGCTCTCACTTGACCTCGAACTTTTTTCCTCCAAAGCCAGCAGGACCAATCTCCACTACAGCATCTTTGCGAAAGGGACTGAGGACGAAAAATACCTGGCGCTCAGAGATCTGATTGAGACAAAGCACTGCCCGACAATCGTCTATGTATCCAGAACGAAAAAGGCGTATAGTCTGGCTAAACAACTTACTGAAAACGGACTCTTAGCTAAACCCTACCACGGGAAGATGGATGCGAAGGAGAAAACTGCAAACCAGGATGCCTTCATCTCTGGCGAAGTCGATGTGATGGTGGCGACATCAGCCTTTGGAATGGGGGTGGATAAAAAAGATGTCGGTATGGTCATTCATTATGACATCTCCGATTCATTGGAAAACTATGTGCAGGAAGCAGGCAGAGCAGGCAGGGATGAAAGTATTGAAGCTGATTGTTTTGTCTTGTTCAGCGAAGAAGATCTTTCAAAACACTTCATCCTCCTCAATCAAACGAAGCTCTCGATCAAGGAGATCCAACAGGTGTGGAAAGCGATCAAAGACATCACACGGTTTAGATCGAAAGTTTCAAATTCCGCATTGGAAATCGCGCGAAAAGCTGGTTGGGATGATAGCGTGATGCAAATTGAGACACGCGTGACTACGGCCATTGCGGCCCTGGAAGACGCCGGGTATCTGAAGAGAGGACAGAACATGCCGCGCATCTTTGCCAGCAGTATCTTATCGAAGACAGCACAGGAAGCCATTGATAAAATCAATGCATCGTCAAAGTTTGATGAGCACCAAAAGATCCAGGCGCAGAGAATCATCAAGAGCCTGTTTTCCAGTAAATCCAGAAAACAACCAAGCGAAGACTCTGGCGAGTCCCGGATCGATTACCTCAGTGACCGACTGGCAATCGAAAAGGAGAATGTGATCGCTATCGTGAACCTGATGCGTGAAGAACAGATCCTGGCAAACACGCAGGACTTGATTGCATACATCAGGAGGGCGGACATCAAGAATCGTTCATTGAATATCGTCGAAACTTTCTGCAGGATTGAGAATTTTCTGCTGTCCGAAATTGCAGAGGAGGAAAAGACCTTTCATATCAAAGCGCTCAACGAAGAAGCAGAGGCGATGGGTTGTACAGATGTCAATCCGAACCGGATAAAGACAATCCTCAATTTCTGGGCGATTAAAAACTGGATTAAAAGACAGAATGCCGCGTTTTCAAAGAACCACATTGTGATCCTGGGACTGCACCCCACTGAGATGCTGAAATCAAAACAGGAGAAACGGCATGAGCTGGCCAGGTTCATTGTTGAACTGCTGTATGAAAGAAGTAAAATCCGTCCTGCGGAAGAAGATGCCGATCAAGAAGAAGCACTTGTCGAATTTTCCGTGCACGAACTAAAAGAAGCTTATGAAGGCAGTCAGACTCTATTTAAGAAAGAGATCAGCATCGATGATATTGAGGACACGCTTTTCTACTTGTCGAGAATAGATGCAATGCGGATCGAAGGCGGGTTTCTTGTACTGTACAACCGTCTGACGATAGAGCGACTGGAACAGAACAATAGAAAGAGTTATACGAAAGAAGATTATCAGAAGTTGCATGACTTCTACGAAAACAAGGTTCAGCAGATACACATCGTGGGCGAGTATGCCAGAAAAATGCTGAGCGATTACAAGGATGCATTGCAGTTTGTTGATGATTATTTCCAGCTCAATTATTCTTCCTTTATCCGCAAATATTTTCCGGGTGGCAAGGAGGAGGAATTGAAGTTGAGGATCACACCGACAAAATTCAAGCAGCTCTTTGGTGAGCTTTCGCCGACGCAACTAAAAATCATCAAAGACAATGACTCCCGGTATATCGCTGTAGCCGCTGGTCCGGGAAGTGGAAAGACGAGGATTTTGGTACACAAGCTCGCTTCCCTGCTCCTGATGGAAGATGTGAAGCATGAACAACTACTCATGCTGACTTTTTCAAGAGCCGCAGCGACAGAGTTCAAGAAGCGCCTGCTCACATTGATTGGAAACGCAGCATACTATGTCAACATCAAAACGTTTCATTCCTATTGCTTCGATCTGCTCGGAAAAGTAGGAAGCCTTGAAAAATCCGGTGCGATCGTGCGAAAGGCGATTGAGGCGATCAAATCCCGTGAGGTTGAATCAAATCGCATTACGATTGCTGTGTTGGTAATCGACGAGGCGCAGGATATGGATGCAGATGAGTACGGGCTGATCGAAACACTCATGGAGCAGAATGAGGAAATGCGCGTCATCGCAGTTGGAGACGACGATCAAAATATTTATGAATTCCGTGGGTCAAATTCAAAGCACCTTGAAGATTTTATCCGGAAGAACAAGGCAACCACGTATGAACTACTTGAAAACTTCAGGAGTAGAAGCAATCTTGTTGCGTTTACGAATCAATTTGTACAACATATCAAACACCGGCTAAAACAGACGCCCATCATTGCCCGGCAAACCGACAATGGAAATATCAGTGTAGTCCGTTATAACAGCACCAATTTGATTGCACCTGTTGTATCCGATATCCTCAGGACGGGACTCAGGGGCACGACATGTGTCCTGACAGCAACGAACCACGAAGCTTTACAGATCACAAGATTGCTGTTCAAACTTGGAGCTCCGGCTAAGCTGATTCAATCCAATGACAGTTTCAATCTCTATCAGCTTTTGGAAGTCAGGTTCCTGTTGGATCAGCTGAAGAAGGCCGATGAACTCTTTATTATCAATGATGACCTCTGGACAAAGACATTACAGGAACTCTCAGTCCGTTTTCACAATGGCACAGGATTAGAGATATGCAAAAACATCATCAGGAATTTTGAAGCAATCAATCAGAAAAAGAAATACAAGTCCGACCTTGACGCATTTATTCGTGAGTCCAAGCTGGAAGATTTCTTCCAAGGAGAAGGGGAAACGATTTACGTTTCTACAATGCACAAGGCAAAAGGGAAAGAGTTTGATAATATCTTTCTGATGCTTGATCACTTTAACGCAACGAAAGACGAAGCAAAGCGGCTGCTCTATGTAGCCATGACAAGGGCAAAACAAAACCTGACCATCCATTTAAACTCAGGGTTCCTTGACAATTTCACTGCTGATAATCTGGAACGAACAAGAGATGATCACGCATACTTACCGGCAACTGAGATCGCAATGCACTTGGGCATGGAAGATATTTGGCTGGATTACTTTATCAACAATCAAGTTCTGATCTCACAGTTGAAAAGCGGCGATATGCTATTGTTGGACGGCGCGGGATGCCGCACCACAAAAGGGCAACCAGTCCTCCGGTTTTCCAAACAATTCGGAAAGAAAATTCAGGAGCTCAAAGGGAAAGGTTACGAACCAAAGTCAGCAAAGGTGAATTTCATTGTGTACTGGCTGAAAGATGGCACAGAACAGGAGGTGATGGTGGTCTTGCCAGAAGTTCTTTTTGAAAGAAGTACAAACACAGTATAGTCAATACAGGGTCTGTGCAATCCCTCTCCACAACTCCCCTCCGACGAGTCTGACACGACTGTCGGAGTCGTCAGACCGGCTTCCTCACATCTACGTGAATTATTGTTTCGTGATGGGCAAAATAGCGCGTGCCTACAGCACGCATAAAACCAACGCCCCTCTGGGGCTACCAATAGTGAGTGCCTCTGGCACGAATCAGTTCCGGAGGAACCAAACAGCCAATAACTGGTGCCTCTGGCACCCAGAAATGTGTTCCGTAGGAACAAACTATTGGTAGATGCATCGCATCAAAATCCGATTTGCGTGCCGTAGGCACGCCCTATTTCACATTGGTTCATGAAAAATATATTGTTGATCATATTCAACATCAAATTCGCGAAGCAATGATTGGTATTCATCCATGAATTTCGTTTTCCGATGATGCTGTTCCTGGTTTTTAATATAGTTTATCACATTGGGCACATCGCTTTTTGAATATGAAAAAGCGCCATAGCCTTCCTGCCATGCAAATGGTTTCTGGAGGAATCTACGATCGTTGATCCATGTGGATGAATCACCTTTCACATGTTTCATGAGATCTGAAATGGATTGCGTTGGTCGCATCCCTACGAGGATGTGTGTGTGATCAGGCATGCCATTCACGATAAGCAGTTTGTGGCCGGCATTTTGAATGATGGCTGTCATGTATTTGTATAATTCATCTTTCCATGATAGATGAATCAGGGACTGGCGGAATTTTACCGCGAAAACAAATTGCACATGAATTTGTGTGTAGGTGTTTGCCATGGTATTGTGGTTTTGGTAAACATGAGAGATTATTGTGTTTGGCGAAAATAATAAACACGGAATTAATTGTCGTGATGGGTAAATAGCGCGTGCCTACAGCACGCAAAAAACCAACGCCCTCTGGGGCTACCGATAGTGGGTGCCTCTGGCACACCATGGTGTTTATGGCACCTCAGCGCCAATAGCGGGTGCCTCTGGCACACCTTGGTGCATAGGGGCACCAACAAGGTTCCGTAGGAACCATTTATTCGCCTTTAGCTCCGGGGTTCTGTAGGAACCAACTATTGGTCATATCCACATTCCCTCCCGACAAAATCAACCCCACCTTCTTCCCTGCAAATATTTCTTTATACGTCATCACAGCACCGAGAACAATCGCCCCCGATGGTTCAACGACAATCTTCATGCGCGCGAACAACAATCGCATGGCATGAATCGTATCCTGGTCATCTACAAGCAGAATCTCTCGCAGCAATTCCTTGATGATGGGAAAATTGATATCTCCGAGATTGGTCCGCAGTCCATCGCAAATCGTGTTTGGATGTTCTGAAAGATGGATCACTCCGTCGTGCAATGAATGATACGAATCATCTGCACCAGCAGGCTCTGCGCCGATGACTTTTGCATTTGAGAAATGATGCGCAGCCAGTGCCGTACCAGCGATCAATCCACCTCCTCCGACAGGAGCGATGATGATATCGAGATCGGGAATCTCTTCGATCAGTTCTTGTGCAGCTGTAGAATTTCCAATGATCACATCCAGATTATTTGATGGATGAATGAATGTCGCACCGGAGCTTTCACGGACCTCTGCTGCTTTTGCTTCACGTTCTGCAGGTGAGTTTCCGCTTTCAATGATCTCGCCACCATAGTCACGGACTGCAGCTTTTTTGACAGCAGGCGCATTTTCCGGCATGACGATGTATGCCTTTGTGTGTGTGCCCTGGGCTGCAAGTGCGATTGCCTGTGCAAAATTTCCGGATGAATGTGTGACGACGCCTTTTGCGCGTTCGGCATCACTCAATGATAGAATGGCATTACTGGCCCCCCGCATCTTGAAAGCGCCCATGCGTTGTAGGTTCTCACACTTGAAATAACAATCTGCTCCCGTGATCTCATTGATCAACCGGGAGGTGAGAACCGGAGTACGATGTATTAAATCTGCAATGCGACTTCGCGCTTCAAGAAGATCCTGCTTCGTTGGTAAGGTTTGGTTCATAGACTAAATGTAATGCGTTCTAACCCACCCCCCTGTCCGACTGTCGCAGACAGGGCGGGCTGGCCCCCTCCCTTTTGACTTAATGTTTGTCGTCAGGATAAAAGTCCTGAAAGGGAGGGGGAAACCTTTACGAAAGTTTCAGTCTTGGAAACCTCTCTTAACCCACCCCCTGACCCCCTCCCTTTTATGAACATTTGGTTACAATATGAAAGTCTATAGAGGGAGGGGGAACCGTTAGATAAACTTTTTATCTGGGTTTAAACCGCTTTGGTATATTTGATAAGTATGAACCCACTACCTCACAAACAACGAAGTATGTATTTTAAGGTTCGTGAGCTTGCTCGTGCAATGCGAAAGAAACCAACTCCGGCTGAGGCATTTTTCTGGGCAAAAACACGGAACAGAAAGTTGTTTGACTTAAAGTTCAACAGGCAGTACATCATTCAAAGTCCACTGGACGCCGCGTTTACTAAATATTACATCGCGGACTTTCATTGTTATGCGCTAAAACTTATCATTGAGCTGGACGGAAATGTGCATATCGAACAAAATGAAATTGATCTTGTCAGAACCGATCATATGCATCAGTGGGGTTTTACAGTATTACGGTTTACAAATGAACAGGTATTAATGGACTGGGATTTTGTTGCCGAACAAATACATGGTATTCTTCTCTTCAAAGGGGCGGGTTAGTTCCCCTCCCTCGCCTTGAGTTTTTAACTAATGACATATTTTGATTAAAAGGGAGGGGTTAGGGGTGGGTTACAACGGGGCTGGGGGATGAGTCCTAAAACTGAAAATAAATAAATGGCTGCGCACCCTGCAATGATTGATATGCTACATACACAGCTACGATACAACAGATGGCCTTGATGCCAATGTGAGCGCGGATAAACAAATGCCGATACCACACTTTGATATCATCACCCAACCAATGAATAATATAGCCGATGAGCATGACAAGATAGTAAAGCCAGAATGCTTCTACCACCTGGGGTATTACTTTGAGATATGGACCAGCGCCTAACTGATGTATCATATCCCGCGCAATTTCCATATCGGAAGAACGAAAGAAGATGCGGGTGAAGCTGATAAAACATAAGGTGATCATGATCCTCCACATCCGGGTGATCTTTAATTGGCCCGATTCCCATGGACTGATTCGCCGCCACAGTTTATATACTACAAGGCCAATTCCATTGAGTGCGCCCCAGATGACGAAGTTCCAACTCGCTCCGTGCCAGAGACCACCATAGCACATCGTCACCATCAGGTTTACATTCGTATTCAGCCAGGCCCTGAACGACAATGCGTATTTACTCAGCACTGCAAATATGACAAGCAGAGTAGCCCCGATCACGCTTGCATAAATCCAATACGGGCCGGACAAGAGAATAGCGACAATGATCAAGATCAATATCAGCAAGTAGCTTGCCACCGTACCACGACGGCTTCCACCAATTGGAATATAGAGATAGTCACGGAGCCATGTGGACAGTGAGATATGCCATCGTTTCCAGAAGTCACCGACATTTGTTGCCTTGTACGGAGAATTGAAGTTCATATTGAGTTTAAAGCCCAGCAGCAACGCCACGCCTATCGCGATGTCCGTATAACCGGAAAAATCTGCATAGACCTGCAAAGAGTATCCGAAGATCGCCATGAGATTTTCAAATCCTGTATAGCGCATCGGATCAATGAATACCCCATCAATAAAGCCATTCGCAATAAAATCAGCGAGGAAGGCTTTCTTTAGCAGTCCATTTAAGATCCAGAAGACACCAAGGCCAAAGTGATACTTTGAGAGACTATAGGGCTTATGCAGTTGAGGCAGAAAATCCACAGCACGTACGATTGGGCCCGAGACGAGTTGCGGAAAGAATGACACAAAAAATCCGAAGTCGAGAATATTCCGGACCGGTACGAGTTTTTTCCTGTAGACTTCAACTGTATAACTGATACTTTGGAAGGTGTAAAACGAAATTCCAACTGGTAGCAAGATTTTATCCACATCAAGAGCTCCGTGGAAAGAAGTATTTACCCAGAGTGCAAGCAGATTCCGTACTTCCAATTGATTGAATGCGGTGATACCAAGACTCGTACTCAGGTTTGTAACAACTGTGTTATAAGATTCCGTAAAAAAATAGGCGTACTTAAAATACGCCAGGAGAATCAGGTTGACTGAAATACTCAGTATCACAAACAGCTTGCGCAGCCTCTCTTTTTCTGTCTGATAAATGCATTGGGCTAATGTGAAATCCCATAATGTGGAGAAAAGGAGAATCAGGAAAAAAAATCCACTTGTCTTATAATAAAAGAACAAACTCGCAAGAAAAAGAAACACATTCCGCGCTGCCTGGTTTTTGTTCTTTATTGAATAATATATAATCCAAAATGCAAAGAAGCTCCAGAACAGAAAATGTGCAGTGAGGCCGGGCACCGTAAAAACCAAAACTCCAAAGAGCAACGTGATGCCACCAAAGAACAATGCTGTAACATGCCGGCCCGTCTCATAGATGATTGCGATCGAGGCAATGACGAGCAAAAGAAAAATCCAGAAATAGGCTTTGGTAAAAAACAAATCTGCCGACATCCCGCTCCCTGGAATGCTCTCATGGTAAAACAAGATCTCCATCAGCAAGCGTTCAATCACCGGGAAGATGTTGACTGTGAAATTCCAAAAACGCGTTCATCAAAGCATCGGACAGGAGCGTGCCGATCACATAATATCCGCCACTTGTAAAATGGATCCGGTCCGTACGTGCCAGTTTTGCTGCAACCCATTGGTTGATTGACCGCTGTCCACCCATTACTTCGTAAAGGTCCCAGACTCCGGCATCGAATTCTTCGGCGAGTTCGAAAATCGCCTTTTGCACTTTCGCGCCATTGAGATTTGGATATCGCTTTCGATAATAACTGTCATTGTTTGTGGTAAACAATATTGCACACTCCGGCGCTGATGCGCGAATCATGGCCACAAGCTTTCTATAGTTGCTTTTGTATTGCTCAGCATTGAATTGCCTTGTGTACGCATCATTGATCCCAACAGAAAGGATCACGATATCCGGTACTGCAGCACGGAGTTGTTGTTCAAATAAGTCGCATTTCAAATATGCCGGAAGGTCAGCGCCGTTATTACCGATGGCGTCAAAACACAGACTGGATTCATCGGACTCAATCCGAAAACCATAGAGTGAAAACGTGCGTTGCAGTGAATCCGTCTTATGAAGTTCCAGATACAACGTATCC
>JANNQA010000053.1:0-164280 GCA_031400515.1 Bacteroidota bacterium
GCACCAATCTGATCTGAAAAGTCAACCGAATACTCCCGCCAGATATTTAAGTCTGCCAATGTCACCTGGACATCACGCTCAACAGCAGGAGAAGCACCACCTTCCAGTTTGAATTTCAGCACACCGGCTTTGTTTGTCCAAACCTTAATGTTTACAATACTGCTGCCAACTTTTGTGACAGGAAACACTTCTGGCGTGTTCCAGTCAAAAACCAATGCATGCCATTCAGATCCGCAGGTATCACAATACTGTCCTACAGTTTCACTTGTGTTGATTCCTGATGGATCAGGATTTGCAATAGGCGTCACATCCTGAAATCCAGGAGCACCATATGTGCCATTACGCTGACATTCAAAGTCATCGATGATCAGTGGATTTACCACGGTGCCGGCACACGGTCCTGCTGGTGATGCAACGATATTGTCAAATAAGTACGTATCACCACTTTCTGTTACGCCAGGATCGAAGAAGAAAATAAATTTGTTGATAGTCGTAAAACCAGCGGCTCCACTGAAATCGAACGTATACTCGATCCAGGTATTTGTGACTGCAATGTTTCTTGTTTGTTCCAATGCTTCACCAGCACCTTCGATTTTGAAGATAAACTGTGTAGCAACAGGAGAATTGACCTGTACTTTGAACTGATTGTTTACAGAGAGGTCAAGAGGATCAGAAAGGACTGCAATCAGTAAGCTGTACCCATGCAAATTTGATTTGGTGTACGAGTTGACCGTCGTGCTTGCATTAATGCCAAGCGGATCCTGATCAGCGGGATTAGCAACCCTTCCATTATATACGCCATCACCAAATGCCTCTGCCCATGGAAGCACAGTGCCCTCTGCGTCATCATAGATGACCTGGGCAGATACGCTTATCGAAATGAGCGCAAAAACCATCAAAAAAAGTAATCGTCTTTTCATAGTTATTAGTTTTAAAAATGCTATTTGAATACAACCTGATTTGGTAAGTGAGGAAAACTAAGGTAGCAAGTCTTTTGAACTTAACCGATATAGCATCAGAGTTTTTGGTAAAGTGTTAAAAGTCAACGGTCAACGAATCAAAATTCTGGCTATGGTAACAGGGAAATCTTCTGAAAGAAATGCACGTTCCTCCCCCGGGCCCGTATCACATACACACCCCTTGGGATCATAGAAGTACTTATCTCAACTGTGCCACCAGAGTCCAATAGATCTTTTACAATGACAGAGTTACCGTTCATGTCCAGAAGCTCTACGTTAACAGGATCTGTTGTCAAATTCTGAACATACAGAATATCTGATGTCGGAATGGGAAATGCCAGTATTCCTTCACCAGAAATTTCCTGATCATCTACAGAAACAAACGTAGAGTCATATTCAAATCCGATTGCATCAAGCGCTTCGGTAATTTCGGCGTTTCGCATAAAGTAATCCCAAAGCAAGCCCGTCCTGTGATTCTCAATCATACAAATAATAGGACCCTGGTCAATAGCGAGATATGATGAGGCAAACCAGTTTTCAGTAAGATTAAATGCATCGTAAAAACCCATTGGTCCCCAGAGGCGATCGCCATGTTCGCGATAGAAGTGTTTCATCGCGGCAATACTTTCCGCGGGAGCATATGGCATCGATGACAGTGCAGCAGTAGGCGCAATCGTGCCATTGTCCCGATTAGGATTTGCCTCATGTGCGAGATAGCCTACAAGCGGATCATCACTCGCTGTCAATCCCCAGCAGACATCGCTATAGCCAACATAATTCCCGGGATTATCTATACAGTAGGCCCTGTTGATCAGCGTATGATTTCTGTTTTGAATAAAGTAGTTGGCATACTGATCTCTGTAGTAGCGAGGATCAAAGCCCATGAAAGAATAATGTGCAAAGAACAATGGACCGCCGGTCAATGAACCGACGTCGAGTGTATAACCGTAAATCGAAAAGCCGTTTTCGTAATCCCCGCCGGCCCAACCTGTTTCGTAAAGTGACGCTGGTAGAGGATGCGTTGGGGAAGCGATACCGAGAATATACACGATCATGGCTTCATTCCAACCCCGGATCTGATGATTTAGAGCGAAACCAAAATCCGGTGACCAGTGCCAGAGGATGACGTTGCTATTATTCCGATACCAATTCCAGTTGACCTCCTGCCACATGTTGGTAATCTTTTGACGCAAGACAATTTCATTTACGGTATTGCCATTGAAATACTCACGCACAGTGAGCAGACCTTCGAAGAGAAATGCAGTTTCGACGATATCTCCACCATTGTCAAGGCCGCTGAATGGAATGACTTCACCGGTTGAGCCATTCATCCAATGTGGAAAGACACCAAAGAACCGATCGGCATCTTCCAGAAACAACACGATCTTCAATATCCGTGCTAGCCCTTGTTCTCTTGTGATAAAGCCTCGCTCGATAGCCACAAGAATAGCCATGATCCCAAAGCCGGATCCGCCCATCGTCACGATCTCATCAGATGTATTCCGTTCTCTTGCAAGACCAGACACCGGATGTGCAAAATCCCAGAAGTAGCGAAAGGTATATTCCTGTACCATGTCGAGGAATTCGTCATCGGTCATTTCATATGTCGCATTGGTGAGTAGTGGAGATGGGTCACTTTCTTCAGCGAGGATTGATCTGCTTGTGACATAATAAGAGTATTCGACATCATGAGCGCCGATAAAATCCAGGTAAAGGGTATCATTCACAGTAAGCGTCTGGAAAAGCTGAAATTGCCCAGTATCATCACCACGATAGAGGCGGTAGGTATTTACGGTAGGATCAGTGGTGCGATTCCAGCGGAGTTCAATATGCATGTCGTATGCTTTCGCATTGAAGTTTGATGGGGGCGAGGGTTGTGTGTATATATCTGTGAGCGGATAAATAACGATGAACGCCAGAAACAGAACAGGATTGAAATTTATGTGGAACATGGGTGTAAGATACTGCCCTGCGCTAGACCTGCCACGCTATGCCCTGCGCATGGCTCTCCTAAACGTTGCAGGTCAGCCTCTTTACCCCTATGCACCGATGTGAGGACAGTCAAATGTGATTTCTCCCGATCTTCCCCCCATGGAAATCGTAAACCGCAAAGCGAAATATGAATATGAATTCCTCCAGACCGTGGAGGCCGGACTTCAATTGACAGGGACTGAGGTGAAATCTCTGCGCAATGGAGATGCAAATATGGGCGATGCCTGGTGTCTCTTTGAAAGAGGAGAACTTTACATTAAAAACCTCTTCATCGGAGAGTACAAGCATTCATCTTCAGAAATCCATGTTCCAATGAGAATGCGAAAGCTACTCCTGCATAAAGCCGAGCTAAAGAAACTTGAGCGCAAAGCAACTGAGAAAGGACTCACGATCGTTCCTTACAGGATCTTTTTTTCAGAAAGTGGTTTTGCAAAATGTGACATCGTGCTTGCAAAAGGAAAGAAGAGTTTTGATAAGCGCGAGTCTATCAAAGAGAAAGATGTACAGCGCGATCTTGATCGGACGAAAGTGAAACGTTGAAGTCCGGTACGAGGTACGGGATACGAGTTACGAGGTTCACGACGTACCCCGTAACTCGTACCACGTAACCCGTACCTCGCACCCCGTACCTCTTCCTACTCCGGCACACTCGGTACCTGAAAACCGATCTTCTGATGTGCTGGTTCGTCATCATCAAAATCCTCCCAACTGGTGATCGTCTTGACAAACTCCTCCAGGTGACGCTCTAGAAATGGTTGTTTGAGTTCCTGAGGACGATAGATACTAATGAATTTCGGCGGCGGTGGATTGCCAAAGCCTTCGATATATGGAAATGAGATCATCACCTGAACTTTCCCATTGAAGAGCTGCTGATAGATCAGTGTGCCGTTGTGTTTGATCAGAGGCTTATTGGTATCGTCATCGATTTTCTCAAAGATCCCACTGGCAGATCTTCCGAGAGAACAGGTGACCGACTCCAGATTGCCGACAGTGTCCTGCACCTTCACAGAAAGGTCCAGATCTGCAGCAGCAGCCATTTTGGTGACTTCAGTTATGATGAAGTCCTTGAGCTGTTCATTCCAGTCAGCACGGTAGGCATGCGCATTAGCGATCACTTTTTTGTATTCGATCACTTTGTTTTTAAGGCCGAGATATTCCATAGCCATTGGCTAAAATTTTAGATCAATAAATCTGCATGGAGCTGTGATCATTTCCGCTGCTCCAATTACAGCGCGCCTAAAGTAGGGCTTTCAATTTTCGGAGAGAGAATAACTTACCGGACGGCAGTCAGGAATCACCCTCATCCGTCCATTCATTATGGAGTAGGATTTATCCAGCCTCAAGTTGGGTAACAGGTATTTGCGAACTTTGGCGTTATAATCCTGTTTATAGGGAGTATTCAATAAAAGACTAAAATGCTGTTCATATCAGAAACCGCCCGCGACCGTATCATCGAAATCCTGAGCAAGGATGGTAAGGATCCCGCTGCGCACTTTGTACGTGTAGAAGTCACCAGTGGCGGTTGCTCTGGTTTGAGCTATCATATGGATATTTCTAGTGAAGACAAACCCAATGATCAGGTTTTCGAAGACAAAGGAATAAAGCTCGTTACCGATCTGAAGAGTTTCCTGTATTTGTGCAATACAACACTTGACTTTGCCGGTGGCCTGGATGGCAAGGGATTTCATTTTGTGAATCCGAATGCGAGCAGGACATGCGCTTGCGGGGAGAGCTTTTCTTTATAAAAACGCTATTGGCCGTTAGCTATTGGCTGTTCGCCATTGACAGAGCATAAGTGACCGCGTGTCGCTATAGCTACAGCGGTGGCGCAAGGCATGGCGCGGATCAAAATGAAATCGCGATCGAAGATGTCACGAAATAATTCTGCCTGTCTGGTGCATCATCCAGGATGAAGATCTGGTCTTCACTTTCAAACGCCCTGCCTTCGAGACGCCAGAGCGCTTTTGGAGTAATGGCATAATCAATGTTTACGGAATAACCATAGGTCTGAAAACCGTTGGGTGTTCCTGTCGCGATGATCACGCCATGCTCGTCATGATAGTATTCCGCCCTTCCGACAATACTCAGTCTGTCGACCGGTGTGATTTTCAAAATCACAACCGGAGAATACCAATCACGATATTCATCACTGCCTCTGGCAGTTTGTTGCGCGCCATAGTCGAAGCCTGCAGTAATGCCAATATTTTTATGCAACTGAAGAAGCGCATAAAAATTATGATAGTACCGTATCCGGCCTACGTTGTCCGTAAATTCATTGCCGATGAAAGAGCTATAGTTAAGCGTGATTTTATCATTAGGCTTGAAGGTAAGCTGATGACCACCTGCCGGAGTATTGTTTCCATCTGGTCTTTGAATGTGCTGCCAGCCATTGAGAAGAAGAGCGCTCAAATACCATTTACCATTATTTGATGTGTAGGAAAACCGAAGACCGCTTTCATAATATGGTGAGTTCTCGGCAAGAATACTTCTTGTCAGCGTCCAGGCATCTGTTGATACGGCACTTTCAAAGCCGATGTGTGAAGTAAAGATGCCTGCGTCCATCCATAGGTTTTTATTCTTGCAAAGCTTCACACCGGCATTCGCTTCGTAGACATTTTTCATTACTCCAGGTTCTGCAGCATAGTTGGCATTCATATATGTACCTGCAGCAAGAGCGACATTCGCACGTATGTTATTCTTGAGATATGCGGCTTTCACAAAGCCCAGATTCAGATTAAATTCATTGTGTCTGTTGTGATTATATAAAAAGGCCGGGCGTGTATGGTTTTCGGGTTGATTTGCATCAAAGGAGTAGTACGTCTCGATGAATCCTGAAATACTCAGCACCGATGTGTCTACTTGAGCCGATGCTGAGATTGCAGTCAAAAGCAATACGGAGAATAGAATGTTCTTCATTTGTGTTTTGATTTGATAAAGTTGAATTCAAGAGACAGGACTTGTCATGAAAGTAAGTAGCGTTGCAATTGTTTTCTGCATCAGGAAATAATAAGAATTTTCTAATTTCTTTTTAGAATTCTTTCGCAAATCAAAAATATCATTCCCGGAGAAATCTCAAAGGGAAATAGTGTGTGACAGATTGTTCTCAATTGTGACTGATCTTTTGTTATCCTGAGCGACCTTAGAGAGTCGAAGGATGACTGAATGTCTAAAAACTCACTATTTCGAGCGAGTGAGGAGCATAGCGACAAACGAGTCGAGAAATCCTGTTGACAATAGGCAGATCTCTGCGCCACCGCTGAAGCTAAGGCGGCACGCGGTCGACTCGCCATTCGTGTTCCTCGCTACGCTCGAATCACTCATGGCTCGCTCGAGATTAAGGCAATACAATCGTTTGCATCCTTCGACTCCTCGCTTTACTCGTCGCTCAGGATGACAATGCATTTTGTCATTTACAAAAGCGTACAGTGCGCAGCGGTTGTGAGTACTCGGGATGACAAAAGGAAATTAAATTAACCCACATACTCATATGTCGATTGCAATCCAAGTGGTATACCAAGCGCCCAATAAATGAGTAAGAAGATGGTCCAGAGAATTCCAAATACAATCGTGTAAGGAATCATCATCGAGGCAAGTGTCCCAATCCCTGTAGCTTTCACATACTTCTGACAATACACAACCACGAGAGGAAAGTATGGCATCAGCGGTGTAATAATATTTGTCACAGAATCCCCAACACGATATGCTGCCTGAGTCAGATCTGGTGAAATCCCAAGTTGCATCAGCATCGGGACAATAATCGGAGAGATCAACGCCCATTTCGCAGAAGCAGATCCAATAAATAGATTAATACTCGCGGTGAGAAGAATAATACCAACAATCGTCACCTGCCCTGGGAGTTGCATGGCTTGCAAAACAGAGGCCCCTTTCAATGCAATAAGAGCACCGAGATTCGATTTACCAAATGCGTCAATAAACAGTGCGCAGAAAAATACCATCACGATATAATACTTCATGTCTCCCATGCTTTTGGTCATTCCTGCAACGATGTCTTTGGATTGCTTAAACGTACCTGACGCATATCCATACACAATACCAGGGACGAGAAAGATGATAAAAATGAGAGGTACGATCGAACGCATCAATGGTGCTGTAAACACTGCCAGATCACCTTCGGGAGAACGCAGTGCAGAATTTGCTGGTCGCGCCCAGAAGAATAATAATACCAGACAGAACAACATGACGAGGTTAGCCCACAGAAATGCACGCTTTTCACGCTTTTCAAGTTTCGCCATGACAGGCTTCTCGAGATCATCATCCATGGGAACATTCTTCAAGCGCGGTTCAACGACCCGATCAGTCAGATACCAACCCAATGAAACGATAAGCAGGGTAGAAGCAGATGTAAAAAACCAATTGTTCAATGGATTGATTTGCATCGCCGGATTGATAATCTGTGCAGCGGTCTGAGTAAAACCCTGCAAGAGCGGATCAATACCCGACGGAATAAAATTCGCGCCAAAGCCTCCTGAGACACCTGCAAACGCAGCAGCGATTCCTGCCAATGGATGTCGTCCTGCTACATAATATATAATACCACCCAATGGAATCACGAGCACATAACCGGCGTCAGTCGCAGTGTGCGATACAATACCGACCAGGATCAGCATCGGCGTGAGCAATGACTTTGGCGTGATATTCAGCAGATACTTGATACCTGTATTGATATATCCTGCATGCTCTGCCACACCAACACCCAGCATCGCAACAAGCACAACACCCAATGGCGGAAAGTTGGTAAACGTCGTTACCATCCCTGAAAGGAATGTCGCCAGAGAAGTTCCGGTCAGGAGATTTTGAATCTTAAGTGGTGCACCATTGCGCGGATCGATCTCACTGAATGTCATTGTAGAAAGCCATGCAGAAAGTATCCACACGATAAGCATTAAAACAAAGAAGAGGATAGCAGGATCAGGAAGTTTGTTTCCGACGCGTTCAATGACGTCGAGCGAGCGGTTGACAAATCCCCTTTTTTTGGCGGTAGTTTCTGCCGTCATAGAGTTGATTTTGAAATCGGAATTCAGTGAAGCAATGAAGTGGGCAAAATAGAATTATTCCGTGATGTTGAGTGGATAACCCACCCACGCTAAACCTGCCAGGTTCTCCTCACACGCGCTCGACTAAACCTGACAGGTTACCCTCCCCCCGTGCGTTGGCTGACCTGCGCGGTTTAGGGTGGATTTAGCGGGGCGGCTATACCGGGCAGGTCTAGTATGGGCCATCAGGAGGATACTTCATATCCTTTGGAGTCAAAACACAAACCCAAATAACAATCCCAATGTCAAGGGTATACCAACGATAGACACAAGCACGACTTTCTTGACTCCACGTTGTGATCTAAACACAAACCGCGAGATCAGCCAATGCAATGGATATAGCGCAACCAGGTAAATCACAAAAACAATCCAGTTACCCCATTCCAGCATCCAGCGGAAACTATACCAGCCCTCATCGATGAAGAAGAGAAAAAGGACGAGGAGCGCCGCGGGGATCAAAGGAGTAAGAAGGTCATTGATCGGCCCGGATGCCGCCGGTGAATTGTTGTCCATGTTTAGTGTCATAGGTATTGGATTTTGGTGCGATGATATTTTCGATAACCCGGTTTTAACTGAGTTTATTTTGTTTTGTATTTCACATTTTATTTACCCGTGGCAGTGAGATTCGTATTTACCAATGACAAGTTCTTCTTAATCATGTAAAATGAAATCGGCGATTGGCGCTATCAATTCATCGGCAATAGGTAAGTCGGGATTACTATAAGCCGCGATATTCGCATTTGTGTCCCCCTCAATGATTTTAAGCACATGATTCATATTATCAATAAGTACGAGCCGTGCATTTGGATTTGCAATAGCAAGTCGCTTTGCCTCTTCGACAGATACCTGTAGATCAGCAGTACCCTGAACCAGCAATATTGGAATTGTGAGTTTTTGAATTTCGATCTGCGGATCATATTTAACCACGAAATCATATACGGTTGGAGACTCGGCCTAAAAATCGAGTAGAACATTTGATCAACATTATCTACAGTTTTTCCGTTTTTCAAACTATCGATGACAGGAAAAGCGAGATCCTGAATTTCTTTTGGCTGCGTGCCCAGTTGGTCCTTTATGATTCTATCTGCTGATTGTCCTGCTCCCGCCAGAGAAATATACTTGTCTGCTTTGCCTGCAACGATCATCCCAATCAACGAACCTTCGCTGTGTCCTATGACCACAAGTTGTGAAAAGCGTTTGTCTTGTTTTATCAGGTTTATCCAATCCGTTGCATCATTGACATAATCATCAAATCTCAGATCGGATTCAGATTTTCCTGACATCGCACTTTCTCCTATCCCTCGCTTGTCATATCTCAATGTAGCAATGCCATGCTTTGACAATTCAACAGCGAGTTTCTTTAATGAATTGTTTTTCATCATTGGGTTGTTTCCATCCCTATCTGTTGGTCCGGAGCCCGCGATAATCAATGCCACTGGAATCTTAACAGCGTCCTTCGGTGCTGTGAGAGTCCCGAATAACTTTCCTGTGGCGGTTTGTAATGTGATTTGTGTTTCGACAAATTCGGTATCCTGGTTTATTGACGCTTCCATGGTGAGCGCGACGAAGAACAGGACCAGAGACAGATGGAATTTTGGATTCATAATATTCAAGATTTTAAATTCAGTCTTTCTCATCATAGTAACTATCGCATTACCTTCCCCATCGCCCTCACTGGAAATGTCCCTACTCCTTTGAACTTCGGCGGAATCGCACTGAATAAAAACCCCTCATCGGGTAATGCTTCAAGATTGCATAGATGTTCCACAATGAGGATATCATTCCCTAACAACGTCGTATGCACTGGTCGGCTTCGCGTAGCGGTGTTATCTATATTATGTGAATCAATGCCGACGAGCTTCACTCCAAGATCACGCAGGTACTCTGCAGCATCGGCTGTGAGATATGGATGACCCTCATAGTATTGATCCGAATTCCAATGCTGTGCCCAGTCAGTATGGATGAGTACTGCCGCCTTGCCTTTGAGCGACACTTGTTCAAGATGAGCTCTTGTGATAGCGAGCGATTTTTGAAAAGGCACTCTGATCACGATTCCCGCCAGATCTGTAAACTGATCAAGTGTAATCTGAGATAAATCCTTCCCATCTTCGAAGCGATGAAAGGGACAATCGAGATACGTGCCAGTGTTAGCGACCATATCGATGCGCCCAATCTGGAATTCCGTGCCTTCATCATAAAATTTTCTTGATGCTTCTCTGCTCAGATAATCGCAAATGATAGGAGCAGGGAGGCCTTTGTAGGTAATGAGCCCGTGTTCGATGGTATGACTGAGGTCGATCAGTGAGGACATAGAGTAAAGAGTTGTCATCCGCTAAGAACGCGAATTGTCGCAAAAAATCAAGCCACATCAGTTTTCATTATCCATCACTCATGACCAAAGCCCGTGTTCGATGATATGACTGAGGTCGATAAATTCTATAGGCTGAGGCGAGCCGCGTGCCGCCATAGCTTTCTTCGATCGACGAAGCAATGCGAAGTCGATAGCGGTGGCGCAAGGCATAGGCGAAGGAAATCAAATTCTGCGTCATGATGGTAAGCCTAACTGTATCTTTGGCAGACAAGCACAAGCTTCAAAATTGTATGAATTGAGTAGTGTGAAATGACATAGTCCAAAGAAATATTTCTTCTTCCTCAGCGCCAGTCTTCTTAATTAAGTTTGTGCTATGAAGTTTCAATTCGGCTTAAGCGTTTTCCTTCGCCTCAGCCTTCTTCGGCAGCCGAAGCTTTACGCGAAGGCATGCCGCCTTAGCCTCTTTTGCAGCCTCAGCCTTCGCCTCAGCCTGCTTTCCTCCCAAACCATTCTCGTAAACCCCTACCTCCAACTTGCGACGCCCACATCCATCCACATCATGTGGGAGACAAATACAAATACACAAAGCATAGTACAGTACGGAACGACGATATCATTAGGCTCTTCTGTTTCCGGCACTGCGTTTACTTCATTGGGGTCCACAATACATCATGATGTGACGCTCACAGGACTACAACCGGGCACACGTTATTATTATAAAGCGATCACCGGTTCATGGCAATCAGCGATCTGGCAATTTGTGACACCCGCGCAAAAAACCAGCGAAGAAAGTTTCAACATCGTGCTGATGAGTGATATGCAACGTGATAATAGCTATCCGAGCATTTTCACCAACCTGATCAACACCAGTCTGATTCCTTATATCACAACCACATATGGATCGCCGCTCAACGAACACCTGCAGATGGTGATGATCCCCGGCGATCTCGTGGACAATGGCAATACATTCTCACAATGGAAAAATCATTTCTTCAATCCCGCTGAAGCACTCTGGCGCGAAGTGCCTGTTTATCCTGCACCTGGAAATCATGAGAATAATTCACAGAACTATTTCAACTACTTCCAACTTCCACAAAATGGCACGCCAGGATATATGGAACATTGGTATGCGCAGGACTATTCGAATATACGCGTGCTTGGCATGGATTCGAATACATCATATCGCATCGCCGCACAACTCAACTGGCTCGATAGTATACTTACGTTGAGTTGCAATGACACACTGATCGATTTTGTGTTTGCGCAGATGCATCATCCACATAAGTCTGAGCTATGGACACCAGGCGAGATTGACTATACCGGTGAGATCATAGAAAGGATGGAGGCATTCTCGGATAATTGCGGCAAGCCCACGATTCATTTCTTCGGCCATACACATGCATACTCGCGCGGCCATTCCCGTGATCATCAGCATGTCTGGCTCAATGTGGCTGTGGCAGGAGGAGCGATTGATCACTGGGGACAGTTTGAAAATGCCGACTACGATGAGTTTATCATCAGTGAGGATGAGTATGGATTTGTGATGGCAGAAATTACTGCTGGTGACAATCCTCAGTTTGTATTGCGCAGGTTGAGTTTTGGTGACGAAACAAATCCGGGAGGGAGTGCAGAATCAGATGAATTCACAGTACGGATGAATAATGTTTCACCACAGGTACCATTGCAGTTGTATCCTCTTGCGAGCGATACAGTATCACCGTTTTGTCTCACACTGAAAGCGGATGATTTTTTTGATTCGGAAAATGACGAACACGGGTCGAGTCATTGGCAGATATCCAGGGACAGTTCAAATTTTAGTTCGCCAGTAGTGGATCAATGGAAGCAATATGCAAACTGGTACAACGAAGTCGACTTGCAGGCCAATGACGATCTCACAGATGAAGAGGTAAATAATCTTGATGCAGGTGAGACATATTGGTGGCGCGTCCGTTATCGTGATCGAAGTCTTGGATGGAGTGCATGGACGACCCCGATGAGATTTTATACCGGAGAGGTGTCATTCCTCACAGGCAATTTGATTGTCAATCCAGGAGCAGAACCTGGTATCTCATCATGGACTATCGATGCAGGCACCATGGAATCTCTCACTGCCGGACAATGTACAGGTACAACTCCCTATGCCGGACTGAAGTATTTTGCAGTTGGCGCACTGTGCGTAGAGTTTGCATTTGCATCTGTTCATCAGGATATCAGTGTTTCCACTTATGCAGGTATGATTGATGCAGGAGAAGTACTCATGCACTATGGTGCGTATCTGGCGGATTGGCAGGGCACCGATATCCCATCATTTGCATTGCGGTTTCTGAATAGTGGCGGACAAGTGATCGCAGGTACCGACACGACGAGTCATCAAACGGGAACATGGACCCTCAAGGAGCACACCCTTACTGTTCCGATTGGCACACGTACAATCAGATATATTCTCATGGGCACACGCACCTCAGGAACTGATAATGACAGCTACTTCGACAACATCTTTCTGGAGCTACTCACAGGTGAACTTACATGCAGTGCGTATACACCGCCAGGCCCGGAGCATGGAAGACTCTATGTGGATGAAACTTCGGTTGGTGTTCCAAATGGAGAGAGTTGGCTGAAGGCATATCGTTCATTGGGCGATGCGTTGTTGGAAAGTAATGCGAATACATCTATCAATGAGATCTGGATTGCAAAGGGTAACTATCCCGTCACGACAGATGTGAATCGCGACACATCTTTCATTATTGAAAGATCAGTAAGGATCTATGGTGGATTTGCAGGGCATGAAATATTACTCGCCGAGCGCAATCCTGCATTACATCCTGTGATATTGTCTGGCGAAATAGGAGATACAAGTGTGATGTCAGACAATGCCTATCATGTTGTTGTAGTGCACAACACGATGGATACGACGATTCTTGACGGTATCACGATCTGTTGTGGTAATGCAGATGGCATTGGCCAATCGCACGGTGGAGGGATCTACAATGCTGTGACAAACATGCAATCTCTGGTATTGCACAATTGTATTCTTGAGGGAAATCAAGCGATGTCAGGAAGTGCGATTTACAACGCCGCCCGAATCCTGGTGAAGCTTTCCACAATTAATTCAGAACACACAGGCAGCATCATCCTGAATACAAGCCCTCTTGCAGAACTCACACTTCAGAATACAAACATCCTGCAATGCGATGGATGTGGTGAGGCCGTTGAAAATACAAATGGCGCATTGATCCAGGTGATTGAGGAGGTAGGGATTGAGAAGGACTGAGGTGGCTACTTTTTCAAGCGGTTTTTAGGTTTTTCAGTTGCGAGTCTTTTCGCATTTTGAGGGCTGACAATTTTCTTTCCGGTTTTTGCTTCAATTTCCTTCTCTAAATGTGGAAGAAAGAAATAGAACACGGATGACACGAATCAGACGGATATTACTGGATAAATCAATTTTATCCGTGCAACTTCGTTTTTTCCGTGTAAATCTGTGTTCTATTCTTCATCCCTCCAGCATGCCCATATATCGATATCCAGGTAATTTTTGAGGTTGTGGTTCCAATGATTTCATCTTACCTTTAATCACGACAAAACAGTTTCTCAAATCTCAAAACCAATCGTCATGAAACAGACAATCATCTGCTGCCTGCTCGCTATCCCTGCAATCTTCTCTGCACAAGCGCCACCACAACAAGATGCCCTTGGCTTTGTCGTTTTCAATGAAAGTAAGGTCGTGGGGCTGGCAAATGCATTTACTCAAGAGCAATACGCATGGCGTCCCGCAGAAGGCGTGCGCTCCGTTGGCGAAGTAATAGCACACATCGCGTCTGCCAACTACTTCTTTATGGATGCCGCCGGTATCGCAATTCCAGAAGGTGTCAACTGGAAATCCATGGAGAAAGACATCACCAACAAAGGGGACATTATCAACGAACTTCAAAATTCATACTCCTTTATTACAGTACAAATCGCGACCATGAGCGATGAACAGCTTGGGGATATGGTTACCCTGCCATTTGATGGTCATTACACTAAGCAAACGGTCTTATTTCTGATTGTCGATCACATCAGTGAACATCTTGGACAACTTATCGCGTATGCCCGGATGAATGGCGTGACTCCTCCCTGGAATGAAGGGGATAAATAGAACGACGGATCAAAGGATCAACGGATAAAGGGGAGACAATCGGTCTCCTTTTGTCATCCCGACAGACTAGTCTCGGATAGAGAATTGTCATCCCGAGTGAGCATAGCGAATCGAGGGATGAAACGAACGGTACTGAAAACATTTCGAGGGACGAAGCCGCGTCAAGCGGTGAGGAGTCGAGAAATCTTTTTTAATAAACAACTCTCAACTATGTCTTCAAAAACGAGGAGAAAATTTATCCAGCAAGCTATCAGCACAGCGATCGTCACAGGAACAACTCCTGCATTACTTCATGCTACAGCGAATCATGTCGTTGAATTAAAGCCAACGCGATCAAAGAAAAGCTATGCAGCCAATGACAATATCAACATCGCCATCATCGGCATGGGGATTATGGGTTTCAATAATGCCGCAACATCGCTGCAGGTACCTGGAGTAAAAATTGTCGGTGTCTGTGATCTCTACACCGGAAGACTTGATCGCTCACGTGAAGTTCTTGGTAAAGAACTCCTTGTCACAAAAAACTATAAAGAGCTCCTCGATCGAAGTGACATTGATGCGGTGATTGTTGCCACAGGTGATCATTGGCATGACCGAATTTCTATCGAAGCAATGCAAAAAGGCAAGCACGTCTATATCGAAAAGCCCATGGTACATCAACTTGATGAAGGTGTTGCCGTCATTGCCGCACAAAAGCAAACCGGGAAAGTATGTCAGGTGGGTAGTCAACGTGTGAGTTCGATTGTGACAGAGAAAGCTAAAGAACTCTTCGAATCAGGTGTGATCGGTGATTTGATTCTTGTCGAGACATGGATGGATCGTCACAGTTCAAATGGGGCCTGGCAATATGCTATTCCGACAGATGCCTATGCCGGTACTGTAGATTGGGATGCATTCATTGGCGATGCGCCGAAAGTACCCTATGATCCTGTACGGTTTTTCCGGTGGAGAAACTATCGTGACTATGGGACTGGTATCGCAGGCGATCTCTTTGTCCATCTCTTTTCTGCATTGCATACGGTCACAAGTTCACATGGGCCAGAGCGTATTTATGCATCAGGGGGTTTACGTTTTTGGAAGGATGGCCGAGATGTGCCGGATATTTGTCTTGGTATCTATGATTATCCACAGACAAAACAGCATCCTGCATTCAACCTTCAGATGCGTGTCAACTTTGTCGACGGTGCCGAACTTGGAGAAGGCCTTAGACTTATTGGTACTGATGGCGTCATTACTCTTGGTTGGGGTTCTGTGAAAGTCACACGTCACAAGATTTCCTCAAGACCTACTTATGGCGGTTGGGATTCCTTCGATACATTCAGCGATGCACAGCAGAAGGAATATGTCAAATGGTACAACGCATCATATCCAGTGCCACGCGCTGAGATGAGCGAACCCGATATCGAGTACACATCTCCGGAAGAATATGATGCGAATCTCGATCATCATCTGAATTTCTATGCCGGTATCCGTGATGGCAAGCCGATCGTCGAAGATGCATTGTTCGGTATGCGTGCTGCCGGCCCTGCACTGGCAAGTAATAGGAGTTTGTTCGAAAAGAAAATTGTGAATTGGGATCCTGAAGCGGCGGCGGTGAGATAGAACGGATCAAGGGATTAAGGGATCAACGGGAGGAGGGAATAAGTAGTTTGTTTGTAAAACTGAACCAGCGGAATTCCTGAAGTAAACCAAAACCTTGTAAACTTGTATTGTACTTAAACAAACGCATGTCTTCATGATCGCTCCAGCCACAGCAACCAGTCGTCTGAATGCCATCGGATATCTCGACATCGATCTGGATCCGACACTCGACCTTGAGGCCGAGATCAACCGGCTCAAAAAGGAAAAAAATGCCATCATCCTTGCGCATTATTATCAGGAATCGGAGATCCAGGACATCGCAGACTATATCGGTGATAGTCTTGGCCTGAGCCAGAAGGCTGCTAATACGGAGGCAGATATTATTGTCTTTGCCGGAGTACACTTTATGGCGGAGACGGCGAAGATTCTTTCACCACAAAAAAAAGTTCTTCTTCCGGATCTCAAAGCAGGATGTTCTCTTGCTGATAGTTGTACACCGGACCTCTTCCGGCTCTTCAAAGCTCGACATCCGAATGCCGTTGTCGTATCGTATGTCAACTGCACAGCGGAAATCAAGACGATGACCGATATCTGTTGTACTTCCAGTAATGCAGAGATCATCATTCGCAGTATTCCGGATGACAAAGAAATCATCTTTGCTCCCGATCGCAACCTCGGCGCGTATCTGCAAAAGAAAACCGGTCGTGACCTGATTCTCTGGGATGGTACATGTATGGTGCATGAAATTTTCTCACAACAAAAGATTACCACACTGCGCATTCGTCATCCAGAGGCAAAACTGATCGCACATCCAGAATGTGAAGCGCATATCCTTGAAGCAGCAGACTTCATTGGTTCGACGAGTCAGATGTTGAAATTCACAAAAACAGATCCGGCAAAGTCATTCATCGTTGCTACAGAAGCAGGCATCATTCACCAGATGGAGCTCGCATCACCGGATAAAGAATTCATTCCTGCGCCGCCAACAAATTCCTGTGCCTGCAATGAATGTCCACATATGAAACGCAACACGATGGAAAAACTCTATCTCTGCATGGAGTTCGAACAGCCGGAAGTGATCTTGCCGGACCATATCATTCGCGATGCCCGTGCGAGTATTGACAGGATGCTGGAGATTTCTGAGAAAGCGGGATTGAAGCTGAAGGACTAAGACAAACTCAAACACAAGCGCAAATTCAAACGCAAGAATGCCTCCCGTTTTCTTTCCTACACCCGCTGACTTACGAAAGTGGCTCGAAAAAAACCACAGTAAGAAAGACGAACTGTGGGTAGGTCTTTATAAAACTTCTTCAGGAAGGCAGAGCATCACATGGCCACAAGTGGTCGACCAGGCACTTTGTTTTGGATGGATAGATGGTATACGAAAATCCATCGATGATCAATCATACATGAACCGCATTACTCCGCGTCGGTCAACAAGTATCTGGAGTGCAATAAACATCAAACGATTTGGAGAACTCAAAGCACAGGGGTTGATCACACCAGCCGGACAAGATGCATTTGATGCAAAGAAGGATACTCATACGAATCGCTATTCTTTCGAACAAGGGGACATCGGGTTGCCTCCTGAATATGAAAAAAAACTGAAAGCCAATACGAGTGCCTGGAAATATTTCCAATCTCTACCGCCATCGACGAAGAAACCTACGATCTGGTGGGTGATTAGTGCGAAGCAAAAAGAGACTCAACTCAGACGACTTAGCATCCTGATCACTTGCTCGGAAAATGGGGAGAGAATACCGATGCTAAGGGTAACGAAAAAGGGCAAGTAAGGCCCAATCCTCAACTTTAAGTTTAATATTTGCCACAATACATTGTTTTGGATACTATCCGAATTCAGTCTGAATTGTGAGGGAATGGCGGATAATTACGGTGATTGCCATACAATCTTCTGTGACATTTGTTAAATATGACAATAGTCATATGCATATTTGGGCAAAGGATTTCGGTCACGTAACTCTGATCACCCCCATTTTGTTCTAACAATGTACCTTCGCAATCCGATTTATATCATCACGAATTGATCTCACCATTCTTTATGACAGATGTAAAATTTAAAACAGGAGAAGAACTTCGGTTTTTTCAAACTGTGCGTAGCAGAGTTGATGCCTATTTTCAGGAGCACAAACTGTCGAAAAATGCAAACGCTGGAATGATCCTGAAGACCGTCATCTTACTCAGCGCGTATTTATTGCCATTTATAGCGATCCTCGTTTTTCAGATTCCTTTTGTCTATGCGCTGCTGCTTTGGTTGCTTATGGGTTGGGCTCAGGCTGGTATCGGTATGAGCATCATGCATGACGCATGTCACGGTGCATATTCATCAAAAGAGTTGGCAAATAAGATCATCAGCTTTACGGTCAACATGATCGGCGGGACTACCGCAAATTGGAAGGTCCAGCACAATATGCTGCACCATACTTTTACAAATATCTCTGGCATCGACGAAGACATCGAAACCAAAGTAGTGTTGCGATTCTCACCACATGCACCGCACTATCAGATGCATAAAGGTCAATGGTGGTATGCATTCTTTTTCTATGGAATCAGTACGATCTATTGGGCATTGGTTAAAGATTTCAAGCAATACATTAACTACCGTAAGAGAGGTTTGCACAAAGGCGAGCCTGCACAAATGAACTGGCTCTTTGTCCGGCTTGTTGCTGTCAAATTGTTGTACTTCTTTATGTTTTTTGGTTTGCCTGTGATCGTCGGTGTACCGTTTTGGCAAGCACTACTTGGGTTTGTAGTCATGCATGCAGCATGTGGAGTCATTTTATCAATCGTGTTTCAGCTTGCACATACAGTAGAAGAGACAGTGTACCCACTGCCGGACGACACCGGAAGTATGGAGGACTCGTGGGCTGTTCATCAAATGCGCACCACAATGAATTTTGCAACCAAAAATAAATGGCTGTCCTGGTATGTTGGTGGGTTGAATTTTCAGGTTGAGCATCACCTCTTTACCAGAATATGTCATGTGCACTATCCTGCTATCGCTCCTATTGTGAAACAAACCGCGCGTGAATTCGGCGTGCCTTATCTGGAAAAGCGCACCTTCGGCAGCGCCTTTAACTCTCACATCAGATTGCTCAAAAGACTTGGCAGAACGCCATTGGATGAGATCATGGGATAGCAGAACCATTCATTGGTTATTGTATTTATAGTTAATTGAAAACTCGCGCCGAGAAAGATCTCAGCGGTGTTAATGGAGAAACTTCTACTTTTCGCATAAACATGTCGAAAATGAGACGAAGACTTTTCATTGTCACTTTCTTTCTGATTTGTTCCTTCATCCTTTCTTATAGTCAACCACAATGGATACCCCTGACGCCAGATGCGAATCTGACCGGATGGACTATACGTGGAGGCAGAGCGGAATTCTCAAGCAAGGAGGGTATCGTGACAGCGCAGTGCACGGACAGATCACAAAACACTTTCCTATGCACAGACAAAACATACACAGACTTCATTCTCGAATTTGATATCCTCGTAGATTCCGTACTCAACAGTGGTGTACAGATTCGCAGCCATTCATTACCCGAATATCAAAACGGTCGTGTACATGGTCTCCAGGTGGAAGTTGATCCTGACCCAAGAAAGTTTTCGGGTGGGATCTATGATGAAGGCCGCAGGCTTTGGCTGTATCCGCTCTCTCTCAATGAGGCATGCAGGTCCGCATTCCGCAATGGACAATGGAACAAGTTCCGCGTGGAAGCGATAGACAATTACATTCAAACCTTTGTCAATGGCATTCACTGCGCGAATCTTATCGACAATCTCACGGAGTCTGGCTTCATTGCACTACAGGCTCATGCAGTATATAGTGACGCCGATCTTGGCAAAGCTGTCCAATGGCGCAACATCCGCATCCTCACTGAAGATATAGAACAGTACTCCACAACCGCAACTGCTCCCGAACAGAGCTATCTCATAAACCGCCTCACCACTGTGGAAAAACATCTTGGATGGAAACTGCTCTGGGACGGAAAAACAACTAACGGATGGCGGAGTGCAAGATCAAATGCATTTCCAAAGTCAGGCTGGGTAATCAATGACGGCGTCCTGACCATTGAAGGAACATCAGGAGGAGAATCAACCGACGCGGGTGATATCATTACGGTGAACCAATACTCCGACTTTCACCTGGAACTCGAATTCATGATCACTGAAGGTGCAAACAGCGGCATCAAATACTTTGTAAATCCAGATCTCAACAAGGGCGAAGGCTCCGCAATCGGATGTGAGTTTCAGATCCTTGATGATGCAATACATCCTGATGCAACTCTGGGTGTGAATGGAAATCGCACAATGGCATCATTATACGATCTGATTTCGCCAGAGAACTATTCGTTCGCTGCTCGTAAAAAACAATTCAAGGGTATCAATCAGTGGAACAAAGCAACCATTGTTTCGAAAGCCGGCAAAGTAGAGCACTGGCTCAATAATGAAAAAGTGTTGGAATACGATCGATTCTTACACATGTTCAGAGCTCTGGTTGCCACCAGTAAGTACAAGGTCTGGAAGGATTTTGGACAATGGGAGAAAGGGCATATTCTGCTGCAGGATCATGGTCACACTGTACACTTCAGAAGTATTAAGATTTTAGAGTTGTAATATTTTTAACCGCAGAGAGCCCCAGAGAAAACAGGGAGAACCGCTGAGAAAGAAAATTCAACCAGGAATTCACTCTGTGGTTCTCTGCGACTTCTCCGTGGTACTCTGCGGTATAAAAACGAAAGTGCCGCCGAGAAAATATATGTTCACTCTGTGGCTCTCTGCGACTTCTCCGTGGTACTCTGCGGTAAAAGAGTTATTGCAGATTGAGCGCAGACTTCAAAACATAATCGTGATTATGAAAAGTAAAAGCAGAAGAACCTTCATTAAGGAAGCAGGAGTTGCGCTCGCCGGCATACCATTGCTCAGTGCAATGCCTGATTATAAACGCGCTCTCGGAGCAAATGACCGCGTCCGTGTCGGTATCGTTGGATTGTATAGTCGTGGAAGTGTATTGACAAAGATCATCCTTGATTTAGCAGGCTTTGAAGTCGAGGCGTTGTGTGATGTCGATAGCAGAACACTTGATACACAACTTACAAAAGTCAAAGAGAAGCAGAGTGCTGTGCCGAAGACTTACCGGGATTTCCGGCTGATGATACAGGATTCCTCAATCGATGCAATCGTGATTGCGACCGCAGATCATACACACGCACCATTTGCAATCTATGCGTTGAATGCCGGAAAACATGTGTATCTGGAAAAGCCAACATGCTATTGTCCCGGTGAAGGAGAAATACTGATCAAAACAGATCAAGCGACTTCGGGCAAACTGCAAATTGGCAATCAACAACGGTCATCAGCGATCACTCAGGAAGCAATAGCTATGATCCATTCGGACACAATTGGTCAGGTATACGAAGCACGTACATGGTATACGAATCAAAGAACGACGATAGGAAATGGTATTGAGACGACACCACCTGATTGGCTTGACTGGGATCTTTGGCAGGGACCGGCACCACGCAGACCATTTCGCGACAACGTCGTTCACTACAACTGGCATTGGTTCAGACATTGGGGCACTGGTGAGATTTGTAATAATGCGGTACACGAGATCGATATTTCACTCTGGGCGATGCAGGTAAAGTTCCCTGAGTACGTGACGTCACAAGGCGGACGTTTTCACTACGCAACGGATGATTGGGAATTCTACGATACACAACTTGCAGCGTTCGAATATGCCGAAAAGAAATCCATCATCTGGGATGGACGTAGTTGCACCAATCTGCAACTTAATGGTCGCGGACGCGGTACAATTATTTATGGTACAAAAGGCAGTATGCTTATGGATCGCAATGGCTATATCCAGTACGACCTCACAGGAAAAGTAATAACAGAACGAAAGGAGTCAGTCCAGGTTGATGGAACAAACATCACAGGTGAGGATATCCTTACGGTCAAACACTTTGAAAACTGGCATCGGGCAATCACACAAAATGAAAAACTCAATGCCCCGGTCACAGAGGCGAATGTGAGTAATCTACTCTGTCATCTCGGTAATGCATCTCAAGACCTTCAACGAAAACTTGAAATCGATACGGAAACCGGGAGAATGAAGGATAAAGAAGCGATGAAGAAGTGGAGCAGAGAGTATGAACCGGGATGGGAGATTTAGAAATCGAAATGACAATCAAAATTGCAATTGCAATTGTAATTGATATTTTGATTTAAGAATGACAGCCCACTAAAAAAGCTCTAAACCTTATCCGAAGTTAGCAACTTCGGATTCAACGCGATGGGGATTTAGAAATCAAAACGACAATCAAAATTGCAATTGCAATTGATGTTTTGATTTAAGAATGCACTGCTGTGTGCGTCCGATGGGAGATTGGAAATCAAAATCAAAATCAAAATGACAATCAAAATTGCAATTGCAATTGATATTTTGATTTTGATTTAAGAATGCCTGTCCACTTTAAAAATTCCCAAATCCAATGAGGTTTTTTTCTCCTGTGCAATCTCCGATACTAACAATCCAGTCGGCCCTTAGAAATCAAAATGCCAATCAAAATTGCAATTGCAATTGATATTTTGATTTAAGAATGCCTGCCCACATTAAAAATTCCCAAATCCAATGACGTCTTTTTCTCCTGCGTAAGCTCCGATACTAATAATCCAGCCGGGCCTTAGAAATCAAAATGCCAATCAAAATTGCAATTGCAATTGATATTTTGATTTTGATTCCTCCTACGAATGCCTGTCCACTTTAAAAATTCCCAAATCCAATGAGGTTTTTTTCTCCTGTGCAATCTCAGATACTAATAATCCAGTCGCAGGTCCAAGACTTATCCCAATCATCGCATGACCTACTGCAACAATGAGGTTGCGATACTTCTGTGTGCGTCCGATGTATGGGACACCATCTGCAGATACAGGACGATAGCCATACCAGATATTTTGAGATGCAACGTCGAGCGCAGGGAAGTCAGGATAATATCGTGTCATCGCATCGAGAATCGCCTGCACCCGTTTCGTATTGATTTTAGTTGAAAAATTACTTACCTCGAGCGTTCCACCGATACGCAGATCGCTACCCATTGGAGTGACCGCCACACGTGATTCCGTAAGAATAGATGGGATTGCTGGACGTGCCTGCGGATTCTTCAACGTGACCGAATAACCTTTGCCATCCTGAACAAGCAATTGGAGGCCGAGGGACCTGGCAAGTTTTGCGGACCATGCACCTGATGCCAGGACAATATCATTTACTCTTTGAGATGAACCATCTGCGTACTGAACATGCGTGATGAGATCACCCATGGTGAGAAATCTTGTTACGGTTTCTGTCTCAAATTTTACACCTGCCGCTTTGAGTGCTTCCTGCAAATTCAATACAAACTTCCCGGGATAGAGATGTGCATCATCATGATAGAGCACACCTCCCAGCACATCGCACCTCATCCCCGGATCCATTGCTGCAATCTGCGATGCGCTAAGCAATGAAACCTGAAGACCGAGTGCATGAGCTTTTTCGGCACCTTCCTTTTCCTCATGCTCTCCTTTTGTTGTGCGATAGAGCATCAAAGATCCGCGTTCTTCGAGATCAAAAGTAAATCCGGTGGTTTGAGCAAACTCCTTGTAGAGAGACTTACTCAATAGATGAAAATCGCGCAATATCGGAGTTGCTCTTGCAACATGTTCTTTCGAGCATGAACGATAAAACTGCCATAGCCAGCGAAGAAGATCAGCGTCCATACGCGGCTTAATAAAAAACGGACTGCTCGCACTAAACATCCAGCGGATCCCT
The DNA here is from genome assembly GCA_031400515.1 of Bacteroidota bacterium. Lineage (GTDB taxonomy): Bacteria > Bacteroidota > Bacteroidia > Chitinophagales > Saprospiraceae > DATDQA01. Next base: position 23,861 of record JANNQA010000053.1, read on the forward strand.
TCAGCAATCACACCCGGAGAAGCAAGTGGTACAGAATGACTCGGCACAATGATGCCGGCATTTCCAAAAGAGCAACCATCCTGCATATCTGTCTTATCAATGATCGTGACATCATAACCCGCTTGCCTCAGGTACCATGCAGAACACAAGCCGATAATGCCACCGCCAATAATATGCATGTGACAAGTATAGGAGAATTTATTGTCCCACGGGTTTATTGTCTGGCAACCCCTAAACACTAAACCTTCATTCAATAATTCAACGATCTTGCCGCCTCAAACAATTACTGCAAACAGCGTATGGTTGAATGCAAAAGCTACAAGGTGCAGGTCGATCAGAAATATGGTCCCAATCGTGGTCAGAGAGCGAGAGTAGACCGGATTACATTATCAAGGCTCCTCCTCGATTTCACACGTGCAGTATTGCAGATCGACTGGGGTATCTTCTATAATTTCTCACAATTGCTCAAGCGACCCGAGCCAGCGATCCAGGATTTTCTCTCCGGTAAGCGCAAGCCCTTTTTTCATCCGGCCAGTTATCTGTTGCTTGCGTTGGTACTGAACTATGTCGTAGTGAGGATCACCAATCTCCATTTTTATGATGAACATGAACTCGTGCTGATGGATCCGTTGAGTGCACAGGCGATCAGGGATTATGACGCGATGCAATGGTGGTTTCTTGAGCACACCTATCTGTATATTCTCCTTGCCATCCCCGCTTCTGCGCTCTTTCTGTTTCTCATCTTCCGTTTAATGAAGCATCGATTCAACATTGCCGAGACCATCTTCGTCATTTTATTTACGATTGCGCAGGGCGTCCTGATGCAGAGTATCCTCTATCTCGCTTTTGGGTGGATCAAATCAGGTCCGTTTCTCCGGGGTCTTGAGACATTCAATATCTGTTTGCTGACCCTATATGCATCATGGGTTGTATATCAATTGATTTCGTCTGTGAGGTTGACTTCAGTGCGTGTATTGATGGGTTTGATAGGCGGCATTGGACTTACGGTGACGTGGGTTGCTTCGGCATTATTGTTGTATAAGTTGTTGGTGTAGGAAGAAGGCTGTGGCCTTTCGCTATTCGCCGTTTGCTAAAAGAAATGTTTATAGTTTATAGTTTATTGTGTATGGTTTATTGTGGAGGGTTTAAAACCATAAACAATACACACTAAACAATTAACCTTAGCGAATGGCATTTTCCTACCTTGCTTATACATTCAATGACATGCCTGAAACGAACTCAACGATCCTCATTCCTGATATCAGCGGATTCACTCAATTCGTGACGACGACAGAGCTGGGTCATAGTTCTCATGCGATCAATCTGCTTATCGATGCGATGCTGAATGCCGTCAGTGATGCATATGAAGTCTCAGAGATAGAAGGTGATGCAATATTGTTGATCAAGAAAGGTCCGGCTCCGTCGAAAAAGGAAATCCAGGACATCTGCCTGAAAATTTTCAATGCCTTTCATTTCCAGCGCAAATGGATGCAGGACTATACGATCTGTCCTTGTGGTGCATGCCAGGCCATTGCACATCTCACATTGAAATTTGTCGTGCATCATGGACCACTCGCGGAGATCAAAGTCGGTCGCTTTGTCAAGCAATCCGGAACGGAGATGATCGTCGCACATCGCTTACTCAAGAACAGTATCGACAACAACGAGTACCTGCTGATGACAGAAAAACTGTTAGCACAAGCAGGAGAAGATGCATCGGAATCAGTAGAACTTGAATGGGCCAGTGCATCAGAAGAGTATTCTTCTCTGGGCAGAATACAATATCGCTTTGCATTGCTTAACGAAGCAAGAAAGCAGGCACCCGAACCTCCGAGGCCACCAAGTGATTATAAAGCTGATGATACACCATACATTGAGATCCCGATCGCCGCGAATTTCCGTGATGTCTATATGGTCATGATGAATATCCCTGGTCGCCCTGACTGGATGCCCGAACTTCAGAAAGTCGAGCAGGACGTTCCCAATCCCTTTGTAGGCAGTATCCATCACTGTACGTTCAGAGATTTCCAGACAAGAGTATCGCCGCTGCGCATGACATTATCGGAGACAGCGATTCTCTATGCCGAAAGTTGCCGGATCATTGAGCTGGATCTCTCGCTAGTGCATGAGTTTGTCTTTAGAGATACAGGTGAGCAGACGTGCATCTTCGCGACTAGGTTTATGAATGCTGGTGAGACACCAGTGCCGGAGGATGTCGAAGATGAGCTGCGCGAGAAGATGGAAAGGATGGGAGAGGGTCTTAAGTCTTATTGTGAGCAATCGCTGAACTCCGCATCTTAAAGAGATGTCAGATAGCTGATGACCCGAAAAAAGTCCACGGTGAGATTAAACATTAAACATTGAACATGAAACATTGAACTTTCACCTCCCCGCAATAAACCCCGTCGTCCACGCGGCCTGAAAATTAAACCCCCCGGTAACACCATCAATATCCAAGACCTCGCCGGCAAAGTATAAACCGGCACAAACTCTGCTCTCCATCGTTTGCATATTTACATCTTCAAGGCTCACTCCACCGCAAGTCACAAACTCTTCTTTAAAGGTGGTTTTGCCTTTGACTTCAAATTCATGATTGGTGAGGTATTTGATCAGACGGTTGCGATTATCTTTTTTTAGATCTGTCCATCGTGTGTCTTCATTAATGCCTGATAGCTCTAACAAGTATAGCCAGAGTCGGGAGGGAATATCAAAGGGTTTAGAGTTCCTGATTTTCTTCAGATGAGATTGTTCTATCTCTTCTGCAATTTTTGTACGCGCTTGCTCTTCATTCATCTCACCCAGCCAGTTGACATGCGCCGTGAAGGTGTACTGCAGTTCATTTAATATCCGCGCGCCAAACGCAGATAACTTTAATACTGCCGGTCCACTAAGTCCCCAGTGTGTGATCAGCACGGGGCCTTGTTGCCTTAATTTTGTTTTTTCAATCCACACCGCAGCATTCTCTACCGCAACACCCATGAGTGTAGTAATGTCATTGCCTGGAATATTGAACGTAAACAGCGAAGGCACGGGAGCTTCAATTGCATGTCCGAGAGTTTTCAACCAGTCAAAACCCTCCTGCTTTGGCGAGCCACCGGTAGCGACGATCACTTTATCAAAAGCCTTTTCGCTGTTGTCGGAAAATGTGAGGCTAAACCCGTCTTGGATTTTTTCAATACCAGGAACAGGAGTTCTTGTTTTTATTAGGACACCAAGTTTTCTCACTTCGGAGATTAAGCAATCAATAATGGTTTGCGAGTTATCCGTGACTGGAAACATCCGTCCATCATCTTCAGTTTTCAGTTTCACACCCCGGCTTTCAAACCATTGAACAGTATGCGTTGTATTGAAAATGTCAAAGGACTTACGCAATGCTTTACCACCCCGCGGATAGTTCTTCACCAATTGTGAAATGGGAAAGCAAGCATGCGTGACATTGCATCGCCCACCACCGGAGACTTTGACTTTGGCAAGCAGCTTGTCTGATTTTTCATAGAGCACCACGTTCGCATCCGGGTGATGTTGCTTACACGAGATGGCCGCAAAAAACCCGGCTGCTCCTCCACCCAACACTGCGACTTCCATATTTAATCAAAATCAAAATGAAAATTAAAATCAAAACCGGAGAAGCAGGGAAATACCAAACCGGGCTCAAAGTTGCACTAAGTTTCTTGGGTCTCACCCAACCCCGCCTGCCTGACTTGCTGAAGCAATTCTGCCAGTCGGGCAGGGATCACGACTACGGAGTACCGATCGCAACGAAAGGGCACTAATTGTAAAGTTGGACAAATTTGGTCTCACACAACCCTTCAAGAATGCATGCCTTTGATTACAGTTGAGAGTTTGCTTCAAATGGAAGGATGACCGGCCTTGAAGGATTGACCTACTGCGAGTTAGCGCGGGTGGGTGTGAAGCGATCAGCAAAGTGAGGCGCCGAAATGCCAAAGTATAACTGGAATTCCACATCGCCGAACGACTCTGATCGCGGGCAGCAGTGAAGGCTTACTCGCAGTTGGTCAATCATTCACAGCCTTGATTTTTTGGTTCTTTTGCATCAAGGCAAAAGAACAGAAGATTAAGACAAGTACCGAAACTTGAATATTAATTCATAGACGAACATTAAGACCAAATAGCAACGCCTACGTTGCACTGATCTATTCAGAATTCAACACATAAAAATTGCTTTAAACGCTTTTTTATTTGAATCTTTAGCAATGGATGATCTGATAGCGGCGCGATTACAAATGGCCCTTTCTCTGGGCTTTCATATCGTATTCGCCTGTATCGGGATGACGATGCCTATCCTGATGGCTTACAGCGAGTGGAAATGGATCCGTACCGGCAAGCAGGTTTACATAGATCTTGCTAAAGCGTGGTCACGAGGAGTTGCAATTTTTTTTGCTGTTGGTGCGGTCTCCGGTACTGTGCTTGCATTTGAACTCGGCTTATTATTCCCAGAGTTTATGAAACATGCCGGTCCCATCATCGGTATGCCGTTCTCGTGGGAAGGCACAGCGTTTTTTGTTGAGGCTATTGCTTTGGGTGTTTTTCTTTATGGCTGGAACAGGCTGAACAAATGGGTACATTGGTTTTCGGGCGTGGTGGTCGGTATTTTTGGAATCCTGTCAGGCATATTTGTCGTAGCAGCCAATGCATGGATGAATTGCCCTGCAGGGTTTACCTGGGAAAACGGGAGGGCCATAGATATCGACCCGGTCGCTGCGATGTTCAATGATGCCTGGTTTCAGCAAGCTTTACATATGGTACTAGCGGCATTCATTGCCACTGCATTTGCCGTAGCAGGTGTACATGCTTTCCTCTTACTTAAAAGCAGAAACAAAAGTCTTTTTCACAAGACCGCTATTCAAATCGCATTGACTTTTGGTGCAGTGGCGGCCTTATTACAGCCTTTGAGTGGCGACATTTCAGCAAAGAATGTAGCAAAATATCAACCTGCAAAACTGGCTGCCATGGAAGGTGTGTATAAAACTGAGCAACCGGCTGATTTTTTTCTGGGCGGTATTCCGAATAATGAAAAAGAAAAAGTAGAATATGGAATTCGGATTCCCGGGCTGCTGAGTTATTTGGCCCACGGTGATTTTAGTGCAGAAGTCACAGGACTCGATAAATTTCCTAAAGAAGAATGGCCGCCGGTTGTGATTACGCATATTTCATTCCAGGTCATGATCGCAATTGGCTTGTTATTAGCATTTACCGGAATATTGTTTCTACTCTTCACATGGCGTTGGAAAACAATCCTGGATCGAAAAGGATGGCTACTCTTTATTGCCTTCCTTACACCCCTGGGTTTTATCGCTGTAGAAGCCGGATGGATCGTCACAGAAGTTGGCAGGCAACCCTGGATTATCTATGGAGTGATGAAAACAAAAGATGCAGTTTCAACCATGCCAGGTTTGCAATATTCCCTTTACTCCATTACTGCGCTTTATCTATTGCTCACTGTGATGATTATTGGATTGATGAAAAGACAGATAGCTACAGTGGAAAAAAATTATCCTTCTGCTGGTTTGCCAATAGAATAACGTATGCTACAGGTTATCATTTTTATACTGGCGGTTTCATTTCTCCTATACACATTGCTGGGTGGTGCAGACTTCGGGGCTGGCATCATTGAGACATTTGCAGGAAAGAAAGGAGAAAAAGCAGTGTCTAAGGCGATGGCCCCGGTATGGGAAGCAAACCATGTATGGCTGATCCTGGTGATCGTCATCATCTTTACCGGCTTTCCATCCGTGTATTCTACCATCAGCTTATACCTGCACATTCCCCTGATGATCGCTTTATTTGGTATTGTTCTCCGAGGGTCTGCATTTACATTTCGATACTACGATGTTTCTGAAAATCCCATCCATAAATATTTCAGTCTGTGTTTTCAGGCATCAAGTTTTATTACGCCGGTGTTTTTGGGCATTACATTAGGGGCGATGATGCTGGGAGTTATCAGTACGGCCAATACAGGGAGTTTCTATGAACGGTTTGTGCATCCTTGGTTGAATGTGTTTTGTTTTACTCTTGGCTTGTTTGTAGCATCACTTTTTGCTTTTATCGCTGGCGTGTTTCTTATCGGCGAAACAAAAAGTAGTGAGCAGAAGAAGTATATCCGTTTGTCAAAAATGTTTTTGGCCATTACGTTTATTTTGGGTTCCGTCGTTTTTATTACTGCCGAGATGAAAAGTCATCATTTGTTTGAGGACTTTTTTCAATCACCTGTCAGTATTACGGCTTTTTGTCTGGCCATGTTGATCATACCAGTCATTTGGTATTTATTCCACCATCCCAGGAGTTTATATTTACGGGCCTTGATTGGCATACAGGTTATGCTTATCCTTCTTGGCTGGTTTGCTATTCATTTTCCGGTATTAGTCTATATCAAAGACAGCGATCCGCTAACGTTTTTTAATACACACGCTCCGGCTGCTACGTTGCTTCAACTCCTGATCGCATTATTTGTTGGCTTGTTGCTCATACTTCCGGCATTCTTTTTTCTTTTTAAAGTGTTTAAGGATGAAAAATGACAACCAAAAAGACTTTTGAGGAACTTGCTCTACCGTGAGGACTCACCCCCAGCCCCCTCTCTTTTAATTCACATCTTACCACAGTTGCTTGTAATACTTGATGTGTCTTGAGGATTCGTGCAATGGTTCCTTTGTGTTCTTCTCAGGAGGATGGACTTGCTAATCCACTTGTGAATGATCTTATCGAAATAGGCACGGATTCATTCCTCATTGCCACGAACTCAACAGTACTCAACCCGTGATACATTGTCCCATTCCCAGTGGTATAACCTCAAGATTCACCTCAACCAAATCAGTACATCCTGTTGCCAGGTTGATCGAATCATATGTAAAAACACCTGTGCAGTGCGGATCATCTTTTCCTCTTGATCCCAGATATCTTCCCCACAATGGCAGCAGGATGCCACCTCATGGACAATAACCTCATCGACGGCATCGACCTTTTCAAGACGGTTGGCCTTATGTCCATCCTGACCACCAGGGTGGTTGGATGATTTTTTCTTCTTAGGGTACCTGGATGGAGTCTTATTCAGATCAGCACCCGGGGGAAGATGGCTATTGGAACTATTGGGACCCGACTCATAAAACGCCAGTTCTGTTTTCAGAAAATCTATTTCATCCGCATGGCTTTTGACCAGTGCTTCAAACGCGGATAAGCGCTCCAATAAAATAGTGATCCTTTCCTAATCAGACATGTTTAGAGACCTTTGCAGGAAGAAATGTATGATTTTTTCTTAATGTGTGAAGGGGCCAGATAACTTTACCCTATATTTAGAGTGAATAGTTACGATATAACACTATTTATAAACTCTGTAGGAATAATTCCATCGGGGCCAATCAATACAACAATTGTATCATGAAAAATAAAATTATCCGCCTTCTCCTCTTATGCACATTTTCTAATTTTCACATTTTCACATTTGCCCAAAACGTAGGCATTGGCATTCCTACTCCCGCAGGCAAGCTGCATATCCAGGGTACTGCTGATGCGTCTCAATTCATCATTGATGCTAACAGCACACAAAGCAACACCAACCCGCTTATAAAGTTGCGCAACAGCAGCGGAACTGACCTGATGTGGATTCATTCTGATAACCCGTTAAATACATTTATCGGGCTTAATGCAGGAAGAGTAAATGATGCAGGCGGGGGCGGAACTTATAATACTTTTATTGGAAGAGATGCGGGCTATTCCAACATGACAGGCTACAGTAATATCGCACAAGGATACAGGGCGCTTTATTCCAATACCTCCGGAAGAAATAATACTGCAAACGGATACCAGGCGCTTTATTCCAACAGCACCGGACATAACAACACAGCCAACGGATCTCTGGCACTATCTTCCAACAGTACATCATCTAACAATACAGCCAACGGATATGGCTCACTATCTTCCAACAGCACAGGATATGACAATACAGCCAACGGATACCTGGCACTAACTTCCAACACTACCGGAATTAATAATACCGCTAATGGAGTTCAGGCACTTTCTTCCAATACCACAGGATACAATAATACCGCCAATGGAGTTCAGGCGCTTTTTTTCAACAGCACAGGATATAACAACACAGCCAACGGATATCAAGCACTTTATTCAAATACTACGGGATCTTTAAATACAGCCAACGGATATAAGGCACTTTATAGCAACACCACAGGAATTAATAATACAGCCAACGGATACCTGGCACTAACTTACAACAGCACAGGATATGACAATACAGCCAACGGATATCAAGCACTTAATTACAACACTACCGGAATTAATAATACCGCCAATGGAGTTCAGGCACTTTATTCCAATAGCACAGGAAATTACAATACAGCCAACGGAGATGGCTCACTATATACTAACACCACGGGAAATAACAATACAGCCAACGGATATCAGGCACTTAATTACAACAGCACAGGAAATGACAATACAGCCAACGGATATCAGTCACTTTTTAATAACACCACCGGAATTAATAATACCGCTACGGGGTTGACTGCACTTTATTCCAACACTTTTGGTCACAACAATACAGCCAACGGATATCAAGCGCTTAGTTCCAACACTACAGGCTTCTATAACACTGCCACAGGCGAGAGGGCTCTTTTCAACAATACTACCGGAAATCATAATACTGCCAATGGGTCTTCTGCTCTTTTCAACAATAACACAGGAAATCTCAATACCGCCTGCGGATATCAGGCACTTTATTCCAACACCATAGGAGCTTACAATACCGCCATTGGATATCTAGCGCTTTCTAATAACACACAAGGAACCCAGAATATCGCAATAGGCGATGGTTCCGGCACCCACCCCGCCACCCCGAATATTTCCAACACCATAGGCATTGGTAATGATGGCAGCTATTTAAATGGTAACCCAAACCAGGTAATTATAGGCAACAGCAGTACACTGTCTATTGGCGGAAAAGTTGGCTGGACCACTTATTCGGATGCCCGCATAAAAAATACTATTACCGAAGATGTGAAAGGATTGGATTTTATTTCACGCCTACGGCCCGTTACCTATTACATCAGCAATAAAGCCATAACAACGCTTATAGGCAATAAAGAAACCCCCGATTTCCCGGGAAAATATGATGGAGAAAAAGTAAAATATAGCGGGTTTTTAGCACAGGAAGTAGAGCAGGCAGCCAAAGAGGCCGGGTACGATTTTAGTGGTATTGCCATTCCAAAAAAATCAACTGAATTATATAGCCTCAGATACGCAGAGTTTGTAGTGCCATTGGTAAAAGCTGTGCAGGAGCAACAATCAATTATAGAATCATTGCAAAAGCAGGTGGAGGCCGCTAAGGCCGAAATCCCGATACAAATCGGGAAACAGCAATCAATTATTGAAGAACAAAATAAAAAGATTGAATTGCTTTTAAAAGAAATACAACTGATAAAAGATAAACTGAAATAACACTATTAATAAACCCCGTAGAAATAATTCCATCGGAGTCATCAAATGATTCTTTATCGTGTTCCAATATTACTTCGAACTGATGTTTTAATTTGCCTGAATGAATGAATGATATACTAAAAGATTTCACGCAGTATAGACTGACAGAGGGTAATCAGGTGAAGGAAGGTAAATTAAATACAGAAAGAGGATTCGAACAAGATGAAGACGCAACAGTGTTTATCTTAAATTTCGATAAGCCGGAAAATGAACAAAAATTCTTTGTTCGCTTGACAAATGGCGGCGTTATCATGCTGGACTCTCAAAGAAAAATGGTACCGGGCGTAAACCTGGAGAAACAATAAAATCAAAAGCTGCGCGCGCTGGAATTGCTCTCCGCTTCTTCTCCCATGTAGCATCTAATGACCTGCGTTCATCATCATGAGCTGCTCATGAATTTGCCCCAGATCTATTTCTGGATTGACGTAATTCATGAATGATTCTGACAACGTTGTATTGGTATAAGGTGTCATCTCAGGATAGAATATTTTTCTCTTCTGGTGAAACGGCTCACTTGTCCTTGGTTTGAGGGCACGCTCCAGCAAAGCAGTAGCACGGACTGAATCTCTCTTAACCAGTAACATTCCGAAATTCCAGTTCACGAGTTGATCATTAGGATCAAGAAGGCTGGACTTATCCCAAAGTGCAATTGACTGAAGGGTATCTCCGGCAGCCAGACTTATCACGCCCAGATAGAAATATGGTCTGTTCATTCCGGGTAATGCTTTCATTGAATGCGTCAGGTATTTCGTTGCTGCCGAATAATCATCTTGAAAAAAATGGAGTGCGCCTAACCGGCCAGTCGAAATGGGATCTGAAGAACTTGTATCAAAACTAGCCACGGCCATCTTGACCACTTCGTCAGCACTCTCCTGGTTTCGTTGCTTTAACTCACCATAAAATTGAGAGAGATATAAATCAGGATCAATTACCATTGCTCTTGCGTAATATTTGATTGCGGCTTGTATATCACCTTGTTTTTCATGCACAATTCCCATGCACAGAGGATATACGGCGACAGTAGAATCAACTCGATACGCAGAGTGAAAATGAACCAAGGCATCCCCCCATCTGGATTGACATAGTCTCAGCCACCCAAGCGCAAACTCAATTGTTTCGTCCCTGGGCTCCATTCTGATAGCATGTGTCAATTGATCTACCGCTGCATCGAGATTGCCTTTACATGTGCATAGATTATTCCATGACACGGAGTCCTGTTGTGTACATTCAGCCAATGCGCTTGCCGTATGGATATTTGTAACAGGATGCTGTGGCAAGAATCTGGCAATCTTTTCTGAGTGTAGAAGCGTTCGTTCAAATCCTGATGATCTCAGCGCCCTGGCTGAAGCTGAGTTCTGCTTGATAATATAATACCCAGTCATTTCGAACCACATTGTCAGACCCAAAAGACAAATAACGGGGAGCAACAACACTGAGAGCCTAAGTCGTGAAAGCTCAAAAGATTTCCACACCTGCTGAGTCACTGTGAGATGTAATGTGATCAGGATACAAAACAAGTGGAACATAAATCCACGGAACAGCAATGTACTTACCGTAAGTTCACGAATGCTCACCGCAGCGATTGCAGCCACAGACGCAACCACAAAAAGCTTTTCAAAGTTTGATACCCGTCGTTCCGAAATCAGAAATCGCCAACTCGAAATCAGGATATAGACGAGGATGGCAATAGGGATCAGCAACCCGATAATCCCTTTCTCTGTGACGATTTGCGTCGCAATGCTCGTGACTCTTTGCAGTGGCGCTTCATGCAGATCACGCTGATGATCAGTGTTGTATTTAAATGGATAATTGTATGCACCAATGCCAAACCATGGCGCTGACTGCAATGTGGATTTACCCACTTTCCACATTCGCCATCGGGATTCAGTACTGCGCTGTTGTGAAACAGTTTCACTCATCATGATTGTCGTCTTTACGGGCTGCCAGTGTGCGCTGATGCCTGCTCCAATCAGAATGGCTGCAAGCAGTAGTCCTTTGATGTATCGGGCTATTCCCTGTCGATAGAATACGACCACTCCGATAAAGACAATTACGAGGAAACACAACAGTGCGATATAACCTCCTCTCGAAAAGGCAAGCATTATACAGTGTGAAATAATCACGATCATCAATCCGGCATTGATTGTAAAAACACGCCTCTGCGACGAGAGAAATAATGTCATCGTAAAGGGGAGTAATAAAATCAAAAACAACGTCCACTCATTGGTTCCGACCAAAGGACTATACGCATTTCGAAACTGACTCAAATCAGTGAAGCCGTGATCTGAGATAAAAGACATCACTTCCACTGCTTTTCTTATTGTGAGGATTGCCCAGTACAGACCAATCAGACTAATAACCCAGCACACCGCGCGAATGAGCTGAGTCGCAGTAAAGGCATAGCGCACAAAGTACAATGTCATCACAGCATGCGACACAATCAATAAATAAGGCCTGCTGTTGAATCTGAATGAAGACTGGAAATACGCAATGATTTCAATGATAATGCAGACTGCAACGAATACATCCAGCCCATGAATTTTATAAACTGGAGAGCGGTAAAGCGATTTCGCATGAATGACGATCAGTGCTAAAAGTCCAACGCCTATCGCTATCGTACCATACACGAGATCAGTGAACGTGAGAATAAAACTGAGCAGAAGAATGGCTACCGGCCAGTAAGAGAGGGCCTGCCTTATCAACGGGACAGATGAAGGAGGGGTGTTTGAGCCCCAGGGTGTTTTGTGCATCGAAGTTCGACTACATTTGCCGAGGTAAGATGCAAAGTTCTGACATCACTTTATGAAACAAGAGTACACCCTATTTTTACGATCGATTGACATCTTCAGCCTCACACACATGCATTATTGTTGGGTGCTCGCGATGTTTCTCATTGCCGGATGCACCGCATTTGAGACAGACGATCCTCTTGAAGCCAACTTACGTGCAGCGGGAAAAAATAGAAAAGAGCTTGAAAAAGTTCTGGATTTCTATACTGACAGTGCCGATTCATTGAAATATCAGGCAGCCGAATTTCTGATCCTGCATATGGATGCACAATACACAGTGGATGATCCTCGCACTCAGGAAGTAGTTCAGAATCTCGCTCGGGTAGCGGGAATGTCAGAACCGCGCGCGAATCAGTTTATGGATTCGATTCACGCAGTACAGATCACGCAGGCAACATCAGTTCGCAAAACCCGCACTTCAGATCTACAGAATATTACAGCGGAGTATCTGATAAAAAACATTGATCATGCATTCGATGCCTGGCGGAACGCGCCCTGGTATGATCAGATTGATTTCATTACGTTCTGTAATTACATTCTTCCATACAACAGCGGAAAAGCACCTGTGGAGTCTTGGCGCGAAATCTATCACGACGCTTTTGTTGGAAGTGTAAATTCAAAAAGACAATCCGGGATGTTATCGGTCGTAGATACATTGCTGACAGGCAATCGGCCAAAGTTTCGATATGTACACAATCTTGGAGGAGGAGATGATTTTCAAGCCCAGGATCTATTGAAGTTGAAAGCAGGTAAGTGTTATCATTGGGCACATACCGTAAACTACATGCTAAGGGATTTTGCGATCCCCAGTGTCTTGATCTATGCACCGCATTGGGCGACTCACCCTGCAGGTCATGCATGGAACGGTGTTTTGGATTCCGCAGATCATATTATTCCATACGCAATTGAATACAATATTCCGTACATATTTAATCCTATGTACTGGCCTCTGAAGACAGCGAAACTGTACATATTACCCTACTCGAAAAACCCTGCGAGTATTGCGATGCAGATGGATGGTTCGGACATTGATATTCCTTTGAAGCTGCAGGATGCCCGCATGGTAGATGTGACTGCGCGATTTGTTCCTGTCATAGATCTGCCTGTGTCCATTACGCATGCTTCTCCATCAGAGCAAGATGTGTTGTTTTTGTGTGTATTTGATCGCGGTGCATACAATGCCGTTGACTGGAGCCGTATAGCGTCCGGCGGCACGACCTTTACAAATGTTGGCAAAGATGTGGTATACCTGCCGGCATTTTATAACAATAAGACATATCAGGCCGCATCAGAACCTATGATTGTCACATATGATGGTGAAATAAAATCGCTCGCCGCCGACACTTCAGAATTTCAGACAATACGGTTGTATCGCAAATACCCCATCAACGGGTCAATGTTCAGGTATACAGAACCATTCTATGGAATGAAAATACAGACGAGCAAAGACCGCGAGTTTAGTTTGCCGATAGACAAGTATGACATCCTGCGATATCCTAGCCCGGTGATCACAGACGGACCAAAGCAAAGAGATCGATGGAGATGGGAAGAATATCGCGATAGTGTTGTCTTCAATCCTCCGTTGAAATCTCAATACGTGCGATTCCTTGCTGCGCCGCGAAAAGAATGCATTGTCGGTGAAATAGAATGCTTCGATGCGGAGAGCAGAATCATCAAAGGGATCGCCTATGGATCAAAGTCCGGCGCGGAAAATATCTATGACGGCACTTATGGAGAATGCTTTCATGATCCCGATTCACTGGGTTGGGTTGCAATAGATTTTGGAAAAGAAGTATCAGTATCAAAGATCAAATACCTGCCGTCGAATGATTCGAATTCTATCCAGGTCGGCGAGCGGTATGAATTGTCGTACTTCGACAGGACATGGATTTCCTTAGGTGTACAAACGGCTCAGTATAAGTACCTCGATTACCACACACCTGCCAATGCTCTGCTATGGTTGCGAAATCTTGATACGGGCAAAGAGGAGCGGGTGTTCACCATTAACGAACATGGTGGGCAGGTTTGGTGGTGAGTGGGTATTAAGAAGATTTGTCAACTCTCCAAGAGTTGACAAATCTCATACGGGAAGGCCGATTTTTCTCCTTGCGGCCTTAAAGCCTTCAAGCTGATTGATTTCATCCGGATAAAACTCTGTTTTGTAATACCAAAGCATACCGGAAGAATGATGCTCCATACTGATCTTCAATCTTTCAAGAAATTCTTCTTTGAGCAGTAAATTTCCATAGAGCACGCCTATCTGATCAATGGCAAGCCCGGGTTGTGCTGCTTCCTGTGCTTTCAGAATATCGATGAGCTCGTCCACTTTTTCGGGTTGTCCGGTCCTGCAATAGGCGATGCCCAACATAACCATTCCGTTGGGAGATTCGCCGTATGCCTTTCTTGCTTCTTCAAGCCATACAATCAAGTCTTGCCAATGGCCCAAGAATCCATTGGACATTTCACGAAAGACCTGGACGTAAGGGTTAAACTCATTGACTGCCTGATACTCATCTGCAATTGTGATCGCTTCCTTGTAATTCCCATAGACAGCATGAAACTCAACCACAGAGCCTATCGTAAACGGTCCGATCGGATCAATCACTCTTGCTTTGGCAAGACAATCAAAGGCCTTTTCTTTTTCAAGTACAATACCATAGTACGAAGCGAGTGTAATCCAGGCCAGGGTGCTGTTAGGATTTTTTTCTATTGTTCGCCGCAATGAGGTATGACACTCCTGCCATTTGAATTCTGCAAGACAAGAAATACCGTGTGCTAACAACGATTGATCATTTTCAGGATCCCGACTCAACGCAGCATCGCTGGCTTCTTTCAGTGCGCGGATTGCTTCCTTTTGGGGCATCATCCCAGAGAAGTAGAGGAACAAATACGCAAAAGAGATATAGCTGTATGGTGCCGTAAAGGCAGTATCAAGTTCAGTCGCTTCACGCAATGATTCGATTGCCGGCATGAGGTTCTCCGGCAACTGTGTATTCCAGAGATAGATCCCATGCAGGTATTTTTTATACGCCTCCATGTTTTCCGTCGGTGCTTTCACCATTTCCCGGACATGCTCACTTTCCGAAAGGTTGAATCGAAACTTGTTTGCAATCTCCCGGGCAATATCATCCTGTACAGCGAATATGTCTACCAGTGACCGATCATACGTTTCACTCCAGAGATGAAATCCATCAGTGGCATTGATCAATTGGGCTGTGATGCGTACCCGATTTCCTGCCTTACGTACACTTCCTTCCAACACTTTTTGCACATTCAGTCGCGCGGCGATTTCGCGGATGTCTTCAGTCTTTCCTTTGAATGCAAATGAAGACGTTCGCGAAGTAACCTGTAGTCCTTCGATTTTCGCAAGTACATTCAGCAATTCTTCTGTAATGCCATCGCAGAAAAATTCATTTTCCGGGTCAGAGCTCATTGAGACAAAAGGCAGGACTGCAATCGAGTTGAGTGTTTGTTTCACCTTACCCTTCACCTCATCACGGGATGGAACAATGACTCCTTCGTTACTGATCGCGTATACCTGTACGGGTTGTTTGACATTCTTCAGATCGAAATACCCCATTGTTTTTGCCGAAATGCCTTCATGATTTTTGACATCGTCATAGAGTTTTTCAGAAATGAAGATGCTTCCGGGCACGGCAAGGGATTCAATTCGGGAAGCGACGTTCACACCATCACCATAGATACCTTTGTCATCAGTCAATACATCACCAATGTGGATACCAATACGTACGTCAATCTTCTCCTGTCTGCATCGTGTCTGCATTTCGATCGCACACCGGATGGCATTTACAGCCGACGAGAAGATGGTAAGACTACCGTCTCCATAGGATTGCAGGAGTTTTCCAAGGTGTTTTTGTAACGCAGCGTTAAAAATCTGTTCATGCAGCATTCTGCGCTGAAGTGCCAGTTGCTCGTTTTCCTGCATTAACAATGTATACCCGACCATGTCGGTAAACATAATAGCAGCGAGCTGTCGGGTGGACGTCATCGTGTGTTAATCTCTTGCAAGATAATATTGATGATCTAAGTCACCAATACCCAAAACTAGTCTACCACAAACCCATGTGCATATGGATCTTCATCATCAATGATGATAGTATTATATCCTGTTACGCGCGCCCATCCTTCAATAGATGGAATGATCGCAGGATATTCTCCGCAGATTGTCGTTGACTCAATCCTTCCATGAAAAATACTCCCGATGATACTTTCATGAATGAAATCTTCACCAGGCTTCAATAATCCCTTTGCATACCACTGTGCCATGCGCGCAGAAGTACCTGTGCCACAAGGTGAGCGATCGATGGCCTGGTCTGCATAGAAGACGGCATTACGTGCGGTAGATGACGGCGCTAGTGGTTTTCCGGTCCACAGAATATGCGAGAGCCCATGTATGCGCGGATCTTCCGGATGTATGAATTGATAGGCTGCATTCAATCTGCTTCGCATTCCTGCACCCCAGCGGATAAGATCAGCGGCCTGAAATGCTTCGATACCGGGAAAATTCTCTTGTGGATCGACGATCGCGTAAAAGTTGCCCCCGTAGGCGACATCTACAGTTAACATGCCAAGATTGTCGCACTCGACACAAAGATTTTCGGAATGCAAAAAGGAAGGCACATTGATCAACTTTACACTTCTGACTTTCTTGTCATCCTGGACGTAAGAGATGGTTATTAATCCAGCCGGTGTTTCAAGGCGAAGCACCCCGGGTGTCTTTGGTTGGATCAATCCTTCCTCGATGGCGATTGTCACGATACCGATTGTCCCATGTCCGCACATAGGCAGGCATCCGCTTGTTTCGATAAAGAGCACACCAGCATCATTTGCTGGATCCTTTGGAGGATAGAGAATTCCTCCCGACATCATGGCATGTCCACGCGGCTCAAACATCAATCCCCTCCTGACCCAGTCAAAGCGATCCAAAAAATCCTGACGCTTTGCAAGCATGTCTTCACCTTGCAGATCAGGAGCGCCTTCGATCACGAGTCTGACTGGATTGCCACAAGTATGGGCGTCGATACATTTGAAGATACTTTTCATTTGCTGTGCTTTCTCGTGTGCGAAGTTGCAAACTTCGCACAAGGTTGTACTAATAAAAAAACTTTCATCTTCGGCGAAGTCTGTGACTTCGCCTATACGTACGTTAGTGCATAAATAAGTACGAATTAGCGAAGTTTGCAACTTCGCCGATCCGATGTAAATTCGTAAATCAATTGCAAGCCACTTGACTACACTCAAAGCCACCGCCTTCTCTAAACAAGCTTTGCTTAACTGTCAGGGCTTTGATCCCACGTTCATCGATACTACAACGCGGATAGCATTTGAAACAATTCTTCCGTCCGAAGCGAAGAAGGATCTACCTGAAGTGAATGGCAATCGAAAAGGGGTACTTCACTATACAAATCTCAGCGTACTCTACAACGCTCAACGTCGGGTCCCATTTGTCTCTGCATATAATATCGATGGCCGCAAAAAAGCCACAGGGATAAAACGGCCGGGAGGATTTGCTGCCGACCCTCGCATTGATACGGACATCCAATTGAGCGAAGACGGATTTTATCATTTACGCACGGACATTACTGAATTCGAGATCGGTCATATGGCTGCAAATAATGAAATGGCGTGGGGGAGTGATGCACAGATCAAGGCATATCAAACATTCCACTTTCCGAATAGCGTACCACAGGCAGAGAATCTCAATACTGGTATCTGGAGGTCATTGGAATCCTATATTATGAATGAAGCCATTTCACTGAAATCCAATAAACGAATTTGTGTCTTTACCGGACCACTTCTTGCAAAGAACGACCCTGCTTATGTACTTGCCCCATCCTTCAATATTCCATTGCTGTTTTATAAAGTCATCATATTTCCCACACCCCAGGGATTGAAATCAACTGCTTTCGTGATGAGTCACGAACAACGGATGATCGAACATGGCATGTTTCTCATACCCCGACGTCTTGTGATGATTGAATCAGATGAAGGAGTAGGCAGGGGTCCGTTTGCGGATTTCAGATACCGCAAAGTATTTCAGGTTGGTATTAAGTATCTGGAAGATCTCACCGGATTGAACTTCACCTGGCGCGGTGTTAAAGCAATCAAAGTCCCTCATGACAAAAACCAGGTAATGAAGATTCGAAAGATCAAAAACGCAGCAGATGCAAAGACGGCATCGAAAGGATTACTGACGGGAGAAGTACCTGAATCGTTGCTCATCGATGAAGATCCGACACCGGCAGAACTCAGGAATAAGAAATATAAATTGAATATCGCGCTGGAATAAGGCTTTTGGCGGCTAGCTACTAGCTGCTGGCAATTAGCAGCTGGCCTTTCGCCTTTCGCTGTTGGTCTTTAGCACAGACTCGAATTTGTCATACTGTTTGAAGGCCGTATTTTTTTATTTGAGAATTGAGAATCGAAAATTGAGAATCTTCTTCCCCTCCGCCGTTCAACGTTTGCCGTTGACCCCATCTACCATCCTCCATATTCCCAACGCATTGTCATCTTTCAATTCCTCCGGCAACAAAGCCTGCGGACAATTCTGATATGCCACCGGTCTCGTCCATCTGCGAATTGCACTTGAGCCCACAGCAGTAAATCTGCTGTCCGTCGTTGCGGGATAAGGTCCACCATGTACCATCGCATTGCACACTTCGACGCCGGTTGGTACCCCATTGAACACAAGCCTGCCTGCTTTTTCACGAAGTGAATCAATCAAAGATTTTTCAACGTTGATTTCTTCCTCAGTTCCGAACAATGTTGCCGTAAGTTGTCCTTGAAGATGCTTTGCCACAATTTGCATTTCCGAGATATCTGAACATTTCACAATCACTGTAAACGGTCCGAACACTTCCTCCTGCAAACGGGGATTTGCGAGAAACTCTGATGCACGCACAGAAGCGATAGCCGGACAAGCTTTGAGTTGCACATCGTTCCCCTTGTCTGCATGATCATACTCAGTGTGCACACCTGCTGAGTCCAGAAATTCAGATTTCCTTTTAGAATAATTCTGTTGAATTCCTGAGTTCAACATCGTCAACGGAGAAACCCCATTAAATGCACCCTTCATAAATTCAATAAAACCCGCTGTGTACTCATCATCCAAAGCAATGACCAGACCAGGGCAAGTACAAAATTGTCCTGCACCAAGATTGACGGAAGCTGCGATTTGTGATGCAAGTGATTCTGAGTTCTGTTGTACAATAGCCGGAAGTAAGAAGATAGGGTTTACACTGCTCATCTCGGCAAACACAGGAATCGGCGATTCCCGCTTTGAGGCCAGATCAAATAGTGCGCGTCCTCCTATTCTGCTACCAGTAAAACCGACAGCACTGATCAAAGGATGTGTGACAAGCTGTGTGCCCACTTCGAAACCCCGTGCATAGAGTGTCGAGAACAGACCATCTGGCATGTTGCTTTTCACCGCAGCTCTATTAATCGCTTCAGCCACGAGCGCATTTGTTCCAGCATGCGCTTCATGTGCTTTCACAATCACGGGACATCCTGCGGCAAGAGCCGATGCAGTATCGCCTCCCGCAGTAGAGTATGCAAGCGGAAAGTTGCTGGCACCAAAAACAACAACAGGTCCGATGGGATGCAACATTTTTCTGAGATCTGGTTTCGGAGGAGTACGTGTGCTATCAGCATGATCTATCACAGCATCTACCCACGATCCTTCAGTGATCAGATCAGCAAACATTCTGAGCTGACTGGTAGTGCGTGCCTTTTCACCCCGGACACGCGCCTCAGCAAGAGCACTCTCCTGCATCATGCGCTGAACCAGAGTATCCCCCACTGCTTCGATCTCATCGGCTATTGCACGGAGGAATACGGCCCGATCTTTAGCTTGTATGCTCCTGTATTCTTCAAAGGCAACTGCGGCTTTTTGTGCTGCGCCATCAACTTCTTCTGCTGTCGCTGTTGAGAATTCCCCTGGCAAATCTTCCAAGGATGCAGCATCTATTGCATGCCATACGGTTTCACCTTTTTTCGAAAGGTCATAGCCAATGCGTTGTTCCGTAATCATGGGATAAAAATAGCGATATAGATGTCAGACAGAAGTCCATCTTTTTATCTTTGTCGACATGAAGCAAGTCGCATTTGTTCTTCTGTTCTTTGTTCTGTATAGTTGTAGTAATGCTCCTGACTCCCAGACAAACCCCTTTGACGTCGCAGATTTGCATTATGCAAACAGACGTCTTTTGGAAATTGCCATGGAAGATGGGTTTCCTCCTCCCATCGCCTCGCGTGTATATGTCTATCCGCATCTCGCGTATTATGTGACACTTCAGAAATTCTATCCGGATAGCCTTACAGAAATTACCACAAACATCAATGGGTTAACGGCACTCGATACCATTCAGATTCAGGATGCGCATGCTGAGCTTACTGCGCTGTTGGCGTTTTGCAAGACAGCAAGAAAGATCATTTTTTCGGAGCATTATGCGGATGAATTGGCGGAAAGTTTTATCACCAAAGCAACGCATGGCGGACTGAAAGCTTCAACAATTGAAGCTTCTGTGAAATGTTCTGACCAGATCTCGAATCATATGGTAGCGTGGATAGGCAAAGACAACTATGTGCAGACGCGCACCATGGATCGTTGGACAAGCACCAAAAAAACCGGAGAATGGATAGAGACTCCACCCGACTATATCGCAGGACTAGAGCCACATTGGCCGAAAATCCGACCAATAGTCATCGACAGTGCAAGTATCTACCCGACAGCAGCTCTTCCCCCTTATAATTCTGCAAGAGATTCTGAATTCTATAAAATGGTAGAGGCGGTCTATCGTGAATCACAAGTATTGAGTGATGAGAAAAAAGACATTGCCTGGTTCTGGGATGATAATCCAAATGTCTCAGAACACCGCGGACATCTCGTCGTGATGGTTCATAAGATTTCACCACCGGGACATTGGCTGAATATCATAAGTCAGATCAGTAGAAAAGACAACAGCGACTTGTTCAAAGCGACAAGAGCATACACGTATACGGCAATTGCGATGTTTGATGCGATTATCTCATGCTGGTATGAAAAGTATCAAACCAACCTCGTGCGACCGATTACTTATATCCAGGAGAATATTGATGTAGAATGGAAGCCATTGATTCAGACGCCTCCTTTTCCTGAGTATACAAGTGGGCATAGTGCAATATCGGCTGCTGCTGCTACTGTGCTTACAAAACTATATGGCGACAACTATTCCTTTACTGACTCAACAGAGGTGTTGTTTGATCAGTCGGTAAGAACATTTACCTCTTTCAATGATGCAGCATGGGAAGTAAGCCTGAGCCGCTTTTATGCGGGAATTCACTATATGCCAGGAGTTACCGAAGGGAATAAGCAGGGTAAATTTATCGGTCAGCTTGTACTGAACAAACTGAAATAACATTTGTGTGTATACCTCTGATTTTAGTTACGAAGAGGTTGACCTCTGGAATCACTATCTATGTATCAAACTTCAGCATCCGGGCTATAACTGATTTTCAAGACATGAACAAATTATCATGATGAGATACTGGCATATCTGTGCCTTTCTTGCTATCCTTTTATCCTGTAAGGAACAATCAGTGGACCAGGATTTCAAGGCAATTTCCTATGATGAATCCACGCCCGTGGAAGAGGAAAAGGGTTTGTTCACACAATTAAATCCGGATATCACTGGTATTACATTTTCGAACAACATTACAGAGCGTGAAGATGTAAATATCATCCTCTACGAATATCTCTACAATGGTGGCGGCGTAGCTGTGGGGGATATTAATAATGACGGACTACCTGACTTGTATTTCAATGCAAGCATGGAGCAGAATAAGTTGTACTTAAATGAGGGCAATTTTAAGTTTCGTGATATTACAAACTCAGCGGGTGTAGATGGTGGTCTTGGCTTCAAGACAGGAGTGACAATGATAGACATCAATAATGACGGCTATCTGGATATTTATATTAGCAAGTCTATGTTTGCGGAACCGCAATACAGGAAGAAAGTTCTCTATGTAAACAATGGAGATCTCACCTTCACAGAGAGGGCGGCCGAGTATGGCCTTGACAATACCAGCTATACTTCCCAGGCCTATTTCTTTGACATGGATGCAGATGGGGATGTGGATCTGTATTTATTAAACCATCCGGCTAAAATTTCAGAGGGAAACAATATCAATGTGGCCTATAATGCTGAGAACAAACTGGAGATTGTGAATTCGAAAGACCTGACGTACAGCAGCGACAGACTTTTTGAGAACAACGGGAATCGGTTTGTAGATATCACCAAGAAGGCGGGCATTGAGAATGAAGCGTTTGGATTAAGCGCGGTGATTGGTGATTTCAACAACGATCTCAGACCAGATGTCTATGTATGTAATGACTATGTAAGACCAGATTACCTCTATATCAACAATGGAGACAAAACGTTTACAGAAAGCTATTCTGATTTCTTCAGGCATGGATCTTTTTCTAGTATGGGTTCTGATTTCGCCGATATCAATAATGACGGTTGTTTGGATCTTCTTACCCTCGATATGTTACCCCGTGATCACCATCGGCAGAGCATGCTGGCAATGATCCAGAACTTCGACAAGTTCCAGAGAATGCTGGATGTCGGGCTGAAAGCGCAGTATGTCACAAACACATTACAGCTGAACAATTGCGACGGTACCTTCAGCGACATTGCATTTATGTCAAATACCGCATATACTGACTGGAGTTGGAGTGGACTGATTGCCGATTATGACAATGATGGGTGGAAAGATATTTTTGTTTCGAACGGATACAAACGGGATCTCACCAACACGGACTATGGCCGATACACTATAGACTCCATTCGGAAGGACTTTCAACAGAAGAAAACCACAATGGTCAATTGGGTAGAGGCAATACCCAGCGTAAAGACGCAGTCGTTTTTATTGAAGAACAATGGAAATTTGCACTTCAGTGATGTTTCCAAAAGCTGGAACAGCGGAACACCTGCATTTTCTAACGGTTCAGCTTATGCCGACCTGAACAATGATGGCTATCTCGATCTCATCGTGAATAATATTGACGAGCCTGCATTCATATTTAAAAATGAAGGGAAGGCATCACGTGCCCATAACTATATCCGCTTTATCCTGGAAAGTGAAAAAGGAAAGACCTCTTATGGAACAAGGGTGCGTATCTATGATGCAAATAGACAATTTCAGGATCAGGTATACTATCCCACGCGTGGGTTTTTCTCCAGCGTAGAACCGATCATTCATTTTGGTATTGGTCAATCCGCTGCAGTGCCCTCTGTGGAAATTATCTGGCAGGATGGAAGCACACAAGTGTTAGAAAATCCGGAAATCAATACAGTGCATCGTGTGACAAGAAATGCTTCGGGATCAAAATACAAACCACCACAACCTAAAAATATCTTCTTCAAGAATATTTCAACGAAGATTCCGGCTGGCGCTTCACATCAGGAGAATGTGTACATAGACTTCAAGCGCGAGCCTCTGCTCCATCACAAATACTCAGAAGAAGGTCCGGCGTCTGCTGCAGGAGATGTAAATGGCGACGGCCTTGATGATGTGTTTCTTGGTGGCGCTGCAGGTTTTGTCGGGAAACTGTTGCTACAACAAAAGAATGGAAGTATGACAGTGGCACAGACAAATGTATTTGAGCAGGATTCTTTGCACGAGGATGTCGCGGCGTTGTTTTTTGACGCAAATGGAGACGGATCAAATGACCTCATTGTCATCAGTGGCGGGAATGAACAACCACTACATGCGCCAGTTTACCAAAGCAGACTATATATCAATAACGGAAAGGGAGAATTTTCGAAGTCGAAGGATGGTCTGCCTCAACAGTTTTCAAGCGGCGGTTGTACTGCTACAGCAGATGTGGATGGAGACGGTGATCTGGATTTATTTATTGGAGCCAGGGTGAGTCCGGGTAAATATCCATTACCTCCTATTAGCAATCTGTTGCGCAATGACAATGGCAAGTTCACCAATGTCACTGCTGAATGGTCCGAGGGATTGTTAAATATCGGGATGCTTACAGATGCGAGATTTGCTGATCTGGATAAAGACGGTACGCTGGAATTGATCCTTGTCGGAGAATGGATGCCTATCACCATCTTCAGGAAAGTCAATAATAAATTTGTCAATGCCACGTCAGAATTCGGTCTTGCGGATATCTCAGGATGGTGGTATTCACTTGAAATCGCGGACTTGAATAGTGATGGCTATCTGGATATTGTAGCGGGCAATCTGGGATTGAACTCACATATTCAGGCATCAAAAGAAAAGCCCGCGACTCTGCACTACAAGGATTTTGACAACAATGGCACCATAGATCCTGTCCTGTGTTTTTATAATCGTGACAAAAGCTATCCTCTGCATTTCAGAGACAGGCTCCTGGACCATATGATTTTTCTGAAAAAGAAATTCACGCGCTATCACATGTACGCCGATGCAACACTTGAGGATATCTTTACGCCAGAACAACTGAAAGATGCTAAAGTGTTAAGTGCAAATACATTTGCGCACACGCTATTTATGAATCAGGGCGGAAAAAATTTCACGGCACAGGCCCTGCCGAGGTACACGCAGATTTCTACTGTACGTAGCATCAAAGCGATGGATATAAATCATGATGGAGCCACAGACCTTATTCTTGGAGGTAACCTTTATGGTACGGATGCTCAGCTTGGAAGATATGATGCTTCTGTTGGGGCAATCCTCATTGGTGATGGTGAGGGACACTTTCAGGTGGTCGGTCCGGCAGAAAGCGGATTCAGTATCCCCGGAAACGTCAGAAGTATTCTGCCATTGAAAACGTCAACAGGTACGAGTTTGTTTGTGGCGAGAAATAATGATGTGAGTAGTCTGTTTGAGCTGAAAGATTAATATTATTTCACAGGCTTCGGCTCATTGAGTTCTATCACATACCCATCCGGATCTGAAATATAGATTTGCCATGCATGATCAAAGCGTTGCTGACGATGATATGCAATGCCTTTTGATTTCAGATATTCTTCTACCGGATCTGCGTTCGGAATTGTCAAAGAAAAATGCGATCCGTTTTTGTCGTGATCTACTGCTGTTCTCCTTCCTGCGAGTAAATGCAACTCCTGGCCCGGAGCAATTTGAAACCAGGATCTGATGCCTTTCAATTCTTCTGGGACAGAAAGTGTCTGCAGACCGATCACATCCCGATAAAACACGGTACTTGCACGGATGTCTTCTACGGCCAGAGCGACATGATTAATACCCGTGATTTTAATTTGGGCAGTACACATCACTACGGCTGTAATCACACACAGGCAGGTAAGACATAATTTTTTCTTGATCATCATGTTTTCTAAATTGTAATAACAATGACATGTCATTGAGTGAGTTGAACAATAAAGATCCCATAAGCTGGGATGGTCACGTCAAAGTCCAGTAAACTTGTTGTGATATCCCCTTTACCGAAAAGTACCATTGTCCTTTCAATTTGAGTATGCAAGTCAGGCCAGTTGATCCTGACATCCTCTTGATATTCCGAAAGATTGATCACCACCAGCGCTTGCTGCCCTGATGTTTCACGGAGAAACGAACACACAGTAATATTATCATTCTCCAATTGAAGATAACTCCCCCATGCCAGAGCGGGATGTTCTTTGCGCAATGCCAGCAGTTCGTGATATGTATTCCAGAGGGAGCGAGTATGATCCTTTTGTTCCTCATATGAAATGCCGTCATCATCTTTTACATTGGTCTGATCCCACCACGGACCTGTGTCTTTATACCAGAGAGCCATTCCCTTGCCGGAAGTTGTCCTGGACCATTCAAATGCTTCACGCATAGGGATATCGTTTGCGTCTGTCATACCATATTTTCCAAAACCACCGGAACCAGACATACCGATCTCCTGACCATAATAGATAGATGGAGTCCCACCAAGTAAGAGATTGAACGCTGCACCGAGCCGAAGTTTCGAGGAATCAAATGCTACTGCCGAAGCAAAGCGCTGGATGTCATGATTTTCAATAAAGACAATCACCTGCCGTTGATCAGAAGTGATAGAAAACGTAGAATCTGCCACACGCATAATCCGTTCTTTGTCGAATGAAGTGATTGCACTCAGGAGGCGAAATGCAAAAACGCGATCCACATTGCCGTGTTCAATGTATTCATCGCCAAACGAACTCCAGTTTGCCTGCTCAGCAATAATCGTCAGGTTAGCATTCTTTTCTTTCAATGCATCTATCAATGGTGTCCAGAATCGCGCAAATAAATCAGTGAACTTCCCTTTCCAGTCGAGATCATCCATCATGTGATCGAGGCGAAAGCCATCTACCCCATCGTCAAATTTTCCATCCGCATTCGGATCTACCCAATAGCTGAAGAGATCAGTATTGTATTTCAGAACCTTCTGATTCAACAGATTTACCGTTGTGATTTTGCGCTTCACGCCATTGTATCCTTCGAGTTCGGTGAGATTGAAGATGATGGATTCGGGCTCTGTATTATCTGGTCCATTATAGATAAGGTAGTCGGTATATTGCGATGGGGGGTTGCGATAAGAATCTTTATACCATTCATGATCCTCAGTGACATACTGTGTCTCCATATCCATATAGAGTTTCATTCCCCGCTTGTGTATGTCGCGAACAAGAGCAAGATAGTCTTCCATAGTACCAAACTCCGGATCGATAGTTTTAAAATCAGTTGCGAAGTAGTTGTGATAATATTCTGAGTGATATAACGGCAAAAGCAGGATCGAGGTCACACCCAGTTCCTGCAGATAATCCAGTTTTTTGCGAAGTCCATTCAGGTCGCCATGCCTGTCGCCGTTGCTATCGTAGAAGCTGCGTTGCACGACGTGGTAGATGACTTCATCTTCATCGATGTTGCCTTGTGAGATGAGAGGATAAGTTACACCAAGCAGGCTGATAAGAGTGAAGATTATTCTAAACATAGCCCTAATATAAGTTACCGTTGGCTTAAGCCAACGGCAAAAGCGGCAAAAAGCCAACGGCAAAAAGCCAACGGCAAAAGCCAACAGCAAAGAGATTTAGCCCTAAAGCCCTTCGTACTTCTCCAGTAACTTCTGAAGTTCTTCTGCAAAAGAAGATTTCTTGTGATGCTCCTCCTGAGTGTAGATGTAGTTTCTCAGAGTATCCACCTGACTATCACCAACACTCACAGCCCAATAGTCATCTTGCCAGGAGAATTTGCCAGGTGTGACTTTGTTCTTGTTTATCCAGTAGGACGACTCTCCTTTGATAAGTTGTGCGACCTGGCTCACAGATTGTTCTTTACCAAGAGCGAGCAGGCAGTGTGCGTGGTCGTCGTAGCCGTTGATGCAATTAAGCAGGACCCCTTTTTGTGCTGCATTGCCTTTGATGTGTTGGAAGACCTCTTTTCTGATTTCAGGTGTTCGCAGAAGGGGTACGCGGTTTTTGGTAGTGAATACCAGGTGTACTAGGATTCTTGTCCAGCTCATGATGAAAGTGTTTTATGTGGCTAATGCCACGGTTTAAGAATAGGTTTTTTGCTTTCCCGTTCGTTGAAACGAACGGGAAAAAACGAACGGGAAAAGTGGTAAAAAGCTAAAAAGTGCAGAGCGAATTTATAAAACGTTCTTTTACCGTCAGCTTAAGCTGACGGTAAAAAGAACCAAAAACAAAAACCGGGCTTTAGCCCTGAGCTTATATCGAATCTTAATTTTGTAACCATGCAATTCAACCTCAACAATTCATATCCGCTGTTAAAAGATCACATCGACGCCTATCAGCGCGATGGCCACATCTATCTTCCTCATCTCGCCTCAACTGACGAAATCGCCTTTTATCGAAGCGAGATCAATATGCTTGTCAATCGCATGAACACGGAACGACGCGCGATGCAGGATAGAGATACCTACGGCAAAGCCTTTCTACAGATTTTCAACCTATGGCGTGAAAGTGAGATCATGAAGCAATTCGTCCTTGCAAAGCGATTTGGAAATGTCGCTGCACAACTGATGGGAGTAGAACGTGTCCGCATCTATCATGATCAGGCACTGTTCAAAGAAGCGGGTGGCGGACATACCCCCTGGCATCAGGATCAGTTCTATTGGCCGCTGGATACCGAGAATACGATTACGATGTGGATGCCACTCATAGATCTGACGAGCGACATGGGGATTATGCAATTTGTGTCCGGCTCTCAGAAGCAAGGATACATTTTATCTACTGAGATCTCAGATACTTCAGAATCCTTCTTCACCGACTATATCAGAAATCATGGCTTCGCAACACATCGTCGCGAACAGGCACACGCCGGTGATGCAACTTTTCATTCCGGATGGACATTGCACAACGCACCGCCAAATCAAACAGAGACGATGAGAGAAGTGATGACAATTATCTATTACGCAGATCAAACACGGATTCTCAAACCGGACAATGCGTTTCGTCAAAATGACCTGGACAAGTGGTTGAGTGGCAAGAAGGCAGGCGAGTTTGCTGATAGTGAGATGAATCCGGTTGTGTAAGGGTGGAACAGTTCAAGGGATCAATAGTTGAGATTCAGCTTTTCGACACCATACCACTTGCGACCGGGTTCATAAGTATTCAAAGAGACCTGGAAGGATTTCTTATCAGCATACCGAGATGTATTCCCACGTAGTTGAAATCCAATATTCCCGAAAGTATCCGTGATTGTGCCATTATCAAACGTGAATGTCGCATGGAAGTGATATTCACTTTCTTCATTGCCTGGAGCCAGTATGATTGCAAGACTATCTTCGGGTAAAGTGATGTCAACGCGAGGGATGACGTCGTCTCTGTAGATGGGAGCGAGGGCAGGGAAGGGATCCTGTGCGTGCATGTCGACAATGGTAGAAATATGAAACAAGATGACAAGCCAGAATTGTATTTTCATTTCTTTCGATTGAACAATGCGGGATGATAAGCGAAGGTATCGAAAAGTGCAAGAGAGCTATCAGAGATCCGATCTATGATCACGGATAAGGACTTTTTCATTCAGACTGCTGACTCATCATTTATCATCCATCACTCCCGCCCGTCCGAAACGGTACGTTCGGGCTGGCATCACCTATTGCCATACGCGCAATGCCTGCATTTGTTTTCACAGCAGTAACCTCTCTGGATATGATAGAACTCAGTGAAGACCATCAAGCCATTTTCCATATAATAATGTAATCCTGCCTTTAACAATTTTCCGTCAGCAGGAAAAGGAGATTGGGATGCCTCTGTAACCAAGCGATCAAGTTGGATAAAGCAGTCGTTGCAGAGACAACCATAGTTTGTTTTATCAAGAAATCTCCTTGTCGCTGGCTGAAGCTGTACATGCACACATTGGCAATTGGGAATGTCAAGTGTGTTGCATTCGAAGGAAGAATCACATCTCAGACAGGTTTTGATTGTTGACATATTCGAAGATATGGAGAACCCGAACCAGTACTTTATACAAAAATGCGGAGAATAAAATCTGCGCAAGCATAAAGGGAAAGTAGATCGCAATTAGGTCGTTTCAACCCACCCCCAGCCCCTCCCTTTTACTATTAAGGTTATCATTGACAGAGCCTATTGCAAAGGGAGGGGAGTCGCCATGACGAAAGTTTCGTCTCAGCTTATCGCCGCACCTTCGAAGAGAGCATTATTAATTCCTTTGATTGCAACACCCGGAGTTTCAATAAACATGATTGAGAAGCGTTTGTCACGATCTCCAAAATATCAGGATCGAACCCGGATGAGTCCATCAATGTTCGATGATTTGCCATCGGGGTCCCTCTACAATCTTAAAAGCGCTCACGGGATTCTCTTCTGGGGTAATGTTATCACCTGTCGTCGTCACGATATTGTCCAGAATAGATGAGTTGAGATAGAAATTCCCTTCAGCATTTTCATAGTAGACTTCAATCTGATCCATGACCTTCATCCCCGTGTCGTAAATCACAAGCCAACCACTGGTTTCGTTAGGGTCGTGCTTTACGATCAGGTACACACTACCGGCGCGTGATGTCGCAATCGTGTCGACGACATAGTATGTATCGCCCATTGCATAAAACTCATCAATATTCTGAGGTTTGAATTTGCTGATCGCAGCAGTGTTCATTTTCACACCACGCACGTGCTCACCATCCGGGAATACAAAATCTACATCGATCATCAGATTCTTTAGCGTGAAGATGTCTTTTACTGTGTGAGAAACTGCTTGTGTCAGCATGTGTGCCTGAGTGTCCTCTGATGTTGTCGTGGCTGCATTGCAAGTGATGGTCAGCAGCATGCACAGAAAACATAAATTGATGCGATCTTTCATAGTTGAAGATTATGATTTGATAAAAATGAATTTGAGAATAACAGCGACGAGGATGGCGACGAGGATAAGACCGATTCCAACAATGTAGATTGTTCCCACGCCGGGACCACCTTCAGTATGCGCTTTCAGAAAGGTGTCAAGAAAGAAATGGGTTCCAATGAGCGCTGCAATGCAAATACGAAGTAACAAGTACTTTCTTGGAATTGCAGGAAACGAAAACAACATCATGGACAACGTGAGAATGAAGATCGGAATCCAGATCGCATAGTTTTCTATAAACTTATTGTAATACCCTTCGCGAAGGATGTTTGCACGTTTGAAATATCCTGCACCGAGACACGCAAGCAGCCAGATCAACTCAGGCCCGGCTACATATCGTAAGATTGATATCATCTCTGAAATAGGATCCGAATTTTTGCCAAAGATGCATAGACGTCCTGAATTATAAGAGGGAAATCATATTCCGGTGCAGTAAGAATCCAGCGAAGCATGAGAATGGACATATGGGTTGTAAGACAATCAATTCAGGCCTATTATACGTCGATCGATATTTTTCTTTGAACAATCACAAAGAATCATCAAGTTTGTCAGGTAATTTGACTTGACTGATAACACACACACGATGATATTATTCTGGATACTCTGGGGTTTTGACGCCATCCTCTCACTGATTGTACTGTACTTTTTTTTGACAGGGTTGAATGACGGATCTGTGTCTTCGTCCAACATGGTCATGTGGCTCATTATCCTGCTCATTATTGCAGCAATTATGGGAGGAAGTCTCAAGCTAAAACTTGCTAAACAAGTGGTGTTGGCGAACATTCTGCTCTTCCTGTTTGCAGTTCCGGGGCTGTTATATGGATTGTTCCTGCTCATTGCAATTACCGGGAATGTCAGGTGGAACTGAGCATGTTTGATGATGCAAGAACAAGATCAAAACGCCGAGTTTGCAAGGCTCTATGAACAAAGCCTGAAGGAAGCCCTTGCCGGATTAGACCGGATAGCCGCCGAAGCAAAAGAAATGCAGGTAGCAGCGGTCGAAGAGATTATCAGGACAAAAGCAGAACGAAGTAAGATTGAAGCCTCTGCAGAATCCATCGCCAATGAGGTACTCGCTGCCCGCGAAAAGGAGATGGTAGCAGAAATCAACAGAGGACTCGAAGTCGAATACATCACAAAACTTCTGATGGCGGGCAGGACCCGCGACGAGATTAGTGCATGGCTAAATCTGACAAAGGAGGCTGTGCAGAGAGTATGGACTTCACTCGTCGGACACCATACGGATACCGATGGAGTAGTAAGGATCATACAAACCGGTCGTGGCGGTACGATCATCTATACCTTGCAGGATAAGAGCATACCCTTTCATTGGGAGTTTGGTAGCAACGAAGTTCTGGCACTGATCTTCATCCCCAATGATCAAACATGGGAAGCACAGACTGAGATTCCACTATCTAAACGCATGGAGATTTTGACGTTCGTTGCCCAGCAGGTGATTCGGCAGAGAGCGAGTGGAAGCATCTATCGCATACTTGATGATGTAATAGAAATTATTGCTACACAATAGAATTGACAACTTTTTGAAAGTTGTCAATTCTTCAACTCACATGGATTACTGAACAGGTGATCCGTCAGAGGGCAAGTGGTAGCAGTTTTCGTATTCTCGATAATGTCATTGAAATTATATCCACACAATAGATTTGACAACTTTTTGAAAGTTGTCAAATCTTCAGTTTCTAGTCCTGGATTAACGCAAATGCCTGCACGACCGGCTCATCAGGTACAGGTTGCCCACAGCACGATGTGAGGCTGGAGGTAAATGAACTGAAAAGATGATGCTCATCATAGAGCAGATAACCATCAAGTTCCAGAATGACCGGGACGCATGAGACGATTTTCTTTTGCCGATATTCCTCAACACCTACGTCAAATTTTGGAACTCTGCCGATAGCATCACCCGTAAAAGAATCACCACCATCCCGCACAAGACATTGTTGCTGTGTCATTTTTCTGTCATGGTCCTGTTTTAAGCGTAGGACATCGGAACCATAGAAATAAAACAGTGCACTCTGGACACGGATGTCCGCCGCAATCTCCAATTGATTTGCGTTCCACTTTGCTCCATAACTAATTGCATCAGGATAATACGATGGAGATCCGATTGTATATTCCTCCTGGAAAACCAAACTATCACCATCTAATCCAACAACGCGCAGGAAGAGAGTATCTCCTGTAGATTCCAGTTGGCCGCATTCTCCACGATAACTGAGATATCGGTTCTCCTGACCCACAACAGGATTTTGAAAATCAACGCGATTCTCAAGCGGAGGGTCAACTATGACAATAGGATCTTCCCGATCACAAGCCCAAAGTGTAAGGACCACAACGGCCAGAAGATAAGTAGCACAGGATTTCATTGCTGATTTTGCTTTTACTGTCTTCATAGACGGCTGGTAAGGTGGAGTGGGTTTGGTGGGTCAAAAAGAAACTTTTGCGCAAGAAAGTGTCATCCCCTTCTCCCTTTCATGTGTTTGTGTTTCTTCTCACCCCCTCACTTCTCATTCTTTTGTCATTCCGACCGAAGTGGAGGAACTCTCACTCTCTCATACTTAGCTTGGCAAGGATCTCCTCGGACATCGTCTCGCCGGATGCGCCATAACCTGTGACGAGAATTCCTTTGATACCGGATCTGGAAGCAATACCATAGACAGTCGCTTCATCTGCAGGATCTGTATTTCCTTCGTAGCGATAGATTTCTACGATATCGAAGTCTTCAGCAGAAAACTTGTCCGGGTGACATGAGATACAATTTTCTTCAAGGTTGAAGTCTTTGGTGAATCCCTTTTCCCTGAGTTTCTTAATTGCCACAGAGACCGTCTCGTAGTATACCTGAGGTTTCATGGCATAAATGTACAGGGATATCCACTTACGCAGTTTAATCCAACAGCACCATGCGCTTACATTCTACAAAGTCATTGCATTGAAGTTGATAGAACAGAACGCCGGGACTCAATTTCAAATCGTTGTTTGAAATTGAAATGTGATGTTCTCCTTTGTCGAAGTATTGATTGTATATATGCATGACTTGTCCATCAACAGAATAAATCCAAATGGTAGCATCCCCGCCCTTGTTGAGATGAAAGCGAATTTCTGTTTCTGATAAAAACGGATTCGGTGTATTCTGATACAAACGATAACCTTGCAGAACAGTCCCGGAATGTCGAACATCGAAATTAATATCAATCACTTCTGTCTCATCTCCGATGTATGCCTCGGCGTTCAATACGCTGTTGTCCAATCGAAGTAGCTCAGACAGAGTGCTTGCACGAGAAGCCTGAATGATAATACTAAATAGCACTTCTCCTGCTGAGATCGTCTGAGGAGTTTCTTCATTCCAACTCATAAGCAAGGTTTGATCAGCCTCATTCACGGCATAGCATTCTGACATATTCAGTGCGCCATTCTTTATTGACATTACATCTGCACCATGTATTCTGAATCCGCATTGAAAGCCTGCGATTTCCATAAAGTCTGCGCTGGTGACATTTATCTGAACAAGATCTCCTGCCTCAACATCTTGCTCGTGAATTTCAAAATGCAAGTGCCGGTTTGACCTCGTTGTGACTTCTTCTTCTGTCAGATTACCCAGGCTTCGGTTTACATCGCCGGTTTTTACAGCAAGGAAATTGATATTCTCCTGATTAAAATCCGCACGAGGTATCGTGATCGTCTCTTCGAATGTCCATGGATTCGACAACTGTAATTCCTGATCTGGTTTTCCAAAACGCCAGCTTGTATTATTTGGTAATTCGTGGATACGCCCGAGAATCAACTTTCTCAGATCTACAATGTCCAGCGTGCTCACCGTATTACTTCCATTCGCATCCGCAGCAATAAACTGCAACGGAGAATCGAATCTCTGCAGACCTAAAAGGTGCTTTTGAATTTTGATTAAATCCAACGTGCTGACACCTTGTAAAAAGTCAATATTCTTATAGCCGCGTAAATAGTATTGATCTCCTGCCGGCAAGGTTGAAAACGTATAGACTCCGGACTGATCAGTGATACTGGTGACAGGATGTATAAACGTAGGTTCATCAGCAAGAGAAATTTGCACGTCATCGATCTTCTGACCAAATTCTGTGATTACCCTACCTGAAATAATTCCAGTGGTATGTGTAGGTGAAACACAACTTGCCACGACGCGAATTTCATCAAGATCCCATGCAGGTACCATCGCACCATTTCCTATCAGACAATATCCTAAAAACTCAAAGCGAAATGTTGCAGTCGTATCCACTGTAAAGGCATCCTCTCCGAGAAAGTCAAAAGATTCCAAAGTCCAATCGTTTGTGGTCGGGATATCTGCTGCGCGATAGATTTCCACATTATCCTTCAGGACGCGAACGCCATACAATGTTGGGTAGTTGTTGAGGCCAGTTGGTCCACTGATCCAATCAAACATTTCAGGAGCTCTCTCATAGAAGGTCAATCCTGTGACCGCAACGGCAGTATCAGGAGAAGGAGTGACAGTGAGTTCGAATACAAACGATTTTTCATTGCCTGCATCATACATACAATTGTCATAGGAGCTTATGCACATGGCCGGAGAACCTTCTACGCCTGCCGTGCATGAATGTGCATTCACTGCGGGATTCTCTCTATGGGTAATGCTTGCTTCCAATGCCGCACACGACAACGGGTCAGGATACACCGGTGTAAACTCAGCATATACACTGTCAGATCCCTGGGTCGGAATAGAAAGACAAGCATTGAGACTGAAATGCACGACCGTCTGCAAAACTGAAATCCGGATCGTAAGAATACTATCACATCCATTCGCTGCAACCAACACCTGGGTAAACTGTCCGCCTTCATCAAATGTCTCACCATTGATTTCTACTGTTTCTCCCTGTATGATCAAGGTATCGATCGATCCATAAGAAACCGGATCTATATCAACCTGCATTTCGCACGATGATGTGCATGTATCTCCCAATTGGGTAAGCCATGTGATGGCTACCATATAAATGCCACCACCTTCGATGACTATTGTTGATCCCTCGTTTACGCCGACAATATCTGGTCCTGTCCACACGCTACTGACGACTTCCGGGGCATCTGCGCCCCCTGGCAGTGAAGAACCAAACCAGGTGAGTGATGCTGTTTCGTTTTCGCAGATCTTGTCAGGCCCTTCAATACTACATGAAAGATATGAAGGCATGAAAAAGATATTACTTCGGACGATGCGTTGTGAGAACCACCAGCTATTGATGGTATTCAGATTGCCGAAGCCCGGTACATCTGGATTTCCAAAGACAAGCCATCTATGACATGGTGTGACACAGCCACTCAATTGTATGTCAGGCTCACCGCTACCGGAAGCAACCGAAATGTTTGAATCATCATAATAAAGTAAGGGTTTAGGTGCAGCAGGGCGAACAGCTTCAATACTCACTCCTGCTGTCATGAATTCTGCATCATAGATAGGGAAGTGATAGATGCCCTGTGCAAATGAAATCACGACAGGTATTTGTGTGCCCGCATCTTCTGGTAAAATATTGCCAAGGCCATCTTGTCCATTCCAAAACACACATGAAGACTCGCCCACATCATCAGCTTCCACACTAATCGCGATCATGATATCAGCAGTACCCGAAGTATATACATCGTCAGGTCCGTCGAAGTCAAGCAGGAGATCAATCTGACCTTCTTTGGATGCAACAAACTTGATGCAATAATCTTCCTGATCACAACGACTCACTCCAAGCAATTCGATTTCTCCTTGCTCTGCTGTTTCGCAGAGATCGACTGGGTCATTGAGAAACACTGAATACTCTGCTTGCGTGACATTTCCATTTTCCACACTTCGCCGATCAACCATGACATCGCCTGTATGCAAACTTCCGAAACTATTGAAGGCAATATTAAATGCAGCAGGGCGGAATCCACTTTGATTGAAATCAATTTTTGTGATGAATGCTGCATCTACGTTGTCAGGATCTGGAGCACAGACGTAAAATGCACCATTAAAGGGTCTGACTGGAAATCCAAAATCATTGATCGCAAAGAAGGCCCAGTTGTATGACCATACACGTCCCTTACTTTCGGCCAGAGGTGTCACTGAGCAATTGGCAACACTGATATCCCAGAAATCGATCAGCAATCCATCGATTCCTGTATCGTGGTTAAACTCTATAAAATAGTCGCCTTCACCACTCCATCCCTGCGAGGTGAGATCAGAAGGCATCACCTGCATTGCATTATAACCATCTGCTCCATAGATCTGCATCGGACCAGTATGTCCTTCAGACCAGTCCGTAATATTTCCTCCGGTAGTTTCTACGACTACTGGACCGAACACGATATTTCCATTAGGATCCCTGACGCGGTATTCATATTGCATCCTCGGTGGATTCATGCCATTGCTATTGGCATGTCCAAATGAAAATCCAAGAAAGACACATTCATTCTGCGGATCGGTGATATGAATGTATAGTCGGCTATTGGGATCAGGATTCGTGTACGTTGCAAAATTGTTGTACTCATCGTTATCAATCAGAAGAGCGGCCACGTCAGTCGTGTTGTTGCCGGTGATGATAATGTTTGCATTTGGTGCTACCTCACGTGTTCCTTCGGCGTGTAGAAAAAGGCTAAGGCCGAGGCTAAGGCTAAGGAGGAAAAGGCGTTTCATTCTCATTGGTTTTCTCAAGAAAGCGTGCAACAATCGGTTCTCGGCGTCAAAATACGATAATTGATATATACGTAATAATTCTATGTGAAGTTGTACTTCTCGCGGTCTACAGGAAGATTTGAAAGGATGGTGATTCCGGAGTTGTGCCAAAGGCATCCCATCTGGGCAAACTTCAGTGAATAGGCTCTGTATTTGCACTTGAGTTTGTGTTTGAGTTTGAATTTGGCAGTACTTTAGCCCTTCCAAAATGAGCAAGTACGTCGTATCCGCGCTGAAGTACCGCCCTCGTCGTTTCGATGATGTCGTCGGGCAGCCGCATATCGTGAACACTCTGAAGAATGCGGTATTGACAAATCAGCTTGCTCATGCGTTCTTGTTTTGCGGACCACGAGGTGTAGGCAAGACGACCTGTGCACGTATCCTGGCACGCGTAATCAATTGTGAGAATCTGCAAAATGGTACAGATCCTTGTGGCACGTGTGCGATGTGTACAGCATTTGACAAACAGGCTTCATTCAACATTTTCGAGCTCGATGCTGCTTCCCATAACAGCGTCGAAAGCATGCGCAGTCTTACAGAACAAGTACGTTATCAGCCTCAGCATGGTAAGTATAAAGTTTACATTATCGACGAGGCACACATGCTTACACAGCAGGCATTCAATGCCTTCCTGAAGACACTCGAAGAGCCACCTCCTTATGCAATCTTTATTCTCGCAACGACTGAGAAACATAAGATACTTCCGACTGTACTTTCACGATGCCAGATATTTGATTTCCGCAGGATCACGGTGAAGGATATGGTCTCTCACCTTGAACAGATTGCAAAACAAGAGGGAATCAAGACAGAGAAAGACGCACTGGTCACCATTGCTCAGAAATCAGATGGCGCATTGCGGGATGTGCTTTCACTTTTTGACAGGCTGGCAAGTGCCGCCGAGAAGAATCTGACATACCAGTCTGTCGTCCAGAATCTCAATCTGCTCGATTACGACATCTATTTCCAAATAGCTGATGCTTGTCTAAGAGAAGATGTACGTGATGTCTTGTTGTTGTATGATAAGGTGGTGATGGGAGGCTTTGAGGGCGACACGTTCCTCGATGGACTTGCTACACACTATCGGGACTTATTGGTATGCCGTGATCCAGCGACACTTGCTCTTCAGGACCACAGCAATGAGTTGAAAAAACGCTATCAAAAGCAGGCCTTACTGATGAGCGCGCCATACATCTTCTCAGCTCTGAATCTGATCAATGAATGTGATATCGCATATCCCCAGGTACGAAATAAACGACTCCATATTGAGATCGCACTATCCAGGATTTGTTTTTTGCGGCGACTTCAGGAAGGCAATCCGTTTGGCATTGAAAAAAAAACGGCTGACGAAAGATCCATTTCTGATGTGATCGATATCCCGGAAGAAGAGTCACCGACTTCCATACCTAAAACAGAGCCCATACCGGTTATTCCGCAGATTGCAAAGAAGTCGAATGGAGCCTCAGCATCTTCCTCATCTGAAGAACTACCAAAGGACACAGTGAAACAAAAGTCCGTTGCAACTGCTCCTGTGGTGAAGAAATCTCCGGTCATGCCTTCTGTTGTACCGGGTTCCGGCAGTGTACTGCTTAATACGCCACAGCTCGGATCATTATTTGATCTGAAATCACACGTCGAGAAGACTGAACAAATTGCTAAAGACAACAGTCTTGAGCTCACGGAATTGAATGCGATCGCGTGGTGGAATGGGTTCCGGCAGACATTGAGTTCGCCGAGCGTTGCTGTCGCATTCAAAGAAGCAATAGTCACACTTGAAGACAAAGTGCTGAAGATTGTCGTCGATTCAATTCTTGGAAAGACCCGCATACAGGAAGAGAATGATCTCCTCCTCCGGTTTCGCAATGCATTTCATGATCAAATGCTTGAGATTGAGATTGTCGTTGAAGAGTCAGATGCAACTCGCGAAGGACGGAAGCCCAAAAAAACTCTTACAGTCCGTGAAAAGTATGAGCGACTCGTCGCAAAGAATCCGGCGATGGAAGAATTGAAGAATAAGTTGGGACTGGTGGTCGATCACGATGAGTGATTGGGCTAATTACCCCGGGTTTTAACCCGGGGGGAAAACAAAAAGGCCATCCCACGGGACGGCCTTTCAATTAAATCAGCTATTTATTTCTTCATGTTTGGAGAATAACTTCTCCAATACGCATCAATGTAGTACAATCTGTTCTGTGTATGATTTGCCTTCCTGTTCGACAGAAAGTACAAGTCCTCCGCGCGCATGTGATGTCAGGTCGATTTCGCGATTGTAATAACCATTGAAATTATCTACGTTGTCGCGGAAAATTTCTTTGCCGGAAGCATCAAAGACTAAAACAACTGTTGGCTTGGCTTCACCGGAAAACTGGACATTGAATTTTCCATCTGTTGGATTTGGGAATGCCACAAAGTCAGTCAATTCAAGATTATTGTCTATTGTCTCTGCGATAGGGCTTTGATTGATATTCACAGGAGTTTCTACTTTATCTTTTTTGATCACGATAATCTTGCGTGTGACAGTCTCTTCACCAACAGGTTCATCACCGCAGTTTACAAAAGCGTGACGGCTGTTTGCAAAACTTGGAAAATCCTTCCAGGCACGGAGTTGGGTCTCGACGCGATCTTCAACACCGTCGCGGGAATAAGTGACCGTGACCACATCACCGGGTTCGTGTTTTGAAAGTACATCATGAAGTTCTGCATAGTTAGCTGTAGATGCCTCGTTGATGTATTTGATGACATCGCCTCTTGTCAAGCCGGCTTCTTCAGCACCACTGGAACCGATGATACTATTTACATACACTCCTCCATCACGACTTGTACTTACATACACGCCAAGTGCTGCGCAGTTGATCTCGCGATCTTCTGCTGCAAATGCCCAGGCGTGACCCTCAGCCAAATGGGCAAGCTCTTTATTTAAATGTACAAGTCCTTCTCCCAGGCCTTCGAGATTGATGTCGAAATCGAAGTCAAAGTCATGGTCTTTGTCCTTACCGACCCAGGTGACACCATTGGAATGATTCAGAAATACACCTTTTTCTTCGAGGCGTGCCTTGTCCTCATTGGATAGTTCCTCTCCTTTCGCAAGGTGGAGTGTTTCAGTTTCTCCATCCACATTGATCACGATGACTTTCTCTCCATCTTCCTCCTGAACATTAACCATCACTTGCTTATTACCATCATTGGTCGCGCAGATTTTGTTTTCGACGTTTACAAGGTTCTTCACATTACAGGAACCAGTTACTACGACTATATCCTTGGCAAGAGCGTATTCTATTTCTATTTTAGCAAGCGCTTCTTCCTCTTCACCATTAGTCACAATGACTTTCTCCACAGTTGTTTCACCATTGGCGTCAGTCTTCTTCTTGATAATCACAACTCTTTTGCTGTCCTGGGAGGAAGCCTGTTGTGCGGTAATAAAGGTGCAGACACATAGCATGCAGAGTGTCAGGCCGAGAGTGTGTAGTCGTTTCATGATTTCAGACGTATTTTGAAGTTGTTAAATGAACTGACGAAAGTTAGACAGGATATGTTGCATCGGCGCTTAAGAAAACGTTAAAGGGATATTAAAGTCGACGATTTTGAAAATCTAAACTACCAGATCAACTCATTCAAGGATGGGATTCTCGCCCGATCGAATCTTACTCGAATGAATCTGGTGATCATTCGAGTGGGTATTCCCATCCCGACCAAGGCTTTCAAGTCACCTTGGGAAAAAATCCCAAGGCTCCAGGGCTAATCCTCAATTTGAAATTTCGATTTTGGATTTCCCAGAGAGACGATAGCCTTGAGTTCTTTCAAAAAGATCGAGATATTTCTCATGTACATTGTCCGGCATGCGTTTGCCATTGATCCGTAGCTTGTCTTCTTCCAGAATGATATTGTAATCACCATCTGCCTCGATCAGCCCTTCCCGATCCATCGCGGATGTAATGGGCCCAAAGGGTTCGTCGGACATGAATGAATTGATGACTCTCAGGTTTCCTTCGTTATCCAGTTGCATAATTCGCGCGTGCTCAAGTTCCATCACTCGTGCATCTTCCACATGGTCACGTTGTGCTCTTGATTCGGCTTGACTGCGCAATGACTCCTCTAGCAATTCACTGTGTGCATCACGTCCTCCATGTTGTTCGCCAGCTCTTTGTCTCTCTGCTTCAGCAAGTTGACGTGCGTAGTCCTCCATTTGCTCTCCATATACTTTCCATTCTCCGGCATGTTCTTTCTCCCATTTTTCACCATACGCTTTCATTTGTCCTTCATATGCTTTCCAATCCTGGCCCTCCCATTGCTTACCCCACTCTTCCATTTGCTTTGAATACTGATCCCAATTGATGCCTTCGAATTCTTTACTATACTGCTCCATGTTTTTGCTATAATCCTGCATAGACTGTTCATAGGCTTCCCATTCTGCTCTTTCTGCTGCCGTCATTTTTTCTTTGTCCAGTTTGTACGTCTTCATGGGAAGAGAGTCCACGAGAATATGTCGAAGAATCAATGCATCTCTGTCTCCTAAACCGTATGCTCTTGCTGAATTCCGTCCTTCTTTACTCTGATAAAGAAGTGGCATTCCTCCAAACGCATCATGACGATTCTCTTCTGCAACAATGATGAATACAGAGTCCGCATCCAACTCCACTTCTTCTCCATTGATCAGTGCAACACCGCGATCACCATCGATCACCACATTCACATCACCTTCACCTTCTACATGATAGCTATATCCATCACCAGACTTCTCGCGGATGATTGTCGTTTTATTTGTCCTCTTTTCAGGAGATCCTGGTTCTGGTGCAAAGAACAAATGATCAAACATCATCGGCTCTGGCATATCAGGAAATGCCGGCATTGGTGGCATATCAGGAAATGGAGGCATGGGCGGCATTGGAGGTAAAGGTTCCAGTGATGGCCATGGAGCAATCGGGGCTACCGGAGGTACTGGTGGTGTCGGCGGCACAGGAGAAAACAATCCTGGACCTTCGGAGATTGCCTTCATTTCTTCAATTTCTCCCTGGTACTCTGCATAATTTGCGGGATCGATTTCACTGCCATTGATCTTGAGTGAATTGATATCTCCGTTTTGTGAGCGCATTTCCATTTCCTTTCCATCTACTGTCTTCCATACAGTAATTTCTCGTTGCTGTGGCACGGTATCGGTGATCTCATAGTGATACTCTGTAATGACTTCGATGTCTTGTGTATCCGTTTTGGATTGTGCATTTCTTTCTGAGAAAGACAATAACGTGACGCATCCGATGAGGAGGACAGTGGCAATAATTCTTTCCATGACGTTAGACTTATTTTGCGGTTGATTAAGAATACGTTTAATCCGATTTAATAAATGACTTTTTGATCCTGCAAAAGGAAGGGCGAGTGCCGGAGCACGATAGCTGATGTCTTCAAGACTCACAAGCGCTTTAGCATATGTCAGTGAATTGCTACACACCTGTACTGCAAGATCATCACAACAGTTTTCGCGTTCCGATCTTACCACAGCAGAAATCCACCATACAGCCGGATGATAATAGAATACCATCTCAATGAGGGATTGCATCAGGTTTTGAATAAAATCATTGCGCAAAAGGTGCGCGACTTCATGAGCAAGGATGGCCTCTACTTCATCGACCTGTAGTTGATTGATAATTCCGATCGGGAATAGAATGACAGGTTTCAAATACCCTGTTACAACCGGGATGCGCAATAACGCAGACTGAGCAAGTTTGACCTTACGTGTAAACCCCAGGGTTGTGACGATCCTGTCAAGTGACTCCTGCCATTCTACAGGAGAGGGACTCGCGCTGGATTTCAGATGACGCAGGTAAAAAAGACCAAAGCAAAAGCGCAGTGCAAAAAACAGCACACCCATGATCCAGATCGACACGAGGAATGGATTGTATTGTGATATCCACTCATACAGACTTGTAGATGTCGATTCAGTCTGTGCAGTGATTCCTGTCACATAAGTATCAATACCAGTCGTAACCGCTGTCGGTTGCTGATATAAGATTGTAAAGGTGACGACCGAGCAAAGCAGCACCGAGAGCAGACTGATGGTAGCGGTGAGATATCGCTTTTGCGCTTGTTGGGCCGGGATGCGACTCATAACCGCTGTCATGATCAGAGCAATGAGGCTGCCTTGCCAAAGGCTGTGTACAAAGGTCCAGCCAAGTGCATTGACGAGCTCGTCGCCCAGGATTGTATAAAGCTGTGTCATGGCTTCCTGTTTTTCTCGATTTGTTCAATAAGTGCCTTGATCTCTTCAAGTTCTTTCTTACTTGCTTTGTGATTGCCGAGAGCCTGCATCACAAGTTGTGAGGCGGAGCCGCGGAAGGTGGAGTCAAGGAATCGACTCAGCAATTGACTTTGGACATCCGCTTCCTGCACGCCTGCTTCATAGATATGTGAGCGGGCTTCGGCATTGCGTTTCACCAGGCTTTTGTCAAGCATGATTTGCATGAGCTTTAGGGTAGTGGTATATCCTGTCTCACGGCTTCCGGACAAAACATCGTGGACATCGCGTACAGAAGATGCGCCGCGCTGCCAGAGCACCTGCAGGATTGCCAGTTCCGCTTCT
Source organism: Bacteroidota bacterium (assembly GCA_031400515.1). Classification (GTDB taxonomy): domain Bacteria; phylum Bacteroidota; class Bacteroidia; order Chitinophagales; family Saprospiraceae; genus DATDQA01. Next base: position 67,761 of record JANNQA010000053.1, read on the forward strand.
GTGGGTTTGATAAGTTTCTTTGACATAGGAGTTTTGATATATACGAATCAGTTCGTACTACAATGTTAGGCGACAGGAATGAGTCTTGCAAGACCTTGTACGATGGACTTCGTATTTTAAGATAATTTTAACAAAACGAGGTGCGTGAGGTGCGTGTTACAAGGTACGTGTTGCGAGGTCCGGGTTACGGGTTACGATGTATACGATACATGTTGCTGGATTGCCTCGCATCTCGTTCCAGATTCTTTTCTTTGTTTCTTAATCAAAATTTGACCTTATGCAATTCATCTCTATCCCCAACGCCCCTCGTTCAGTTGGTCACTACAGTGCAGGAGTGATCTCAGGCAACTTTCTCTATGTGTCTGGTCAGGTGCCAATGGATCCGATCACTGGAGAAAAAATCACAGGTGCCTTTAGTGATCAATGCAGGAAAGCACTCGAAAATGTGCGTACGATTCTCAGAGCGGCAGGCAGTGACTTTCATCATGTCGTGAAAGTGAATGCCTCTATCACGGATATCAATGACTGGGCGGAATTCAATGAGATCTTCGCAGAGTACTTCGGTGAACACAGGCCAGCGAGGGCGGTATTGCCCGTGGGTCCATTGCATCATGGCTTTATGGTGGAGATCGAAGCGATAGCGGAGATTGGGCAAAATGCATAGAGCATCCTTCGACAAGCTCAGGAGCCGAAAGACAGAGAGCAGAGAGTTAAGAATGGGATTTTCTGCCCGACTGGGTCATTCCCGCCCGAACGTACTTCGGTACGGGCGAGGCAGGCGAGGCATTCCCATTCCGACCTTGCGAATTTTATTCCTGTTCCGACCTACCGCGATATCATTTCCTGAAATAACGGCACAATCTCGTCAGCCATGCGTTCATGATCATCGCAATCCGGATGATAGCCACATCCATTGGGGATGAATGGCTTAAAAAAGAAGAGCTCAACAGGACGCGGCACTGCACTTGCATCAAAATGAGCCTACACCCTATACAGGCATTCTGAAAGTGTTTCGGCTTTCGCTCCATTCAACATTGGAGAAGACAATAAGACAACTTGTACTTCAGGATAGTGTAGATGGATTCTTTGAACAAATTTGATATACTCAGCTATAAATCGTTCTTCATCGAACGGCGCTCGGGGCGTGACACCATCGCCATCAGAAAGATCATTTGTCCCCAGACAGATACTTACAACATCAGGGTTCCATGATGAAAAATCCCAACGCTTTGTCGTATCAAAGTTCAGATACGTCTGATCATAGATTTCCGGAAGATTCGGATGATCACGATTCCAATGCCTGTAAATTCCGCTTCCGGATGCCGCACTCAACATATACTCTGCATCCAAAGCTCGTGCGATACGCGAGCCATATGCACAGTATGCATTGTGTTGATCGTACCATACACCTTGATTGCATGGGATCTCACTCATATCCGCGGACATACCACAAGTGATGGAATTGCCGATGAATTCAATCTTCGGTTTGTTAGGCTCTTCTATGATATGCAATGCAGCACAACGCACTCCAAGAAATTCAATGTTTTCATTTCCCGGCTCTGTTGCTTTGAGCAACACAATACGATGAACCGCCTTATCACGGGGAAGAGAAATTTCCCATTCTACGATTTGATCTCCTGCAATCCTGAATCTTCCGAGATCAATATTGTTTTGTTCTATCGAGAAATAATTGTGGGCATTCCCGTGTGTCGCGTTCCTGAGATATAGGACACAGGTTTTTCCACTTACATGCATTGTGACAGATGCCGCAGAACTAATCAGGGTCATGCCATCTGAGTTTACGCTATCGATTCGTCCGGAATAGTTCAATCGTGTATCGGATGCACTATATCTGATAAGAGGTTGCTGACAACAGAAGGTCGTGCTCAAAATCACGATGGTGTAGCAGAGGATGAGTACTTTGTGCATAGACGATGATCAGAGGAGGAAAGCTAAGTGTTTTCAGAACGCACAATCTGAAAATCATACCAGGGGGTGATCCTATAGCAGGTTGTATGGAGCTATTTTTGTCCTTGCCAATGAGACTCCTTTATATTACTGTGTGTATTTGTGTATTCTCATGTGACGGCTTATCGCAAACAGATAGCCTGCTCCGTGTATTGGCAGAATCGCAAGAGGATACCGCTAAAGTCCGCCTTCTGCGCACATTGGGCTGGAAATACCTGCTCAGAGATGCCGACAGCTCATTGATGTTCTATCAGCAATCGCTTGACCTTGCAAGAAAAGTGGGTGATCTCAAAGGTGAAGTGTTGGGTGTACTAAATGTCTCTTCAACATACAATCGCCGGGGAGAGACCAACAAAGGATACTCCTTTTTACACGAGGCCCTACGTATCGCAAAGACACATGCAGATTACAATCTTATGGCAATCTGTTATGGTCGAATGGCTACGTACTATTCCAGGAACACACATCGTCCTGATTCAGCATTGGTGTATTTTGCTTTGGCCGAAGAATATCATATCAAAGCGGGCGATACCTATTTGACTTGGGAGACATACCTGGGCCGGGGAGAACTCTACCACATGCTTGGCATGGCAGACAAAAGTGAGGAGGATCTCTTACGTGCGTATGAATTGACAAGCGAGAAAAAGATCAGAATGGATCAGGGTATCGTGTTGCACCGTTTAGTGCGCAACTATTTCGACCTTAGACAGTGGGAAAAGTATTCAAATTTCTCTGATGCCTATGTCAAATTCCTCGACGAAGGGCAGGGTCAAATGAATATCAATAACAGCGCGCATCGTGCCTTGTATTTTTTTGAAGACGATGCCAATCCCGAGAAATCTATTCCTGTTGTGGAGAATATTGTCCGGGTGCATGAATCCATGCAACATTTTTTATTGGCAATTGATGCGCTGAAATTTCTATCAAGTCTGCAGGACAAAGCAGGCCGACACGATGCGGCTGTCATCAGTCTGGAGAGAGCAGTGCAGATTGCAGCGAAGTACAACTACCTGGTTGAGTTGGAAATCTGCTTTCTGAGACTTTATGTCATTCTCGAACAAAATCGCAATCCGGCGGCAGCTTTTGAGTATTTCAAGAAATACAAAGCAATCCAGGATAGTGTAGAGATCCTTGACAATAGAAAAATGTTTAATGAGCTTGAAATCAAATATGCAACCCAACAGAAAGATAAAGCCCTGGCATTGCAACGTCTGGAAATAGATAAGCAAGAACTTACACAACGGAATCTTCTCCTGCTCATTTGTCTGCTCGCCCTGATCGCCATTGCTACACTTGGTTTCTTGTACTTCAAAGGAATGGCGAATCGCACCCTGAAAGGAAAGAATGCAATCATTGCAAATTCACTCACCGAGAAAGAACTGCTTCTGCGCGAAATTCATCACCGTGTAAAAAATAATTTGCAGGTGATCTCAAGCCTGCTCAATCTGCAAGCCAAATATATTGTTGATCAAAAAGCAGTTGAAGCAATCAAAGATGGTCGCAACCGAGTGAATTCAATGTCATTGATTCATCAAAATCTGTATCTGAATGAGAATCTGGCTACAATAGATGTCGCTGTGTACCTCGAGAAACTCAGCGACAGTCTTTTTCAATCATACAATATCGATCATGAGCGTATCAAACTCGATGTACAGGTAGATCAGACCGAGCTCGATGTCGATACATTGATCCCGTTAGGTTTAATCCTCAATGAACTGATCAGTAACTCTTTGAAACATGCGTTTCCCGGAGAACGATATGGAGAGATATCTGTGCGCTTCCAGAATTCAGGTGAACATTTTTTCCTTGAAGTAAAGGACAATGGAATCGGTATGAGCGGTCGGTCAATCAAAGACCTGAGTACCACCTTTGGCATTGAAATGATCCAGGCGTTTGCACAAAAGCTGAAAGCTTCTGTAGAATTTGAAAGCCAGGAGGGAGTGACTGTCAGTCTGAGAATTCCAAAACGTGCAGCATAGTACCTATGTCAAGAATTAAGGTCCTCATCGTTGAAGATGAAGTACTCATCGCGAAGGATATTGCGAAAACACTTGAGGGCATAGACTATGTTGTTTCAGGTATAGCTTTTGATGGGAGTTCAGCATTGGACCAGCTTAAAACGAATCTGCCTGATCTGGTCTTGCTCGATATCAATCTTGGAAGTCAGCCCGACGGTATCCAGATTGCTACACTCATCCAGGAAGAATATCACATCCCATTTATCTTTTTGACTTCTTATGCGACAGGAATGATCATTGACCGGGCGAAGCGTACGCGTCCGATGGGCTATCTGGTCAAACCTTTTAGAGAAAAAGATTTGTTTTCAGCGATTGAAATCGGGTTACACAACTATGCTCAATTGGTTCATCCAATTCAGTTTGAAATAGAGAGACTTAATAAGAAACTCGACACGTCACTTTCCGTACGTGAATTTGAAATTACCTGCGATCTCTACGAGGGTAAAACAAACCAACAACTCGCATCGAAGTATTTTATCACGATGAACACAGTAAAAACACATATTCGTCACATCTTCGACAAGCTTGGTGTCCAATCAAGAACGGAAGCTATTGTGCTACTACGCGGATTGCTCAGAAGCTGATATTGTACATTCATAAATCACCCTCCAGGGTGATACGTGCAGTTGTTATTGCAAGCAATTTTGTTGCCACATGCAATGCAATAAAATCATAAATCAGATACTTACAACACTTGGAGCCATCCTTCTTGTGCTTATCCTTCATTCAGACAGCGTTGCACAAACCGATCCTTTTGAAGTCCATATAGATTCGTTCTTTATCACTGAATTGTTGGATCAGGAGCAAGCTGTACAAAACAGTTTCCTGACAATAAACACTACTCTTTCGGCAGCGCAGAGTTTTACAGTGGACATTTCTGGTGAGTTGTTTCGCATAGTGGTATATATGGGATCAGGGACTGGAGGTACGTTTATCTTTTCATTTTACAATGGACCGACACCAACAGGAACGCCATTGCAATCACAGGAATTTGTGGTAAGTGCATTAGGTAACTATCCAATAGATCTGAATACGCCAATTGATGTGTCCACGGGAGAAGAGTATACCATGACAATCATTGCACAAGGCGGAGTTACGTATTCTGGTGAATGGTACAAACAGAACAGCAATGTGTATGCAGAAGGAAACGCATTTATTGGTACAGGTACCTATACTGCATTACCAAATGACGATATGTACTTCCGGACTTTTGTGCGTGTTCCGGACAGTCTTGCAATTCCCAGGCTCAGAGTGACAGATGATGGGCGGATCGGTGCCACCGACTATTTATTTCCAACACGTGATGGTACTAATGGACAAGTGCTCATGACAGATGGAGTTGGCTCGGTAGGATGGGAGACGCAAAGGCTTGGCTTACTCAGCGATACAGATGGGGATACGAAAATTCAGCTCGAAGAAAGTGCAGATGAAGATGTGATCAGGATGGATATTGCGGGATTTGAAGTGCTGACGTTGAAAAGAAATGCCTATGGAGATCCGATCCTTCAATTGGCGAACACTCACACAAATGTCTTAGTAGGGGTGAATACCGGGATGTCAAACACCGGATTTAACAATAGTGCGTTTGGTTTTGAGGCGCTGAATGCAAATACAAATGGATTTTCGAACACTGCTGTTGGAACCGCAGCGCTGAAGCTTAATACCACAGGATATGGCAACACAGTATTCGGTGCAACGGCGATGTTGTTCAATATAACAGGTGAATCCAACACTGTAGTTGGCAATGCCGCGCTCTATTACAATACGACAGGATCACAAAATACTGCCGTTGGTGTCCTAACCCTTCAACAAAACACAACAGGGATGTTAAATAGTGCCATAGGCGCATTTGCTCTCTCTTCGAATACGACCGGGGCGTCGAATTCTGTGTTGGGATATAACGCATTGACTTTTAATACAACAGGGGCATGGAATGTGGCTATCGGGCGCGATGCATTGCGCTATAATATCTCATCCAGTAATCTGGTGGCCATAGGCGCAAATGCACTTTATACGAACGGATTTGGTGCAAGCGAATCCTGGCATGGCATTGAAAATACAGCGATTGGTTCTTCTGCTCTATACTCCAATTCAATTGGCTCCCACAATGTTGCTTTGGGTACCAACGCATTATATTCTAATACAGGCGGAAACTTCAATCTCGGGATAGGTCACTATGCACTTTATGCAAATACTATCGGCGAACAGAATCTCGGCATCGGATATAACGCATTAGCTTCCAATACTCTCGGTGGACTTAATCTCGGCATCGGATATCAGGCGTTGGCGTCAAATACTACCGCACATCACAATATTGCACTTGGAGCTTATGCACTCAAGTTGAATACAACAGGCACCGGCAACACGGCGGTGGGTGTGAATACATTGTGGGCAAATACAGTCGGGACGCACAATATTGCAATCGGCCTTGAGGCGCTTTACGCAAACACAGTAGGTGTAAACAATACCGCGATAGGTGTAGAGGCGATGAGATGGAATACAGCCGGACAGAACAACATTGCCATCGGGCACAGGGCGTTGTATAACAGTACGCTAAATAGCTTTCTTGTAGCAGTGGGTGACTCTGCACTATATAAAAATGGCCTGGGTGCATCGGACTTTTTTCACGCACGCTACAATACCGCCGTAGGAAGCAGGGCCATGTTTTCTAACACGATCGGATCTTCCAATGCAGCTTTTGGTTCTCTTGCACTCTACAATAACACTTCTGGTCGCGACAATACCGCAGCGGGCATCGGTGCGCTTCATGCGAATACTTCCGGAGTCTGGAACACCGCCGTGGGCGCATACTCGCTGGTTCTTAATACTACGGGATTTGAGAATTCTGCGTTGGGCGTCTACGCGCTGAGCAATAATACCACGGGATCAAATAATGTAGCATTGGGTAATTATGCTCTGGGCTTCAATACAGAAGGACATCACAATGTAGGTATCGGTTATCACGCGAATCTATCCAATGCAACAGGCTCGCACAACACGGCAATAGGGTATTACGCGCTTTATTCGAATAGAAACAAAAGTCACATTGTTGCGGTTGGCGACTCAGCCCTCTTCCTGAATGGCCAGGGTACTGATGAGATAGATGAAGGAGTTCAGAATACGGCAGTCGGAAGTCGCGCTCTGAAAACCAACACACGGGGATCGCAAAACACTGCAATGGGCTACATGGCATTAAACAAAAACATCGTGGGAATTGGCAATACCGGAATTGGTTCTTCTGTACTCGGTGAGAATACAACAGGCGTAGCAAATGTCGCAGTGGGTGTAGCTGCAGGAAATACAAATATCCAGGGAGACTTCAATGTGTATGTCGGCTATGACGCCGATTGCAATGGCTCCAACTATGATAATAGCACTGCCGTAGGGTATTTTTCAATAGTGACAGGAAGCAATCAGGTGCGCATTGGCAATGGAACGGTGGGGAGCATAGGTGGGTACACTGCCTGGTCCAATCTTTCAGATGCCCGATTCAAGAGGTCAGTTCAGGAAAACGTACCAGGACTTGACTTTATCCTGAAGCTCCGTCCAGTGACATATACTTTAGATATACCAGAGATCAATCGATATCTGCGTCTTGAAGAAAACAATGAATCAGGTGATACGGACGCAGCAACCACCCGCATACGCACCGGTTTCCTCGCGCAGGAAGTAGAACAGGCCGCACTCGCCAGCGACTTTGATTTTGACGGCGTAGATAAACCACAAAATGACCGGGATCTTTATGGACTCCGCTATGCAGAATTTACAGTGCCCCTCGTGAAAGCGGTTCAGGAATTGAACGCTGAGAATCAATTACTGAAAAATGAACTTGGTGCGATGCAAGAGATGCTGATTGATTTGCAGCAACAAATTGAAGCCATGCGTCTGATAAAAGAGTAACAGACTACGTGTTTTCAAAGCATCAAGGAGATTTCATGATTAATGCCATGTGACTCAGTCTTCGCCTTGTGGCTTTTCTGAGAGAATACACGGTTATGTTTGTTTCCATGCAAAGCTTTGTAATAAATCTGCGATAAACAGGAACATGAAAATCATCTATGACAAGCAGCATTTGATGGTTTTCCACCGCATAGAAAAGATCTGGAAGTAGTTGCTGCCGCAATGCAATGTCGCCAAGATCAAGAAGGCAGAGATCTGCTGAAGGGTTATCCTTATTGCTTTCCACATATTGATGCAATGACAACAATTGCGTTGACTCTATATTGTATCTGGTCAGAAAACGCTGGGTTTCCATCAACCATGAATCAGAATCATCGACTGAGGTGACGACGCCCAGTCCTGCCTGTTGAGCATACATTCTGAAAACATAAGAGCTGAAACCAGATCCGAGATCAAGAATATTTTTTGCCTGTATCAACTGTGAGAAAAAGAACAAGAACGATGCGCGATTGAGGGAAAGAGAAATCAATGAAGAGGAGAATTGCGAAACATAATCCTGGTATGCAGCGTGAAGCAATTCCCGTATTGCGTGTTCCTGAAGAAAATATTGATCAAGTCCAGGAAACCTGTCGCAGAGTTTCTTCCAGTCCGATTCTTGTCTGAGGATATGAACAGGAATATGTGCTGTCTCAAGGATCATGCTTGGAAGTGTCCTGATGCTGTGCAGGATTGGGGCGAGTTTGCGGGAGCTGATCAATGCGTTTTTGAATTCGGTCAATACGGAATGATATTGACTCTGAACCATTCTTGCGTTTCTTTCAGTGAAAGTTCGCCGCTTGCGACACGGATTACGAAATTGTAGAGCTCGTCATGTGAAAGATCCTGTTTAAGACGATACCCATTATGGGCTAAAAACAGAAGTGAAGCCGCGAGGCCTGTGCGTTTATTGCCATCCTGTAAGATGTGGTTAGCTATAATACTGAAGAGATACAACCCAGCCTTCTCGTGGACAGTTGGATAAATTTCCTCGCCAAACATTTGCGCCTGAACGGCATCCAGCAAATAGTCAAGTGGCGATTCGTGAAGAAAATTATAAGGGCCAATGTATTGGCCTCCGTGTGCCTTTATTGTCTTTCTATTCAGAAGAATAATGTATGCTTTCGACAAATACCGCATTACGCGAGGGCTTTGAAAACATCCGCATACTCCATAAAATGTGCGTTTACGATTTTGTCCAATTCCCGTCGCTCATTCTCTGGTATGTCTAACCCGTTCGATAATTCCAGTTCAGAGGCTAATTCATTAATTACTTCCTTCACGATCTCAAAATCACTCAGGTACAAGGTCTTGAGTAATTCCTTCTTCTCTTCACGTGTCATCGATTTTGTATTCATGCCTTTATTGGTTTAAAGTTATTCCCAAAGATATACAAGATTGTAGGCAGCATCGTGTGTTGTAGGCAGCATTTGCATGTCTTATCTTGTTTTGAGATAAATAGAATTAGATGAATCGCTACATGTCTTCCCTGGCACTATGTCTGAGTGTTTTCGTCAGTACACTCTACAGTCAGACCAAACTCACTGAACATTGTCTCGCTCTTGACAACCCTGAGAATGCGCCAGCTGCTACTATCGCAGATTTTGCCTGGCTCATTGGTCGTTGGGAAGGCGAGGGATTTGGTGGTGTGGTGGAAGAATATTGGAACCCCGCACTCGGCGGTACGATGTCCGGCACCTTTAGACTTGTGACTGAAGAGGGCCCCGGTTTTTATGAAGCACTTCTCCTTGCCCCGGATAGCAATCACAGTATCGTCTACAAGGTGAAGCACTTTCATCCCGACTTCAAAGGCTGGGAAGAGAAAGATGATTATTACAGTTTTCCACTGGTGAAGGTGACACACGATGCGATCTATTTTCATGGGCTCTCATTAAAGCGCGATGGAGATAAGTGTATTCACTATCTCGCGATGGGCCAGAATGATGGATCACATAAAGAAGTTGCGCTGGAATATACACGTCGCGATCTGCCGATTTCAGCGGAAACCAAAGAATTATTGGCTGTGGTACCTGCTGCAACTGAAATTCCGCTGCTGCTGCTTGGATCATATCATATGAATAATCCCGGTCAGGATATGTTCAACATGAAAGCGGATGATGTCACGCTTCCTAAGCGACAGCAAGAAGTACAAGCTGTTGTGGATCGGCTTGCTCTTTGGCGTCCTACGAAGGTCGCGATAGAGGCACCTTATGGAGACAGCATCGTTGTTGAGCGATATCAGGCTTACTTGCGTGGTGAGCGTGCACTGAGAAATAGTGAAGAGGAGCAGATCGGATTTCGTCTGGCCAAACAACTGGGACATAATACGATTTACCCAATCGATGTGCGGATGGATATGGATGGCTCAGGACTTGATGCTGTGATCGGCACAGATCCGCAGAAGTTTGGTTCTTACATGCAGGAACTACAGATCATTGGTCAGGCAGCAGTAACACAGATGGGCAAATGGCTCAATGAAGGCACAATCGGCTCCATGCTCTATAAGCTCAATGATCCTTTGCTCAATGAAGTAAGTCATGCATTCTATTTCCGGGTTTTTGTACCTATTATTTCAGGGAGCAATTACGCTGGTACAGATATGGTGAATGACTGGTACCATCGCAATCTTCGCATCTTCGGGAATCTGCATCAGATCTCAGATAGGCCGGATGATCGCATTTTTATCATTTATGGTCAAGGGCACGTGCCGTTGTTACAGCAGTTTGCGGAAGACTCCCCGTATTTCAGAGTGGACGATGTGCAGGAGTATTTACGCGGGCTGTAATGAGATTTGACAACTTTCGAAAAGTTGTCAAATCTTTGTTTCAAAATAATATCCATGAAGAACCTGCTCTCCATAATCTGTTTAGTCTTCTTTATCCAAAGTTGTCAGGATTCAAACAGTTCTCAAACTGAATCGAGCCCTGACAATAGTCAAACATCTCTCGACTGGCCAGGTACCTACTCCGGCATACTTCCCTGTGTGGATTGCGAGGGCATGGAAACGACAATCGCATTAAATCGCGATCTCTCTTACTCGGTGACGATCATTCATCGTGGAAAGGGTGGCGAGATATTTACTCGTAAAGCACAGTTTACCTGGAATGATGATGGAAATACAATTCAGCTTGATGGAATGTTTGATGGGCCCTCAAAATATCTGGTTGGAGAAAATGTCTTAATTCAATTGGATAACAAAGGTCAGAGAATCAATGGCAATCTTGCAGAGCAATACAAGCTCACAAAAACTAAAGAATCAAGACTGGATCGGTCACGATGGAATTTAACTGAGCTTCTGGGCAAGCCCTTTGATCGGAGTACAGCGCACATCAATTTTGATCTGGAAAAACAACAGTTGCGCGGATACGGCTGGTGTAATACCTTCAGCTGTAGTTTTGACATCCTGCCAGATGATCGCATTAAGTTCAATGAAATCATCGCCTCTACCCACATTTGTCCTGATACAACAACTGAAAAGCAACTACTGAATATGTTCAATGCCGTGGATTCATATCAGCTCAATGGAGACATACTTATTCTTAGTCGTGGAAAAGTGGCGCCGATGGCAAAATTTGAAGGTGTGCAGAATGTGAGACAGTGAGAATGCTTGCCGAATCCGCCTTAGGCGGGGGCGGGTGAGACAGTGACAGAGGTGAGAAAGCCAAAGAAAAACACAAACACAAGTGCAAGCACAAACTCAATCAAAAGGCACCATGTAACGTCCACTTGACACCATCAAAGTTGAGTGGGCTCCGCAAGATTCAGTGATGACGAGACTGAAGTCTAGACAAGAGATATCCAACAATGACGAGTGCGATTCCCAAGCCGCCAAGCACCCAATGCAAATAGTAAATCACCTGGATCATCATCATCTGTACGACAATCCAGCCGGTAAGGATGATTCCTTGCGCAATGATGAGTTTTGCCGAATGCTTGTAATTGAACAGGATAGACAACAGAATGACCATGCTCAATACGCCATTCAGTAAAAACAACACCAGTCCTGGTATAAAGTAATTGTTAAAAGGCGTGTGTTCAAGGTAACTTTGGGCAAGCTGCAACTTTGTTCCAGTTGGATCCGTGATCAATGACCATCCACCATATAAGGCACCTATTCCATTAACCATCAGAAGCAGTACTGCGATAAGTTTCAGGATCAACTTCATGGTGCAAAATTCTGGTTCCCCAGGAAAAGTGCAGTGACGTGACTTTCGATGGATGGTGATTTAAGTCATGAGTTGAAGATCGAAATGACATGAGTAGCTAAGACATGACGCTACTCTCTTCTTTCTTCAGCAGATCAATGTATTGTTCAAACAACTTGTAGTATCCATGTGCATTTATCCATCGTTGCTCACGCTCAACGATATCAACTGGATCGGTTGCTTTGATGAGGTTGATTTTCAGTTTGACTCCGGCACGGTATAATTGAAAATACCGGAATAATAGCGTGTCTTCGACAGACAGCATGCAGGGGTACAGTGCGAGATAGTGTTCCAGAAAGTGAGTAGCCAGATCATGCTCACCAAAGAGTTCCAGATCAATACAAAAGAAGGCGAGTTCATCCAGGACATCGACATGTCTTAAGTGATCGTTGAACTCGATACAATCAAAGATCACTGGTTTGTCGAGAAGAAAAATATTCTTTGAATGCAAATCCCCATGACCATCTACGACATATCCAAGCGCGTGGCGATCACGCATGCGCGTGGCGTGCGTATGTAGAAATTCTGTCGCAAATTCAATAGCGTCATGGATGCATTGTTCTCCCCTTTGGCCATATCGCGAAGATATCAGACTAATGTAGTTGTTCAGGTCAGTAAAATCAGTGATCATCATTTCAGTATCGGGGGGACGGCTTGGGACGAGAGCGGTCTTATGGAATGTGGATAATCTTTCGGCAATCTGCTCAATGTGCTTCTGATTGACCTGTCCATTCCTCAGCATGATGTCCATCTGGCGATCCTGTGGCATCCTGCGCATTTTGACCGCATAGTCTATGATTTCTCCGGTGCCATCGCCGATGGTGATTGAGTCGCCGGACATATATACTGAGACAACGCCGAGGTACATATTCTCGGTCAGCCTTTGATTGAGTTTCACTTCACGTATGCAACATTTGCGGCGTTGCTCGAGGGTTGTAAAATCAAGAAAGGAAAAGCGTACGGGCTTCTTCAACTTGTACATGTAGCAATCTAGAGGAATAACCCACGAGATATGGGTTTCAATGAGTTCTGCTTCAGGGATGTGGAGGGTCTTCAGGAGTTTCCGGATTTCAGCGAACTGCATGTGAAGACTTTACTTGATACACCAGATCGGCCGAGTGCATAAAATACTTTGCCGATCTTACCATATCATCGAGATTGAGAATATCAGAATCCAAAGTAAGGTGATCGGTTGTCAGAGGGTCAAATTCACTTTTGACTTTTTGATATACGCCATAGTCTGCTTCAGTATATGGTCTGGATTTACCCACTCTCTCCTTTACTGTACTATCAGACGCCACTATTTCTATCCAATGCATAGGCACTTGGAGTTCTGTGGCAAGTTGGCTAAAGGTCTTGCGCAATTCAGCCTTGTAAAACGTACCGTCCAGCACCACATCCTTTCCTGCGAGTAATTCTTCCCGGGTATGGAGGAGCATGCTATCATAAATTGCTGATTTCAACGCCAGTGAATATTGACCTTGCCGACCCAGAGCATGACGAATACGATCCGTATTGAGATGCACTGCGCCAATTGATCTGGCTAATGCGAGGGCAAAGGTAGACTTGCCGGTTCCGGGAAGTCCACAGACGATGGTCATGCCAGACATATTATGTGATGTTTATGAGGTGCACTCCCGATTCACTATCTCCTTTGGCGTCTTTAAAAAACAGGCGGAGCATGCCATTATTACACTCTGCCCTTATGTTTTGCAGATCAAGCGGCTCGCGCACTTGAAACCTGAATTCAAACGGGCACAGTTCAAATTCTTTTCTGAGATAAATGTCTTCAGCACCAGGGACATTTCCGCCTTTTCCCGAAATCGTCAGGATATCATCCGCAAGAGAGAGCGAAATATCCTCCTTTGCGAATCCAGGCACCGCGATCTCAAAAATGGATTCACCTTCGGCAGTTGGAACACTGGCATGTTGAATTTCCCTGTTATGTCGGGCACCCAGCAGTCCATGCCCCATAAAGTGTCCGTCATCAATATATGGACCATAGGAATCACCAATCCAGTCAAAAGTCCGGTTGTGTAGGTTGGGTCGAAGCATCAGATTTAAGGCTGACATGGCAAAGAGATTTTAATGAAGAGGCAAATTGGCATGTTTTACTTTCAGATCCAGTGACGGGAATTCGGGGTCTACGCTGATTTAGATCATGACTGTAGGTATAGCTGGCGTATATCAGACTAAACGTGATATTGCCGCAGGGTACTCTGCTTAAAGCTACCTTTATCAATATTGGGCTGAAGGCGATGCTTTGAAAGAAGCGTATTCCGGCCAATACACTTTGAGAGTTGCTGGCAATACCGCAAGGGCAGATATCATGAAAGTATTCACCATCCATTTTCTCTGCTGCCTGGCAAGCTTATTGGGTTGTGTACAAATGATGGCACAACAGTACCCGTTCGTCTACTACACACCAAGGGACGGTCTGGTAAATGGCAGAGTACGGAGCATAAAGCAAGACAGCAAAGGGCGCATGTATTTTATCACATATGCCGGTCTCAGTGTGTATGACGGTGTGGTGTTTAATAACTATCGGAAAGAAGATGGTCTGGCTGTTTCAGTGGTAAATGATATCATTGAAATTTCACCCGATTCATTTCTGATTGCATCGAATGCACGTGAATTGAATACCCTCGTTGATGGTAAGATCGGTAATCATATCACCGCTGACAATTTTTACCCGGTTGTCAACAAGTTTCTGAAAAGCAAAAGTGGAGACTTCTATTTTCTCACGGATGATGGATTATATAGATTGATTGAGAATAGACTTACAAGGCTTCCCATGCTTGATAAGCAAGACAAGGAGATAGGTCATAATCTGAGTAATGTTACAGAATGGAATCAATTCCTTCTCTTTTTGCCATGGAGCTACGCACATAAAGATAAACTGATCATCTATGATACCGACAAGCATAAGGTCGTTGCAACAATTACTGAAAAGTCAATTACGAGCACAGCAGTAACTTCCAAAGGAGAATTATGGTTGAGTTCAATTGATGGGATAGAGTCACTTGATAGTTCTGCTTTGATGAAAGGAACAATTTTGCTCAACCCTGTTCAGGTCGGAGAAGACGATAAAAAATGGAATGCAACTTTGTATGTCGACTATTACGGAAATACCTGGGTATTTGGAAACAATGAGGTTTTGTATCTCTCTTCTTCAGGTGAGCATCAAATATTTTCTGGCGCTCAGGGACTTAAGACAAACAACCTGTCAGATATTTTTTTAGACAGGGAGGGAAATACCTGGATGGCCTCAGATGGAAACGGTATTATCAAAATGCCTGGCAACAATATTCAAATCTCGGGTGATCTGGTGCCCGGCGTCACAAACAATTTTAGTGCCTTCTGCCATCATTTAGATACAACGTGGTTGTTCAACATTACCAACAATTCCTTTTACCGAATCCACAACAAACAACTCACAGTATTTCCTGTAGGAATCAAACCACCATTTGTGGGTAATATTTACATCGATGGCAACGCGCTCTACTATACTACCAGATATAAAGTCTATCGCATAGTCAACAAAAATCTGCACGCATCTTTCATGCACCCAATCGAAACCCCGCTGGGAGAAATGTCCATCACAGAAATCGGTTTAGGAGTCATAGACCCGAATGGCGTCATTGTTCAATGTATACAGCGCAATGATGGCATATGTTTTCTGATTACTGTACATGACGGCCAGGTGCAGATGAGCCATCAGTTGACATATGCGCTAGACCAATTGACATTATATAAGAACTCACATTTATGGGTAGCTACCCGCGATAACCTACTCCGTGCTTACTCATTGCATCCCGAATCCCTTTCTCAATACATGCAGCTCAAATATGAGTATTCAAAGGAGATTGAAGGAATAGAACCGCGATCTATTGCAGTAGACACTTCAGGAAATGCGTGGATCGGGACGAGATACAATGGTATCTATCGCCTTCGTATTGAAGATGGTGTAGTGCAGGAGGCTATTCAATTTACCACACTTGACGGCCTTACTGATAATTTTGTGCGTTACCTGTATTGTGATCCAGATAATAACATTTGGACAGGGTCATGGACAGGGATGGATAAAATTTCGTTTAAGAACGGTGAGTATGTCATTGAGAATGTAACTAAAAGCAAGAATCTGTTTCTGGGCATCTCCAGGATATTGAGCGTCGAAAATGATATGATATGGGTTTTGACCTCAACCGGCGATCTCATCAAGATTTCTCCTACTGCCAACAATAGCATAACGACGACGCCATCTCTCTTCATCACGCGCCTTGCCGTGAATGATAGTGTTTATGATGATTCCATGAAGACGTTTCCATATAACTTGAATAATTTCACGATCGGTGTGGCAGCTCCCTCATTCATTGATGAAAAATCTACCCGATATAGTTATTGGCTGCAGGGAAGCGGGAATAACAATTGGAGTGAACCCTCAAACACCGCCCTCTTTAATTTTATTAATCTTTCACCAGGATCTTACACACTACATCTTAAGGCTGAGTTCCCTGCAGGCATGTTTTCTGACCAGGAATTGAAATATGCGTTTACAATCCTGCCGCCATTTTGGCGCACCTGGTGGTTTTTGTCTCTGTTGGGTTTGTTCGTTCTCGGGTTCATGGGCTTATTGGCGCGTTACTATTATAACCGGAAGTTCGAGACACAACGTCTGATACTGGAAAGAAAGCAGGCTATTGAAAAAGAAAGAACGCGGATTGCCACGGACATGCATGACGACCTGGGAGCGGGTCTGTCAAGAATCAAATTTCTCAGCGATACCATCGGACTCAAAAAACAACGACACCTGCCTATCGAAGATGAAATTGCCAATATCGGCCACTATGCCCATGAAATGATTGATAAAATGGGTGAAATCGTGTGGGCTCTCAATGAAAGAAATGATTCTCTGAGTGATCTGCTCTCCTACACACGCGCTTACTCGGTTGAATATCTGGCTGAAAATGGTTTACAGGGGAACATCGAAAAAATTCCACAACTCGGGAATATCACCGTAAGCGGAGAGTTTCGCAGAAATATTTTCCTCAGCGTGAAAGAAGCACTTCACAATGTCGTCAAGCATGCAAAAGCCAATGAAGTTCATATCAGGTTTGTGATGAATGACAAGCTCGTCATTTCAATTCAGGATGATGGTATTGGATTTGACCAGGAGAATTCCGGACTTTATGGAAACGGACTCATCAATATTAATAAAAGAATGTCCGAAATAGGTGGTGAAGTAAACATCATTAACGATCATGGAACATGTGTCGTCCTGACTGCTCCCATACCTTCATAACTTTCGTTCTATTGGTATTCGCATCAAACTGAAATACATTCGGCCCGACAATGAGTATAAGTATCAGCATCGTAGAGGACCTTGTCGAGGTAAGGGAGGGATTAACGCAGTTCATCTCTCTCAATTCTGAATTTCAAGTGGTGGGAGCGTTCCGGACTGCCGAAGAGGCACTCAGAGAAATCCCGAACCTGAAACCCAATATTGTGATTATGGATATCAATCTTCCCGGGATGAATGGGATTGAATGTATCCGGCAGGTAAAGGAGAAAACACCTGGCACGCAGTTTATGATGTTTACCGTGTATGAGAATGATGAAAAAGTCTTTGAAGCATTACAAGCCGGCGCTTCCGGATATCTGCTGAAAAATACGGGACTGGTGCAAATGATTACGGCCATCAAGGAATTGCATGAAGGTGGGTCCCCGATGAGTTCCAATATTGCACGAAAACTAGTTTCAATATTCCATGAACAGGGCAAAGCCCGGCCGCAGATCGAATCATTGAGCCCTCGCGAAAATGAAGTCTTACAACTCCTGTCTGGTGGCTTATTGTACAAAGAGATTGCTGAGCAGCTTTTCATCTCCATTGCTACTGTAAGGCAGCACATTCATAAGATCTATGAGAAACTCCATGTGCAGAATCGCACAGAAGCGCTTAACAAAGTCTTTGGCAGGAAGCCCGCTTAAACTCTCACATAACTTTCATTCTATTGTCTGGACATCCTTATTGCCATAGGTTTGAGAAGACTTATGGTGGGAAGTCACCATTCTCTTTATAGCTGTGTGTTGATTTACACGTCCGGCTTTTTTCAACATATAGGGACCGACAGTGCTAAACAGTCAATTGCCCTTCTCTTTATAAAACGTAATATGAAACAAATACTCCTTCTTCTCTGCTTCCTGCTTACAGAATGTATCATCCATGCACAACACGTAGGTATCGGCACGACCAATCCGCTTGCCAGGCTTCACGTCGCAGATAGTAGTGTAGTTTTCTCTGCACCACCTGGTTTGCCTGAGATATCTGGTTCTCCTCCAGTCCAGGGCCCCGGGAACAGATTGATGTGGTATCCCGACAAGGCGGCATTTAGGGTTGGTGCAGTAAGCGGATATGCATGGGACAAGGACAGCATAGGATATTATTCTTTTGCAAGCGGACTCAATGCGAAAGCGAAAGGAACTTACTCTACTGCAATGGGTGGACAGACAGCCGCACTGGATTTTGGATCTACTGCTATCGGTTTTGGTTCCGTTGCAGCAGGATATAGTTCAGTAGCGATAGGATTTGGAACCCTTGCAACCGGGTATGGATCTTCAGCCTTCGGAAGGGGTACAATTGCATCTGGCGAAGCTTCTACCGCATTGGGAGATATCACAATTGCTTCTGGCCTTGGTGCTACCGCAATGGGATTGAGCACAAATTCTTCCGGCTCGTATTCTACAGCAATGGGATATATTACAACAGCTTCTGGCTTTGGTGCTAGCGCAATGGGAAGTCGTGCAGCTGCATCTGGCGAGGTTTCTACCGCATTGGGAAATCAAACAATAGCGTCTGGCCCAGTTTCTACTGCCATGGGACAGCAAACAACAGCATCTGGCTACGTTTCTACCGCCATGGGATACTTCGCATTTGCGAATGCCGATTTCAGCACTGCCATAGGTTTATCGGCGAGAGCAAATGCCTGGGCTTCCATTGCACTGGGTCGGCATAATGATACCATTGTGACCGTATCTAATACATGGATACCGACAGAACCTTTATTGATAGTAGGTAATGGTACCGGGTCGGCAGATAAAAAGAATGCATTAGTAATTTTAAAAAATGGAAATACAGGCATTGGTTTAAATAATCCAACCGCTACTGTGGAAGTCGCAAGAGGAACCGGCGACTTAGGAACTGCTGCTTTTCATGGCACCAATCATATCAGTCATTTTAGTTTCGGCCCGGATGAAGATACTTACATCAGGGCAGGAAAAGACTTCGGCAATGTCATTATCAATGATATCATCGGAGGCAAAGTCGGTGTCGGCACCAATGCACCTTTAGTCAATCTCCATGTTTTTAATGGTTCCTCAGGCAACGTTACTCCGTTTGGCCCACTTGTTGTGGAAAGCGCGAACAATACCTATATCAACCTCCTGAGCCCGAATGCCAATGAAACCGGTGTTTTGTTTGGAAAGGCAGATAACGCTGCCAGCGGCGCAATTGTGTATAACAACACCAATACTCTCAATGGCTTTCAGTTTAGAACCAATGGTAACCAGACAAAAATGGTTCTTGATAATACAGGCAAAGTGGGCATTGGCACTTCTGCTCCGGCAGCATCGCTTGAAGTAAACGGCTACACCAAACTCGGAAGCGATGCGCCTTCGATAAAAGTGAAAAAGCTGACCGGAACAACAGACGCAGATGAGGGGGGGTTTACACAAATTACAGACGGATTAGATCCCTTAAAAATTCTTTCTATCTCAGTAATGGTGGGTGAGTATACCATCTGGTATGGGCCGAACATAGCAGGTAATGGTACTAACTTTTATTGGGTGCGGGTTGGCAACGTAACTAACATCCATAACGTTTTCGGTGATTCTGCCTACATTCTTTCAAAACCAATTAAAATTTTAATTACTTACGAAGAATAGAAATTTTAGTTGATGCCGTTTAAATCGAAAGTACGAAGCGGCTAAAGCAACAGGTAGATTAAAAGCAAAATGAAGAGGTCTTTTCTGGCCTTTGAAACAACTACAAGAACAAAACAGATGAATTATTCTTTCAATTTTAGCATACTTTAAATAGTCTTTCATAAATATTCAGATAATTAAAAAAAAGAGGAGCAAATCCAAATTGATACTTTTCTAAAACATGATATAGAAAAACAAAACCAAATTGATATTCAGCAAAACCAAATAAGTGAACTTGGTATGATGGTTGAAAAAATGTTGCTTAATACTCCAAACGAGATAAAATGAAACAAAACCTATTTCTCCTATTCTTCCTGATCACGGCATGCATTGTCGAGGCGCAACATGTAGGCATTGGCACAACTGATCCTCTGTTTAAACTCGATGTACGGGATGGAAGCGTGAATACAGATTCAGTTTATCGAATCAGTACTGTTACTGTTCTTGCGTCTCCTGGTTCTGGCAATCTTTTTGTGGGTAATCATGCCGGAAGAGTCAACACTGGTTTCAACAATACTTTCAGTGGCCATCGCGCCGGCTATTCGAATACAAGCGGTAATACCAATTCATTTTTTGGGACAAGTGCCGGTTTTACCAACAGTACAGGGAGTTCCAATTCTTTTTTCGGTCAGCTCGCTGGTTGGCAGAATACAACAGGTAGCTCGAATTCCTTTTTTGGCCTTGCTGTTGGTAATTCGAACACTACAGGTTATGACAATTCATTCTTTGGCACGTCCAGTGGCCTGTTCAACGAAACGGGCTATAGCAATTCCTTTTTTGGCAAGTATTCCGGTTATTCCAACAGTACCGGATACGATAATTCCTTCTTTGGTGAATCAGCCGGATATTTCAATACAACCGGTATTTATAATTCATTTTTTGGACTGGACGCCGGGTATGCAAATACGAATGGTGGAGAGAATTCTTTTTTTGGCCATTCCTCTGGTGCCTCCAATACTACCGGCTTTGACAATTCCTTCTTTGGAAGTTCTGCAGGTGTATCCAACATTTCAGGTAATTACAATTCCTTCTTTGGCCATAAAGCAGGGTTATCTAATACCGCGAGTAGTAATTCATTTTTTGGACAGGAGGCCGGGTATGCAAATACAACCGGTGATAACAATTCATTCTTTGGACGATCTGCCGGATATGTCAACAGTACAGGCAATAACAATTCCTTCTTTGGTATAACCACAGGCTATGCCAATACAACAGGGAGTTACAATTCCTTTTTCGGTTCGTCAGCCGGTTTCAATAACACAACGGGTAGTTACAATTCTTTTTTTGGTGCAGCCGCCGGTAACAACAATACAACAGGTAGTTCTAATTCTTTTTTCGGTCTGGGGGCTGGAAACAGCAATACAGCAGGCAATTCCAATTCCTTCTTTGGCGAGAGTGCCGGTAACTTAAACACATCAGGTTCTGACAATGCGTTTTTTGGAAAGTCCTCCGGCATATCGAATACTACCGGCATTGAGAATTCCTTCTTCGGCCAGGATGCAGGTTATCAAAACACAACGGGGATATCAAATTCCTTTTTTGGCCAGGCAGCCGGATACAACAACACATCTGGTAATTCAAATTCCTTTTTTGGCCGGGCTGCTGGGTTTTTCAATACAACAGGGGAAGGCAATTCTTTTTTTGGTCTTGTTGCAGGTAGCTCCAACACAACAGGTGTATCCAATTCTTTTTTTGGTCTTGTTGCCGGTGGCTCGAATACTACAGGTAGTGACAATTCTTTTTTTGGTAAGTATGCAGGTTACTTTAATACAATAGGAGTACACAATTCATTTTTTGGAAAGGAGGCAGGTTATTCAAACGTTGAAGGATATGGCAATGCTTTTTTTGGAGGTGGGGCTGGCAGATCCAATACAGCAGGTTTTTATAACTCCTTTGTGGGCGAATCAGCGGGTACAAGCAATACTACAGGCAGAAACAATACATTTTATGGCCGGGGAGCCGGTTCTGGCAATACTACCGGAGATTACAATACAGCCAACGGTTATCATGCGATGACCATTAATACAATCGGGACACACAATACGATCATAGGCTACTCCGCCAATGTCAATACAAACGCGCTCGTGAATGCAACAGCACTCGGTGCTAATGCAAAGGTCAATTGCAGCGATTGTATGGTGCTTGGTTCTGTGATAGGTGTCAACGATGCTCTGGCTTCAGTGAATGTAGGTATCGGCATTAATAATCCCGTTGCGAGCTTACATGTAGCAAGAGGAACAGGTGGCTTTGGTACGGCAGCCTTTCATGGCACCACGCATATCAGTCATTTTAATTTTGACATAGATGAAAACACGTATATCAGGGCTGGAAAAAATGATGCTACCGTATTCATAAATGATATCGCAGGAGGGAATGTGGTAGTTGGAAACACTTTCCCTGTCGAGAAGCTTACTGTCGCCGGAAATATCCAATGCGTGACATTGTTCCAATCCTCGGACAGTCGGTTAAAGCAAAATTTTACGCCTTTAGAAAATTCATTGCAAAAAATCATCCAACTTAATGGCTATCATTACTATTGGAAAGATGAAGAGTTAGATACAGAGATGCAAACGGGCGTAATTGCTCAGGAGTTGCAGGAATTATTTCCTGAGTTAGTCAAAGAAGATAAGGGTGGCATGCTCTCTGTGAATTATTCAGGATTGATACCAGTATTGATCGAAAGCACTAAAGAATTAAAACAACAAGTGGGGGAATTGCAACATCAAAATGCAGAGATACTCCTTGCGTTGAAACAACTACAAGAGAAAAATTAAATCTGTGAGTTGATTAAACTATTTACTATGAAAAGCATACTTTTTTACATCTTATTCATCACCCCATGCCTTTCGATTGCGCAAATCGGATTCGGAATAAAAGCAGGGCCGAATTTTGCTAATATCACAAACGCTAAAGCAATAAACGCCAGCAGCCGAACCGGTTTTCATGCAGGCGTTTTCCTTGCGGGATCTACTGCCAAAGTGTTGAGTACACAGACCGAACTGTTGTTCTCCAGGCAAGGGTATGAGTTTTCAACAAGCACGAATACCGGCACAGTGGATCTTGACTACCTTCTTTTGCCTCAGTTTATGGCGATCAATATCACAAAGTATGTGCAGCTTCAACTAGGCGGTCAGGTGGCGTATTTGATTAATGCCAAAGTAGATAGCACAAATACTACCGGCGATCCAATGACTGACAAGATCCTTGATCTATACAACCGGTTTGATTTTGGTCTGGCCGGTGGCTTAGAAATTCACCCGGTAAAATTTCTGGTTGTCGGTGCCAGAATCAATATTAGCCTGGGTAAGGTGTACAAAGAACCCGAGCCCGGTCAGGAGTATTCGTTCATCCCTGATATCGATGCTAAGAACAATTTATTCCAATTGTTTGCAGGTGTGAAATTCGGAAAGGAATGAGAGAAGCCTGACAGATTTGATCACTTTGCTAAGTTGTGAAATTTCCTGTTCAGGTAAAATTTTTACAATCATAAGGACTTTGCACCCATTACATTTGCCACTTATCAAAAGACAACTTGGCAAATGGATCAGGCGACACAGACAATGATTGAAAATCTAAAGAAGAACACCGGCAAGGGACTGGAGCAATGGGTTGCCATTGTGCGTAAAACAAAACTGGAGAAGCACAGTGAGATCGTGAAGTATCTCAAGGAAGAACATGAGTTCGGTCATGGCTATGCGAATCTTGTTGCGATGACTGCACGTGAACCAGATGTCTTATCCAAACCAGATGATATCCTTGTCGATGCACAATACAAAGGCAAGGAAGAACTGCGGCCTATCTATGATGCAATCCTCAAGCACACATTGAAGCTGGGAAAGATGTAGAAGTATCTCCCAAGAAAACAAGTGTGAGCCTGCGCCGGAAAAGGCAGTTTGCATTAGTTCAACCTTCAACAAAGACGCGCATTGATCTTGGCCTCAAATTCAATAATAAACCACCCGCCGGCAAGCTCGAACCATCAGGTCCTTTTGGGGCTATGTGTACGCACAGGGTTCAACTCGCCGATTTAAAGGAACTTGATAAGCAGGTCCTCGATTGGATCAAGGAAGCATATGATGAAGCGGGATAGGAAATGAGTAAAGGACAAAATGACAAATGAGTAAATCAGGAGTGTTAGTAGTGTCTCAGTTTGTCGTCAAGCACAACACAACAGCACTCTTTTTTGCGTCCTTTGCGCCTTTGCGTGAGGCAACTTGGCGTGAACGAAGAAAGTGAGACACTACCGAGTTGTTTTGAATTACAGGAATTAACCCAAAGGCTGTATTTTCGCGACATGCCTTCCACAGCGCGTATACTTCCGCACTATACTTATGAAGACTATCTTCTTTGGGAGGGTCAATGGGAGATTATTGGCGGCATCCCTTATGCAATGAGCCCCGCCCCGCTGCCATTTCATCAATTCGTTGCAGGGAATATCCATTCAGTATTCCGTCAAGCGTTGAAGTCAGAACATTGCCGATGTCGGGTATACCAACCGATCGACTACAAGATTTCCGAAGACACGGTCGTCAATCCGGACTTGTTGATTGTTTTTAAGCCAATCACAAAGAAGTTCCTCGACTTTGCACCAGCTCTTGTCGTAGAAATTTTGTCTCCTTCCACGGCATTGAAGGATCGGCACATGAAGTATGGGCTTTATCAAAATGCCGGTGTGAAGTACTATCTCCTCGTAGACCCGGATCTGAAGACGATTGAGAAATACGAACTCTCCGACGATCTTGAGTATGTGAGAAATGAGGATCTCTCGTCATTTGAAGTCACCGACCTTTGCATTGTGCAGGTGGATATGTCGGGAATCTGGGAGTAACTCTTAGCGGATTCTCATACCTTCTTTTTCAATTCAGCGCTCATTCCAAATACTGGTTTTTTCCAGTTCTCTTCCTGCGTTTTACTACTTCTTTTTGGATACTTTTACCCGACAGTTTTTCTTCATCGGCAAAAACACCCGTTGTCTATGGCAGGGTTTTCTGTTTCTACAGAGACTACTTTTCAGCCTCAATTCCTCATCTGCTGGGCGATCTCTATTGTCCTCATTGGTTGCGTTTGCTTTACGGGTTGTAAACACAAGAGTGATGGCACATTATCGACTGAAGTAATTCAAACTGAACCACGCGGAGCTGATAACCTTGCATATCGCTGGGCTAAGGTATCCCTTGCTGCTACTGCAAATAACACAGACCTCTTCAAGCCCCGACCTACCGTCACATCGCGATATATGGCTCTCATCCATATCGCTGTATTTGATGCATGGTCGCGGTATGATACAAAAGCAAAACCGGTGTATCTGGGAAAAGTAGAACGGCGACCTGTGGAAGAGCGCACCTTGAAAAACAAAGAAATCGCAATTAGCTATGCTTACTATCGGGCATTGAGTGAGTACTACGATACAGATACTACCATGTTCCGCGATTTCATGAAGACACTCGATCTTGACCCGAAGGATACTTCCACAGATCCGGTTTCTCCTGTAGGCATCGGTAATCTTGCAGCTCTTGCTGTCATCGAAGCAAGAAAAAATGACGGTTCAAATCAATATGGAGAAGAACCAGGATCGAAGGGTGTCCCATATTTTGATTACACAAATTATACTCCGGTGAATACCCCGGATAAGAATGTGGATATCGACAAATGGCAACCCAAATACTTCGCAGATGAGAAGGGAGGTCAATTTGCTCCAACTTGTCTGACACCACATTGGCCAAAAGTGAAGCCTGTCTCGTTGAAGTCACCTGACCAATTGCGTCCTCCTCCTCCTCCCAAGGTGGGTTCACTACAAATGGAAAAGGAAGTAAAGGAACTGGTGGACATGCAGGCCAATCTGACGAATGAACAGAAAGCTCTCATTGAGTTTATGCGTGATGGGCCACGATCAGTCCAGCAAGCAGGCCACTGGTTGATTTTTGCGCAACAAATTTCTGTTCGGGATAGCCATAGTCTGGATGCCGATGTGAAGATGTACTTCCTCAATCAATGCACTGCAATGGATGCATTCATTGCTTCATGGGATGCGAAGATGTACTATGACAATGCGAGGCCATATGCTTTGATACATCATTATTATAAAGACAAAATAATTGAAGGTTGGGCAGGTCCTGAAAAGGGTAAGATGAAAATGAAGGGACAGGAATGGAGACCATATTCACCAGATGCATTTCTGTGTCCACCTTTTCCGGCTTATGTCTCAGGTCATAGCTGTGTGAGCGGTGCATGTGCCAAAGCGTTGGAGCTTTATACAGGAAGTGATGCCTTTGGTGAAGAAGTAAATCTTGTACCTGGCGCGATGACGGAGTTGCCCGAAAATTTTGGGGATACGATTACACTGAAATTCACCACACTAACTGAGACAGCTGAAATGGCCGGTATCTCACGTGTACTTGGAGGTTATCATGTCCAGGCCGATAATACAGCGGGACTTGAACTTGGGCGTAATGTCGCAAATGTCGTGTGGGATTGGTACAATATGCACGTGGGGAAGGAAGAATGAGGAATAATGAATATTGAATGGAGAATTATAATACTGAATATCAAAGACTGAATGAAGAATATTGAATGGAGAATAAAGAATCGAGAATTGAAAATTAGAATACTATGAGTCCCTTTGTCGCTGAAATGATCGGTACATGCCTCCTTGTCCTTCTCGGTGATGGGGTAGTAGCGGGTGTCCTTCTGAAGAAATCCAAAGCAGAGAACGCCGGTTGGATGGTGATCACAGTAGGCTGGGCTCTGGCTGTCACGATGGCGGTATATGCTGTCGGAAACATCAGCGGTGCGCATATCAATCCCGCAGTGACCTTATCACTTGCCGTGAGTGGAGACTTTGCATGGAGCGATGTGCCAGTATATATCGCGGGTCAACTTATAGGTGCATTTATCGGTGCATGTCTTGTATGGTTGCAC
This sequence comes from Bacteroidota bacterium, assembly GCA_031400515.1. GTDB lineage: Bacteria > Bacteroidota > Bacteroidia > Chitinophagales > Saprospiraceae > DATDQA01. The sequence continues at coordinate 94,786 of JANNQA010000053.1, forward strand.
TATCTGCCGCACTGGAAAGAAACGGCAGATCCGAACGCAAAGCTCGCCGTGTTCTGTACCGGACCGGGTGTGAAACACACTGCAGGAAACTTTATCAGTGAATTCCTTGGCACATTTGTGTTGGTGTTCGGCCTGCTAATGATCGGTGCGAATGAATTCACTCAGGGACTGAATCCGCTGGTAGTTGGACTTCTCATTTTGGCGATCGGCATCTCGCTAGGAGGTACTACAGGATATGCAATTAATCCAGCGCGCGATCTCATGCCTCGTATTGCACACATGCTTCTTCCAATACCCGGCAAACGGGATTCAGACTGGAGCTACGCATGGATACCTGTTATAGCACCAATCGTGGGTGGGATTTGTGGTGCACTGATGCACGGGCTCCTGTTCTGATCGGCTCGCATTTATGCCGTTCTCCTGATTCCGAAACATGTCCTGAGCTAGTCGAAGGATCCGCAATCCGAAACATGTCCTGAGCTAGTCGAAGGATCCGAAATCTACTCCGCTAAACCCCGCCCGACTAAACCTCGTTCGGGCGGGCTTGCAGAGTTTGCCCCGTATGCAATCGAGGATCCGGCCAGTGCGCTATGCTCTACTTAATCTGCCAGGTTTGCTCTCCTGAAATCCGGATTCCGAAACATGTCCTGAGCTAGTCGAAGGATCCGAAATCGACTTAGTACCCTTTTCTCAACATGTCAGCATAGGCATTTGGCAATGGACTATCTTCTATCGCTCTTGCAGCGCTTTCGATATCGTAGTCAAATCGGATAAATTCAACCTGCACAGATTCTTTATTTATAATACTGCTGTCCGGCTGAATGGTGAGTATCGCATAGCAACCTTGCGGATTTCCATCTTTGGGTTTGCCGACGGAGCCAATATTGATTGCGTGACGATAGTGAGGATTTTCTGTCGGTGCGGTCGGTAATATTCTATGATATGGCTGATGCGTATGTCCGAAACACATGATATCTGCATCGGCATGTTCCATGATTCTCCACAAACTTTTCTCTTCCCTGTCTTCAAATAAATATTCATTGATTTTTCTTGGACTGCCGTGTACCAATAAGAGATTGAGTTTATCCTGATTCAGGTGAAACTCCACTCTGATGTGAGCAGGAAGTGTACGCAGATATTTTCTCTCTTCCTCTTTCACCAGAAAGTTAGTGTACGAAATAGAAACTTTACCCAATGCCTTTTCTTCATCTGTTTTGTATGCACATCCGCAATCATCACTTTGGAGGCCGATACCCTGATCATAGTTACCGGCGATTGTCGGTATTCCCCTGAGACGGATTTCATGGATGACTTCGTTGGGCCAGATGTTGTAGCCCACAAGATCTCCGAGACAATAGATTGCATCGGGTTTTTGATCTTCAATGTTCAGCAGGCATGCTTCAAGTGCAGGAAGATTTGCGTGAATGTCAGAGAACAATGCAATTCGCATATGGCATCATATTATTTGAGGGAACCTCTAAAAACTAGCTTTTACAATTTACCCCCCGCCCTAAAGGGAGCCTAGATGCTCATTTATTCCCCTTCAGGGGTAGGGGTGAAGTGCCAAATAAACAGTTTTTAGAGGTTCCCTTGAGGTTTGGGATAGTATTTTTTACGAAGCCAGAACGCAAGATTCACCAAAGCAATCAAAGCCGGTACTTCCACTAACGGACCGATCACCCCTGCAAATGCCTGACCACTGTTGATCCCAAAAACACCAATCGCAACTGCAATGGCCAGTTCAAAATTATTACCCGCTGCAGTAAAAGCAATAGAGGCATTGGTGGAATAATCCGCACCCATTCTTTTCCCAATCAGGAAACTGACAAGGAACATGATCGCAAAATAGATCACCAGCGGAATCGCAATTCTGATCACATCAAACGGGATTTGTACTATCAACTCTCCTTTCAGACTAAACATGACCACAATTGTAAACAGCAATGCAATGAGGGTAATAGGAGAGACAAAAGGAATGAACTTAGACTGATACCATTCCTCTCCTTTCGACTTCAACAGCACATATCTCGTGAGAAATCCTGCCGCAAAGGGAATACCGAGGTAGATCGCCACGCTCTTTGCGATCTGTCCAATGGTGATATCGACTTCAGATCCGGAAATACCAAACAGTGGAGGCAATATCGTAATAAACACATACGCATACACACTATACAGCAAGACCTGAAAAATGCTGTTTAGGGCAACCAGACCTGCGGCGTATTCACGACTCCCTTCTGCAAGTTCATTCCAGACTATCACCATCGCAATGCATCGTGCGAGGCCGATCAGGATCAGGCCAATCATATATTCGGGATAGTCATGCAAAAAGATAATGGCGAGAAAAAACATTAATACGGGTCCAATGATCCAGTTGAGGAATAATGAGACGCCGAGTACTCTTGTATTTTTGAATACTTCTCCGAGTTTCTCATACCTCACCTTGGTAAATGGCGGATACATCATGAGGATCAATCCAATTGCCAAAGGAATATTCGTTGTTCCTGACGAAAAGGAATTGATAAAGCCCGATGATTCTGGAATGAAATAGCCTATTCCAACGCCAATCGCCATCGCCAGAAAGATCCACAAGGTGAGATAGCGATCCAGAAAGCTGAGTTTCTTTCTCTCGTATGTTGGAGCACAATTCGTTGAGGACATGATATTCTCAGAGTATTAGCAACAATTGTTTTTCTTCTTTTCTAATCTGGCCGCGATATTGTCAAAGTATGCCTGCAACCTGCCAATCATCTTTTCATCGATACAGTAGCAAATCGCATTGCCTTCGATCGTCCCTTTGATAAAACCGGCATTCTTGAGTTCTCTCAGGTGCTGGGATACTGTGGGCTGTGCCAAGGGGAGTTTATTCACAATATCCCCGCAGATGCAGGTATCTACAGAGAGCAGATAATCGATGATAGCTACTCTGGCTGGATGCCCCAATGCTTTAGCTAGCGAGGCAACGGTATTCTGCTTGTCAGTGAAAAGATCGGTCTTTGTCGCGCCCATGTTTAAATTTATTGATTGCAATATTACGATAATAATTGATGAAGGTCACACTTTACTGTCCCAAGCGAATTTCGGCTCACATAACGTATAAATACGTCATAAAGCCAAAAAAATAGTTGCATGGCCAAATAATTGATTATACATTCGCCGTATGACTAAGAAAAAGACCGCTACCATACAGACACTCACAAAGGCTGAAGAGGAGATTATGAAATATATCTGGGAACTTGGACGCTGCACCGTCTCAGACATCCTTCAAAAAATTGGCAAGAATGCCCCGCCGCATTCGACGATCTCATCCATTGTACGCATCCTGGAGAAGAAAGGCTATGTTGATCACAAGGCCTATGGGAGAACGTACGAATATTTTCCATTGATATCAAAGGATGGCGAGCTTCGAAGACGTTTGACAGGCCTCGTCGCGGATTACTTCGGCGGAGCGACCGATGCACTTGTAAATTTTTTGGTCAAAGAACAGGACCTCACCCCGGCAGATTTGAAAGCACTCCTCAAACGTCTGGAGTCAAAATAACAGTCAATAATATCTGGCCTATTAAATGAATCTATAATCACTCAAATCTTCTGTCATGCTCGCTTACATCCTTCAGGTGACCGTCTGTCTGTATTTTATGCACTCTACGCAGCGATATTCAGCCGTGAGACCTTCTTCGGTATCAATCGTTTCTACCTGTTGGGAACATTGTACATCAGTTTAATGATGCCTGTGTTGCTCAAGGTGCCGTTGTCCGTGCTCAATTCTCACACGGATTCAGCATTTATCTATACACTCGAACCTGTTGCCGCAGAGATTCAAAATATCGGCATTTCACTTTCAACACCAAACGCAATGCCTGCCTGGATCCGTATAGCATTGGGTTTGTATTGGATCGGAGTAAGTATCCTGCTTATACGAATGATCATGGGATTGCGTACCATCATGTCTATGTATCGGAGAGGTGAGCGAACAAAAATCGACCATGGACGATGGTTGATATACTCTTCGCATGCCCATTTGCCCTTTTCCTTTTTCAACTGGATCTTCCTTTCGAAACAACATGGCCTGAGCGAAGCAGAGCTTAAAGAAATTCTGGATCACGAATCTGCGCATATCTCAGCTCTGCATAGCGTAGATGTACTGATCGTGGAATTGGCATGTATTTTCTTATGGCCGAGTCCTGTGATTTATTTCTACAGAAAATCTTTACGCCGCGTCCATGAATATCTTGCTGATGCCGTTGTACTCAGGCGAGCAACAGTAAGAGACTATGGCGAGCTTCTCATCTCTCAGGTATCGAACGGTATGCAATTAGCACTCGCGAATCATTTCTTTCAGGCACAACTCAAAAACAGAATTATTATGATGACCAGGCTTAAATCTCAGCGCACCGCACTTGGAAAGTACGCATTGCTGTTCCCGGTACTCTTGCTCGTCTTTGCACTCTTTGCATTCAGGAAAAGTGATACTCTTCGTGATCCGTCAAAGACAGTGCTGACAATGATGAGTGATTCAGTCCCGGATCAAGTCTACAAAGTCGTCGATGAAATGCCGCGCTTTCCGGGTTGTGAGGATTCGGGATTGACCGGTGATGAATTACACAACTGTTCTATGCAGAAAATGCTTGAGCATGTCTATATGTACATTAAATACCCAAAGGAAGCCAGGGATCAGAAAATATCTGGCAGAGTTATTGTTCAGTTTATAGTACGGAAGGATGGAACGATCTCTCGGGCACAGGTGGTTCGATCAATTGGATTTGGTACAGATGACGCCGTGCTCCAAGTAATTATGGCAATGCCCAAATGGAGGCCAGGCTTTCACAAGGGAAAGGCCGTCGATGTTGAGTTCACCTTACCAGTGTCGTTTGAACTTGATGGCCACACGTCTAAGGACCGGACAGAACTCAATGAAGGGAATACAGATCAAGTGATTGTCCGGGCTATTGCACCGACTGAGAATGACATTTATAAAGAGGTAGAAGAAATGCCACGATTCCCAGGTTGTGAAGATGCCGGACTGAGCGATGCAGAGCTCGATAATTGCTCTCAAAGAAAATTGCTTGAGTTCATATATACGAATCTGAAGTATCCAACGGCCGCAAAAACAGAAGGAATCACAGGAACCTCTGTGGTTCAGTTTACGATCCGGAAAGATGGCTCACTTACAGATATAAAGGTGGTTCGATCATTAGCATATGGCACCGACGAGGCGATTGTAGAAGTCATGAGTACAATGCCTAAATGGCGTCCAGCATATCATCAGGGAAAAGCGGTTGATTTTCAGTTCACCTTGCCGGTTTCTTTTAAACTCTCTGACGATGACAAGACAGCAACAAATTCCGACTCCGAGGTATTTAAAGTGGTTGAGGAAATGCCGCGGTTTCCCAGATGCGAAGACTCTGGTCTGGATAAAGAATCCCTCATTCAATGTTCTCATAATAAGCTGAGCGAATTTGTACAAAAGCATATGAAATATCCAAATGAGGCAAGAAAAGCTGGGGCAGAAGGTAAAGGTGTCATTCAGTTTATCGTACGCGCTGATGGACAACTGACAGATGGTAAAGTCGTCCGCTCCATTGGGTATGGGACCGACCAGGTCATGATGGACATTTTCAAAGCGATGCAAGAGATGCCAGTGAAGTGGAGACCAGGATATCAGGGTGGAAAGGTGGTGGATGTGCAGTTTACACTGCCGTTGAAGTTTGCGCTGCCGAAGTGAGGCTTGCTCAGCATTGGTTTAATATAAATCGAAGATCATCGATACCGATTGAATTGACGATTCATTTGGGTTATGTTTATACCTGCTCAAGTCTTTCCAGAATACTCGCCCCATCTTTTTCCAAAAGAGAAAAGGCAAACCATTTCTTCCCCAGGTCCTTGAGTGATGCGCCGATGTGATAGACCTTCGCATCGATGATTAAAAATCGGTCGTGTGCTTTGTCGAGAATTTTCACTTTGATCGGAGGATATTGAGCGTGATGTTTCTTCAGGTCCTGCTCTAAAAGTTTACTGATCGTCTTGGTGTAAATCGTCGCGGCAACTCCTTTCTTTCGCTTTGATAGGTGCATGAGTACTGAATCGTCCACATAATTGTCGACAAGCTGGATGGATTTCTTTGCAGCACGGATCAGATCTACGGAAAACTTGTAGGCGTCGAATACCTGACCATCAAAGAATATCCCTTGTTTTTGAATGACACTACCAGACTCAAGCGCCTTAAAAACCTGCTCAATCTTCTGGCCATGCTCTATCTGCGTGATCTCGAATCGATCCATGCGTTGCATTAAACTGCTATGCGCACTCAGTATCTTCCGCATCTCGACAAAGGCTTCCATGATCCGGATGCTCACGTTGATTGCGATATCACTTCGCAGGACCGCAGATAGCATTGCTACGCCCTGCTCTGTGAACACATAGGGCAAATATTTCCTATGCTCTCCCCGCCCTCTGTTTAAGGTGCCAAATTGGAACCTTAAAGATTCACCGTCACTTGAGGTGCCAAATTGGAACCTCAAAGCTTCATACTCAACTTCCGTTAATCGAAACATGAAATTGGCTGGAAATCTACCTGAGTTTCTTTTTACAGCCTTGTTAAGGTTTTTTGTTTCCACGGCATACATCTCCGCCAGGTGGCTGTCTAACATGACCTGTACTCCCCGAATCGTGAAAATCAGGCTTTCAATTTCTTGCTTATTACGCAAAGCGAGGTCTTTGTTCATGGTTTAAAGTAGGTTTATATGTTTACGAAGTTGAACATTTTCAGCCAGATTGACGACTCATAGGTTAGACAAAAATTTCCGCCCTCAAACGCCATTGCCTATCCGGCAGATAAACTCGTGGGTTCAGCCAAGCACGCCGCCCTGACGCTACGAGGTTTAGCTCATCGGGATGTCCGCTGCGCTCCGATCTGCTCCTACACATTTCTCGTTACTTTTACACTCGTGCCATCATTCTCTCTATATAGGTTCTTCTTAGGATTGAGTCTACTTATCCTGCTCGGTATCCCGACCTTTGTCCCGGCACTTCATGAACTACTCCACTATCACCAACATCAGTATTGTGTTGAGACGGCATCTGATGTACATCTGCATGCTGATATCTATGAGTGTAATTTGTGCGATTACCTCGCAACGTTTACATTCCTGAGTGATGAAAAAGGACTCTTTGTTTTTAATGAAGAACACCACACACATATTTCTATTGAGTGGCTGGATCCTTTTGTCAACACGCATCCCGGCACGAAACATCTGCGTGGACCTCCGATTGAGTTGCTCTGATTTTCTAAACGCAACTCTATCCTTTCATTTTAAAACGCATAACATATGCGATTCTGGATTGGTGCAGCATTCATCTGCTGTACAGTCTTGGCTTCAGCACAAGTCGACCTGCAATGCCCATGGTCTATCTCAGGTATTGTACTTGATGAGCATGACGATGCATCATTAGGGTATGCAACAATCTATATCAAGGAACTCGGGCGTGGTGTAGTATCAGACAGCGCCGGCAGATTTTTGATCATTGAAATCTGTGAAGGCATATTCACACTTCAATTTAGCCACATCGGTTGTGAAAGTAAAGAACAAAGTGTGCGTATACGCGGACATGTGAATTTGACTCTGCATCTTGAACATCATGCTGAGCTTCTTGAAACAATTGAACTTAATGCACGCAAAATCCGAGAAGCAGGATCAGCATCACGGGCGGAACTCGACAGCCGGACGCTCCTTCGATCAAGCGGAAGAACTCTTGGTGAGACATTAACACATTTGCCTGGAGTGACGGTTCTTCAGACCGGCCCGACAATTTTCAAACCTGTGATACACGGTTTGCATAGCAATCGCTTGTTGATCCTCAAAGATGGTCTTCGTCTTGAAAGTCAACAATGGGGATTGGATCATGCGCCGGAAATAGATCCGAATAGCGCATCAAAGATTTCAGTAGTAAAAGGTGCTGCCGCTGTGCAATATGGGGCCGATGCAGTTGCAGGTGTGATCCTTGTAGAAACAGATGATCTGCCGACGGATCAGTCAAGGCATGGTGATGTGCGAGTCACAGGAGTAAACAATGGTAAGCAAGTCGCTATCTCCGCTTCACTTACGCAAGGGTTTGGACGCGGATACGGTATTCGTGTCAATGCAGGTTTACGTCATGCGGGTGATGCCCATGCAGCCGAATATTTGTTGACAAACACAGGCGTATCTGAGCAAAGTATTGGATTAGATGCAGGCTATCAGAAGGGCCTTCGGAATCTGCGCGTCTCCTATCAATTGTTTCGATCAGAACTTGGCATACTGCGTAGTGCGCATATCGGCAGCCTGACGGACCTACAGGACGCATTAGCTCGTGATCGACCATTGATCATTGAAGATTTTTCGTATCGCATTCAGAATCCAAAGCAGCAGGTTCTGCATCATACATTGCGTATTGCGGGTCAAACACACTTTGAAAAACTCGGTGTATTCACTACGCTCTATGCTGTCCAATGGAATGCGAGAGAAGAGTTTGATATCCGTCGTGGAGGTCGTGATGACATTCCTGCGCTTGATTTGCAATTGCAATCACATACGGGCTTATTGAGTCTTGCGCATGGAAGTCCTGGTCATCTGCGCGGGAAAGTCAGCCTGCACTGGACGTATCAACAGAACAGGAATACACCAGGTACAGGAGTACGTCCCCTGATTCCGAATTATACAAAGTATGCCCCGGCCGTGTCATGGGTAGAAAAATGGATCACTGATGATTTGGAAATTGAAGCGGGTCTGCGTTACGAATACATTTTTCTAGACGTAAAGCGCATTGATGCACAGAACAGACTTGTGAAACCAGAATTTGATTTCCACAATGTGTCTGCATCTGCGGGAGCCCACTATTCTGTTTCCGATGCTGTCACATGTTTTTCTCATATCGGTTTTACGCATCGTGCACCGCATGTCAATGAACTCTTTAGTGAAGGATTGCATCATGGCGCTGCTGCAATCGAAGAAGGTGATACCAATCTGATCCCGGAGAAAGCACTGAAATGGGTTACGGGTACCGAGATACGTCACACAAAATGGCAACTCGATGCTTCGATTTTCTTTCAACACATTGGTGACTTTATCTACTTACGTCCGACTGGAGAACCACGGCTCACGATTCGTGGCGCATTTCCTGTATTTCAGTATGTGCAGAATGATGTCCGGCTTTTTGGTGCAGAAGGTTCATTACAATTTGCATTGTCAAAGCATTGGGGCTGGCGATCAGAATTTTCAGTACTCCGTGCCCGGAACATTTCACTGAAGGAAGACCTGATTGGCCTGCCATCTGACAGGATGCGACATACTGTGTTGTGGAATTCAGAAAAATCCATCATCGATGCAGAGTTTTCTATTGAATATGTATGGAAACAAATCTGTGTACCGGCGGATATAGATTATGCTCCTCCTCCGGCCGGATATACACTTGTTCACGCAGGGGTGGGCATGGATGTAATCAAAGACCAGCTTCATGTACACTTGACTATCCGCAATCTGCTGAATGCATCTTACAGAGAATATCTAAACAGACTCCGGTACTATGCAGACGATACCGGTCGAAGTATTGAGTTACGTCTGCGTTATCAATTCTAAGTGCTCAATTAATCATCTAACAACAATGAAAAATTTATCAATCATATCACTTCTCCTTGTTCTTACATTTTTGGGTTCCTGCAAGACTGATGACCCGGTGCCTGAAAATCCAGAAGAGCTGATTACAACACTCAATATGGTTTTCACGCCACACGGTGGCGGCACTTCTGTTACTTTTCAGTTTCAGGATCTGGATGGTGATGGCGGAAATCCACCACTCATTACCGGTGGCAATCTTACGGCACAAACAGAATATCATGCCACACTCGTGTTACTCAATGAATCCGTTTTTCCGATTGCAGATATCACAGAAGAAATTCTTGATGAAGCCGAAGATCATCAGTTTTTCTTCCAGACCACTGTTCTTGGGCTGGGAACACAATTGTTACATAGCTATGATGACATGGATAGCAATGGCTTTCCAATTGGCATTGTCAATACATTCACTACACATGATCCTGCAAGTGGAATTCTTATAGTCACACTCAGGCATAAGCCAAACAAAACCGCTACCGGAATTGGAAACGGAGATATCACAAATGCGGGAGGTGAGACGGATATAGAGGTGGAGTTTCCGGTGATGATTCAATAGCATGGCAGAAAGGTTAAAGGCGGAAGGGCGGAATGAAAGAGTGGGAACTTTGATATAGCTTTTCACCCTTCTGCCCCGCCCACTGCATGTTCGGGCAAGCTTTCCGCCGAATTTTGAATTCACTCTGGCAAATTCCGATACTTCAACTTGCTCGGAGTAAACCATCTCTTGATCATATATCCCTCGACAGCCAGAAAACCAAGGAATCGTTCCTTAAAAGAAAGCTTTGCAGCAGTGACATCAACATCTTCAAAGTTCCGAACAACGACATCAACTGGTCCGATACCTTCACATTGCTCTGTATATCGCACCAGACCCGAAGTGTCCAATGCACTACATCGATCTGCAAACGCAGAAGTCATCAGGATATATTCTTTAGACGGCACGGTGTTTTTTAAAAGCCGGTGACTGATGATGACATCTTCACCCGAAATTTTTTGGGTGTTCAAGACAGTGGTAAACGCCGCTTCTCCAACATGGAGGATGGCTTTAAGCTTCAATCTGCCCACCTGCTGACACGCTTCACATTCACAAATACTGCACTCACTGATGAGACTTGCTTCCCGCTCACGGAATGCCGTAAAATAATTTTGCAGTTGGGCATAAATTCTATCGGCCTGTCCTGATACACTTTCGTCGACGGCATAGAAGCTGATTGCGTCTCCCAGGATCTCATGTGCTATTACTGGTACTTCTACCTGTGCCAGGACCGACTCCATGAGCTCTCCGACAATTTTCTCGGCGTGCAGCAATGAGATTTTGTGAAACTTGATAAACCTCGTGTATCCGCTGATGTCAACCAGGATAATGAAAATGGATTTTAGATCGCTACCTACCATTCGCTTTTACATTGCTTTGAGGTCTTGCAGTTTCAACATTCGAGTCATAACTGAACATATCGTGTTGCGCACTAATGGTAATGCTGGATTCTGAAACGCTACTGCCATCAGTTATTGTTCTTCATCTTGCCCTGCTTTGCATAGGCATGTTCCTTAAATTCAATCAAAAGCATTTTCATTGGTTTCGTGCCGACATTCACCGTGCGATGAGGACGTTCAGGAGCTAAATGCACATAGTCACCGGTTTTTAGCTCGACGGTTTCAGAAGTACCATCCTCATACTCGACGAGAATTTTTCCGCCTTCCAGGACATAGTTGAAAGTGGCAGGATGCGTATGCCAGTTTGTTTTCTTTCCAGGCTCAAATACCACCTCCAGCGCTGTCATATATGTTGTATCCTTCATGACCTTTACAACTGACGGATCAGTCTTCATAAAGCTTTGAGCCCGTGTTATTGTAACAGACGTCAGTAGAATGATTGATACTGACAGTATGATTGAAAGCAATCGGTTCATAGAAAAAAATTGAATTTTGATGATTGAATAATTTCGAGTCAAAGGTATCTGGGCATTTACCTGATTACAATCCCATAAGTATGGGGCTAAAGGAAATTTCGGATTTCGGATTGTAGATTTCGGACTTCTTGTGAGATATGTTTTCTTCTTCTCACATTCTCACCCTCTCACATTCCATTGTCATTCCGAGCGAAGCCGAGGAATTCTCACCTTCTGATTTTCGCAGCCGCTTCTGTTGCAGAATGGACTTGCAGCTTTTCATAGATACGTTTAATATGCGAGCGCACGGTTTCCAGGGTAATGGCACATTTTGCAGCGATCATTTTATAGCTATGACCAGAAACCAACAATTGAAGAACTTCCTGTTCGCGTGGTGAGAGTTTATCGGTTTCCTCATGCCGTGATGGTGTCCTGGGAAAAAGATCAAGCACCTTACGCGCGATCGAAGATGTAATCGGTGCGCCACCTTTCAGCACATCGTGAATCGCATCCAGAATTTTGTCGTGTGAAGTTTTTTTGAGAAGATAGCCCGATGCACCGGTGCAAATGGCCTCAAAAACAGACTCATTGTCTTCAAACACAGTGAGCATGATCACATGAATACGAGGAAAGTTGTTCTTGATGATTTGCAGCCCTTTCAGCCCATTTGTGCCAGCCATCTCAATATCCATCAATACCACATCCGGCCGAAGTGTCTCCATATCCAATGATACATGATCACAATTTTCATACGCACCTTTCAATTGAAAATCCGGAGATGACTTAATCAAATCGCAAATGCTGTTTCTTAAGAATATATTGTCCTCGTAGATTACGATGCCTATTGAAACCATATTAGCCGGCTATTGTAAGTGTCAAATATAATCTCATCGAGGATGCCTGGCAATCCCATCATTATGGGGTCAACGGTATTTCCAACTCAATGGTCGTCCCTTTGGCAGGAGAAGAATTGATAGCCAGCTGACCTCTCAATTGATTGGCCCTGACATGCATGTTCTTCAGTCCATTCCCGTGAAACGCCTGGCTCGTATCAAATCCCTTTCCATCATCAGATATCATCAATGACACCACCTGATTGCGGAATCGTAATACGATCCTGACCTGTTTCGCTTCTGAGTACTTCGCAATATTATTAATGGCTTCTTTAAAAATGAGGTAAAAATCCTTTCTGATTTCCAGAGGTAAGAGAATATGTCTGCTATCCTCATCCATCTCAATGGTAAAGGCAATATCAGCGGCTTCGAGGATCTCTGAGGCATACTGCCGCATCCGGATCAGAATCATTTCCAAACGGTCATTCTTGGGATTAATTGACCAGACAATATCATTCATGAGCTCCAATGCCTGGCTGGAGGCGTTTGATATCGTTGAAAACAACTCGGCAGATTTTTTTCCGGCCTCTTTTCTCCTATCCGCCATGCTGCTGATCATATTGATACTGCTCAGAGTAGAACCAATGTCGTCATGGAGATCACGCGCGATACGGGACCGGATATTTTGCAATTTGATCAATTGATTTATCCTGATCCGATATACACTATACAGAATACCTGCAATGACGATTGCGCACAACGCATAAAACCAAAGTGTCTTCCAAAACGGTGGATAGACATATAACAACGCATGCGTACCTACTTCATTCCATGTCCCATCATTATTCGCTCCTTTTACATGAAATGTATAAGTGCCCCCATCGAGATTGGTATAGGTAGCAGATTGCACATTGCCGCTATAGATCCAGGTTTCATCGAATCCATCCAGTTTGTAAGCATATTGATTAAGGAAGGCATTTGAAAAATTCAACGCGGTAAAGTTGAATGTGATCATATTCTGTTTATACGATAAATGGATCGGCTGAAGTTGTTCGCCATCGCGCATCACAGGTACCTTCTTGCCCAGGATACTGACATCCGTGATCATGATGGAAGGAATTCTTGTATTCACTTTCATCTTTTCAGGCTCGCAGAGACTCAACATTCCCGTTGTACCAAAATACAAGACACCATCACTGCTAAAGAACACCTCACCGGCGATACGGTTAAGCGGTAAGCCATCATTCATGTAATAGTTCCGAAACTTTTTTGTGTCGGGATCAAAATGACTTAAGCCATTATTCGTGGCAAGCCAAAGATGCCCACGGTAATCGGGAGTGATAGAGAAGACTGTATTGTTGCAAAGTCCGTCGTTGGTGCTGTAGTTCCTGATCTGGTAAGAATTGAGATCCATTTCGGCAAACCCATTTTCAGTAGCAAGCCACAAGTGTTGGTTACGATCTTCATACAAATCGAAGACCCCATTGTCGGGAATTGTAGTTGACTTCAGGCGATCATGCTCAAAGTATTTAAATGTCTGCGTTTCCGGATTCAGAGAGCACAGCCCACGGTTTTGGGTTCCGATCCAGATGTGACCATCCGAACCCTGAAGCATGCAGAATACCTTGTTGTCCGGTATAGATGTTGGATCGTTTGGATTGTGAGTATACGAGGTGAGCTCGTTTTCCTTCTCATTGAACTTATAGATCCCATTCGAATTTGTAGCAAACCAATAATGGCCATGCGTATCCTGGAAAATCGTATGAGCTCCATTCACAGTGTTTTCGTCGCGCAAGGGAGAGGCCTCAAATTGTTTATTGTCAGTGTTGAATAAGTACATTCCTGTTCGGGTGCCCACCCATACCCTTCCCTGCTGATCCGGATAGTAGGAATAGAGATTATTATTGTGCAATTGATCCAAACCAGCGCCGACCGTTTGATACAGGTCAAAATCCTGTGTGAGTTTATTAAAGCGATATAACCCGGCACCTGACACGCACAACCACAACCAATCCTTGTTCGCAGCATCTTCAACGATTGTGTTTGCTAATCGATATACTGCAAATTGATTTGGAGGCAATGGGATTGTGACCGATTGAAACTGTTGCGTAAGCGGATCAAATTTGTCAAGACCCTTACTGGTGCCAATCCAGACAATACCAGAAACATCCGTGAAGACATCATTGATATAATCATCACTCAGGCTTCTCGCATCCGATGGATTGTGATGGAAGTGATCGATGAAGCGATTTGATTTCGTATCAAACAATGCGAGTCCGTTGCCGTATGTGCCGATCCACCATTGCGTACCGATACCCGGAGCGATACCTGATACGATATGTCTCCGCGGATCGGTTTCTACTATGTCTGTATATGTCGCACTGACAATGGAATCACCGGAAAGAAACACTTTTTGCAAATCCGCATACCACGTACCCATCCATAGTGTATCTGCCTGAAATGGTACAATGGGATGAATTGTCACCTCGAGGTGGTTCTCTATGGAAAAGGGAGATTTAATAGCACTATGAAGGAATGTGCCTGATGTATCCATGAGGATGTGTAGTCCTGCATTAGACCCAACCCAAATCCGTTGATGAGCGTCAGCATAGAGATATTTGATAAGCAAGTTTTCGTGATACGGCAGCGGAAAGGTTTTGTTCGGTTTTTGCGAAGTCCAGTTGTGCAGAGTCGTTCTTGTAGCAAACCAGATGCTGCCGTCTGATCCCGAACACACCGCGTGTACACGATATTGATCAAGTGATTCAAGAGACGCATCGAATGTAATCGTATGAAACTGATCATCGGCATAGTCATAATAACATAGACCTCTATTTGTGGCGGCCCAAACCCTGCCCTGATGATCTACGTGAAGTGCATTGATGATATTATTCGCAAGAGATGTGGTGTCTCCCGGGATGTTGCGGTATACAACAAAATGATTGCCATCAAACCGATTCAGTCCATCGGTCGTGCCAAGCCAAAGAAACCCATACCGGTCCTGAGCAATGTGGTTCACAGGCGCAGACAAGCCCTGTTCAACTGTATAGTGTTCAAAGGTCAGGTGAGCAGGTTGAGCGCAAGAGACGCCCGGCTGTAACACGGTTGCAAGTGTTACAACAAGAAACTCAACTACGAGATATGTGCGCTTAGGATGCATTTTGATGGACGGAGAGACCAATACCCTTCTTTGCCCTCCAAAATACACATTGCTATACCTAAGCCTCAATCACATTTAGGCATGCTCGTACCCAACATTAGGTATTGGCTCTATGCCAGGCCCGACTTACCTTCGCCGACCACGATTTAGACATGCGTGGCACGTGATGCAGATTAAGAATCAGCAAACAGTACAACTGAAGAATACACACCCTCAAGCGGGTATTACTCTTGATACCTATATGCCGCTGCGTTTGGAAGGAATCACGTTTTTCTGCGGAAAGAAAGACTGCTGTCGTAAGTATAAGAAGCGCGGCAAGAAACGCTGCAAGAAATGTCCTGATGTGAATTAGGGGGAAGGGTTCAACGGATCAAGGGATCAACGGTCAAGGACCGGTTTCCTTCCAGATCATTCGACTAATTCCTTATTTATCCGTTCATCCGTTCACCGTTTCCCTTTCTTACTTCTTTTATCTGTTTATACCACGTTTCAATTTCAATAAGGTGACCCCAAAGTGTTTTAAGTTGGAGACTCGGAGGTGATTGAAGTTGTGTCGTTTTTTCAAGCATCGCTTTTGACAGAACTGTGAATATCACACTATCGACATCAAGGATTCTTTCCTTTACATAATTCAATAACAAGTCGTCTATTTCCTTTTGAGCGATTTGTTCTTCTACTGGTTTGACCAGAGATAAATTCTGGATAGCAAGCTTAGACTTTACGTTAAACGCCTTTTTGATAAAACGCCTGAGATATCTATTTGAAAGTGCAGGGATAAACGTCCGGTCATTAATCAGTTTATAATAGGATCGTGGGGCATACGCTTTGATGATTTTTCGCTGAAGCGCATAGTTTTGACTTATTGGTGCAGGCATCTGAGATATCCCTCTGATCAATGCGGGGTGTTCAAACAAACAATATTTCCTTACTCCTGTCTCAACAGTGAGTGCAGCATCCCGGGTACTCCACTGACCTAATCGTTCATACAAATAGAAGAGATCAAAAATGTCGTATGGGTGAGACGATATTTTGGAGAGCTCTGTGATTGTCCCTTTCAGCATTTGTCTGAGGGCGTTGTCCCATTCCAGTGAATAGACAAGCGAATTTGAGTCGATCAACTGTGCATTCAGGTTGCTTGCAATATCAATGCCTTTACCGGATGAAGGGTCGGTAGCCGATTTATCAGGATAAAAATGTCCCCTGATAAAATCTGCATTGTGGCCGGTAAAATGTGGTGTGTTAGCGTCGCGTATTACAGTTCCTTCATTGAACAATCTAAAGCAGGTTCCTTTTCCGTTGGAATAAAAAGCATGAGCGGTAAGTGTGTTATCCATTGACTCCGGAAGCCTTGCCTTTGGACCACTCCTCAGATGTTCAATATGATAATACTGAGCAAACCACTTCGCAGTTTGATATTCACGATCCGCAACCAGATCATTTGTAAACGCCATCAGCTTGCGTCCACCAGCATTGTGCAAGAGCAGTGCAGCTACTGTCCGGGTATCCCATCCAGCAGTCAGATCCATGCTGATTGTATCATGGTCTTTAAGGATGCTCTGTACCTGATCATCCAGATATTCAATCAACGAATCCAACAAGCTGGCCTTGCCTGTCTCGTCTCTGTCATTCAATCGCTTGACACCTTCAAAAATATGATCCTGAAGTTTAGTCAGGGTTCCATTTTCCCAGACGTAGATATGTTTCGCATCTGTGATAAGAAGGTCGGAAAGCAAGGGTACTCCATTCAACGACCAACCGACTTTGCATACTGAGTACACTGCCAAAGGATTGATGTCAAGGCGACATGGGCTGCCTGCTACAATCGGAACATCATGCGGAGAAACCCAAATCTGAT
Organism: Bacteroidota bacterium; assembly: GCA_031400515.1. Taxonomy (GTDB): domain Bacteria; phylum Bacteroidota; class Bacteroidia; order Chitinophagales; family Saprospiraceae; genus DATDQA01. The sequence continues at coordinate 112,170 of JANNQA010000053.1, forward strand.
TTCCACTTACAAAATAGTGCAAGGATCGAAGGCCAAGCTGGTCACATACGAGGTATACCTTTCGCGCTCTTCTGTCGATCACAATTGACGAAAACAAATTATCAAGCCTTCTTAGACCCATGACCCCACGAACCTTCCATTCTTCTGCCAGGAGTGTGGCCATGTGATTCTTTGATCCATCTATCGATGATCCATATACCAGAATTGCGAGCTCGTCGTCTACATGAGTGGTGATATACGGAGGTATAGTTTGGTGATTGGGTGTTTGAATAAACCAACCTGCGTGCATTTCAGGAAGAAGCTGAATCTGTGTTGTGAGTTCCGGGTTGTAAGCCAGGGAAACCTGGGTTGTTTTTTTTGCTGCCCGATGAAGTGACTGTTGAACATCGTTTATGTCACTACCAGCATGAAAGAGGAATGAGTACATGATTCGTAGTTCAGTGCGATGGTTATTGCGAAATAAATGAATTCATATCGACTGTTTATCCACCTCAGGAAATCCGGCGTTTGTTGCAGATTGCCTCGCTTCTTTTATCTGTTTATACCAGGTTTCAAGTCCAATGACATGACCAAGTATTGATTTCTGATTTGCATTCAGATTAGCCTGGTACTTCACTAACGAAGACAAATCTTTTATCCCCAAAATTGAGAATAACAATCCCTGATCATTGTCCATACATTCTGTGGCAAATCTGATCAGATCTTGATTCGCCTTTGTCTGAACTTGTTGCTCTTGTATTGTCGGTCTGGAACCAGGTAGTGCTTTCTTAATTTTTGCCCTTGCTTCAAACACCATTTTGGAGAGTCGGCCGAGATATCTGTTGGACATCGTAGGAGCAAAGAGTCTGTCATTAAATAGTTTGTAATATGATCGTGGTGCGTAACGTTTAATAATACTTCGTTGAAGTGCGAATGCCTGTGACATCGGTGCATGCATTTGAGAAGCGATCCTGACAAATGTCGGACTTTCAAACAAGCAATATCTGTTAGTGTTATTCGGAAATTTAACTTCACTGTCTGCGGCAGCATAACGTCCGATACGTTCATAGATTGAAAAGAGATCAAGGACATCGTGTGGGTGAGAGGAGATTTGAGAAAACTCGCTGATGATCTCAAGTACCTGCTGCTCCAGTTGATTTTCCAGTTCCCGTGAAAAATATGCTATTGGAATTCTGTTTGTACCCGGCACAAGAACTTTTTCTAGGTCGATAGCATTGCCCGCAGAAGGATGAGTCACAAATTTATTTGGATAGTATAGCGCTTTGATAGATCCTGTGTTATGGCCCGTAAAATGAGGCACATTCTTTACGGCTCCGATCTTGCCAGAATGAAACGCTCGCCATGATGACCGCTCTCCATTTGTATAAAATGCCTGCGCACCTATTTTTTCCCTGAGCTGTATAGGCGAAGCCGGGGTGGGCTCATTCCGATGATGTTCGATTCGATAATGCAGTGCAAACCATCTGGCCGTCTGATATTCAATGTCAGAAGTTTTGCCACTGGTAAATGCCCGCAGCTTTTTATTTCCTGCATTGTGCAGGAGTAGTGCAGCAATCGTTCTGGTGTCCCATCCGGCTGTCAAATCGAAATCAATCACGTCATGATCTGCGATGATAGTAGTCATCAATGTATTCAGATGAGAAATCAATGCTTCCAGATTTTGCAGCTTGCCCTTGTCATCATCAGGATCCAATCTCTCCACTCCTGTCAGAATGTGATCCTTCACTTTTGACAACTCCCCTTGATCCCAGAGATAATAGTCCTTCAGATCCATCTCTTTCAGATCAGAAAGCAGTGGAACTCCTTTGAGCGACCATCCGGTTCTGAATAGTGAGTACACAGTCAAGCTATTGACATGAATACTACAAGAGCTGCCTGCCACAATAGGAATGTCATGTGGAGAAACCCATAGTTGATTTGTCGCAATGAAATAGTGCAGTGATCGCAGGCCTAGTTGATCAGAGATGATGTAGACGACTTTTGTCTTACGATCAATCACTACTGCGGAGAATGAATTGTCCTGCCGTCTGACATTCATGGCGCCTCCTGTCTTCCATGCATTTGCCAGAATTGTCGCCATCGCTTGCTCTGAACCATCGATAGAAACCCCGAAGGCAACAATTGCTAAAGACTCATCTATATAATCACTTACATAAGGACGCGGAAGCTGTTCCTGAGGATACAGAATATACCAACCCATATTAAGTTCAGGCAACATGCGGATCTCAAATGCGGATCCTGAGGAATGCTGTGGCGCTATCATGGAAGTAGCAGCAGCCGATTTCCTTAGAGCCTCCCCTACAACATTCAAATCATTACCTGCGTAAAAAAGGAAAGTATACATCGCTGTTTTGAAATGTACAGATAATACAAAATCACGCAAGTGGTGAATTCCTTCGAGGATCAGAGAACTATCCGACAGTACTAATAGCGACCTGCCTAAAACCTAAATCCAACATGACCAAAAAAGTATGCTCCGTCAGACCCCATCTGCACAGAATCTGAGAAACCACCCTGGTCTGTCCATCCATCAAACTGCGGTGTTGGATACGTATTCAGCAAGTTGTTAGAGCCGATGGTCAGTTTCAGTTTTTCTGTGATGGCAAAACCAAGACTTACATCCAGTGTCATTGCTGCTTCGTAGGTGTCAGTTGCGATTTCATAAAGTGCATCCGCTTCTGCTTGATTCGTTGCCGGCGTATCTACCCATTGAAAGTCCTGGATGAGTACTTCACTGAATTGAGTGAGGTGGACTGACACATCAAATCGTGGCGCAGAATATCCGAGATTGATTCCGAATTTATAATCCGGGGCAGCCGCTTCGAGATAGGCTCGTGAAAATGGACCGAAGAAGGTAAATTCATTAAGATTGCCATTGTGAATCTCTTCAATCGTCAGGTCATTCAGATTTCCTGCAAGACCAACATTGACACTACTGCTTCCAAAATGATGCCGGTAGTTCAAGACAATATCTACTCCTTGTGTTTTGGTATCTGCACCATTTGCAAAAAACTGTGCAACATCAACACCGAGACCAAGGCCAGATGCATCAAAATTGTCTGTGAGCACGATGCGATCCTTCACTGAAATGGAATATGCGTCCACTGTTGCACTGAAGCCTCCAATTGCGAAAGTAAATCCAACACTGCCATTGAAAGCAGTCTCTTCCTTCAAAGGACCTATGCCAAAAGCTCTTGTCACTGTACTTGTATTTGATGCGAGTAAAGAAGGCAGAGATTCGCCAGCGACGAAATTGTTGAAGATGAGATTATAATGAATTTGGGCAAGCGAAGGCGCCCTGAAACCCGACGAGACAGATCCACGTAATGAAAAATTCTTACTAAACAGATACCTGCTTGCAAGTTTGAAGTTGAATTGATCCCCAAAGTCACTATATGTTTCATATCGGACTGCACCGCTGATGAGGAACGCATCTGTTGCGTTGAGTTCAGCATCCAGGTATACACCCAGATTCGTACGGTCCTTGTCTACGACATTCGCAGGGCCGTATCCGGGAAAACCCTGAGCGCCACCAGCCAGAGGATCTCCGTTCGGATCCGTTGCTACTGTTTGGGTTGCCGGATTTGTCACAGCAATGCCATTTGAATCATATGCCGCATATGATGCCTCTTCGCCGGAGAAGATGATAAAATTTTCTGTGCGGTATTCAAGTCCAAAGGCCAGATTGAATCCCGAAGCGATGTCCTCATTGAACTTGCTAAAATCAAGTCCTGTGGTATTTTGCGACAGACTATGGCCTCCTGCATCAAATTCTGTGGCTGAAGCATCTCCCAATGACGCATTGTTGGTTCCAGTGATCAGGTAGTGGAAATTATTCTTACCATAAGTATTGTTGAAATCGACTTTCCATCCACTGTCCATCGTATGTCTAAACCCAGCCGAGGCGGAGACATCTGTGATACTGGAAGTAATGTGCGGCGTAAATCCATCCGGGTGAAGACTTTCTACTGTGCGATAATCACCACTTGCATAACTGTCTCGTGAAAACGCATACGCATCAGTGTCACGGAAATTTCTGCCACCAAATGCATACACCTCTGTCTGATCACTCAGTGGTACTGCAGCATTGATCATAAAATTGAAGCCATCTACTGCAGCACTTCCATAACCTTTGCGCCATGACCAACCTGGCCTGAGTGTCCTGTCCTTCGATAAATATTCCGTTGTAAAATTGGCGAAGCCTCCGTTCGCGCCCACTTTGAGGCCGTAGTTCAAATCAAATTTTATCGTATTGCCGTCGAAGCTTTTTTCTTCACCATCGAGACGATTCTTGCCATCTACATTGTAGAGGACATCACCTGCCTGTTCTTCATAGTCTCCTCCGATGCCGGTACTATATACACCATAAGTGACACCACCGGTCACACCTTCCGTCTGGTCATTGAGCACAATGTTGATTACACCCGCTATGGCATCCGAGCCATATTGTGCAGAAGCGCCATCGCGTAATACTTCGATACGCTTGATCGATGCCGCGGGGAGAGCGTTTAGATCCGTGCCTGTATTGCCGCGACCACGAGTACCAAAGACATTGACGAGGGATGACTGATGTCTCCGTTTGCCATTAATAAGCACAAGTGTCTGATCTGGTCCAAGGCCGCGTAGAGATGCCGGGTCGATATGATCTGCACCATCCGAGCCGGATTGTTTCGTTGCGTTGAATGAAGGCGCTGCATACTGGAGGATCTGATTGATCTCAACCTTACCTGTCGTAGATGCGAGGTCAGTAACATCGATGACATCTATTGCGACCGGAGAGTCAGTTGATGATCGCTGGTAGCTTCGCGAACCCACTATCTGAACCTCACCAAGTATGAGACCTAAGTTCAAGAATACATTCACGGTAGATTGGCCAGCGACAGGTACTTCTGTTTTCTCGTAGCCAATATAACTGAATACAAGAGTGGCATCGTCGTCATGGACATTAAGGGTAAACATGCCATCGAAGTCAGTCGTAGTACCGTTGTTTGTCCCTTTTTCAAAAACATTTACACCGACCAGAGGCTCTCCGTCTGTGCTGGTAACATAACCGGTGACGGTACGCTGAGCCGTCAGATGGCCAAGAATGAAAATCGGAAGAAGGGGAAGGAGATAGTTTTTCATAGTGGAGAGATTTGAGTTGTTTCACGCTGAAGGGTGAAAAATACTAAAGGATGAGTTATGAAGAGGAATTGATTTTAGTCATCAGTATCTTTGGCTGCTATCGTTGTAGACAAAAATGACCAATTAACACCAGCCACTATTGTCCCTCCAAAACAAATATCTCCCTGCCTCTGACATCTCAAAATCAGAAGTCATTGTCATCCATGCTCCGGTCGAAGTCGTATTTCGTATCGTCGAAGATCTTGATTTCAGCAATTCGCAAGTGATACGGATACTCTTCAGATTGAGAGGTATGCCCGTACCCGAAAGCCTTACCCTGCGGGGCCTTGAGAAACTCAACTTTATCAGACTAGAGACGATTAAGAATGAAGAAATGATCATTGGATTGATAGGGCAATTCTGGACACCGAGTGGCAGGTTGAAAAAATTTCAACCACGGGAGTTTGTTGAATTTCAGGATTCACGATATGCAAAAGCAACCTGGAGCTTTAGTTTGATTCCTGTTGATAATTGCATCCAATTGGTTACAGAGACAAGAGTTCTTTGTCCGACACGCGAAACGAAGAAAAAATTCAGAAGGTATTGGAGACTGATACAACCATTCAGCTCCTTGATCAGGAGAGAGATATTGAGGAGCATCAAAGCAAAGGCGGAGATAATCGGCTAACGGTTAACGGGCAAAGCGAAGAATTCGGACAATCAAGTATGCGAAGTATCGGTCACTCATTAAGAGTAATTTGAGTAAGTACTCCAGAATGGAGAAAAGCAAAGCGGTAAATGCTAAATTCTTTTCAAGACAAGCTTGAAAAAGAAGGCCCTGAAGGGGCTTAAGATCAATAGCAACGGGCAATGCCCGTTGCGAAAGAAGGTAGAAATGTCAGCAGCCCTGAAGGGGCTGAACAAAAGCTGTCGTGGTGTAAAACCTCTGGCCAAAAAACGACAACTTGTTGGTAAGTTTAAATTCCTAAGTGCCTAAAACTGAACTCAGTGTCCCACGATTAAAAGCTGCTGAAGGAACAAGAAATCGCAAAATGCTCAGTGGCTTTCTTGTCGTGTTGGTCTTTGTAGTGATGATCTTCTTATGTATATCTTTATTGGTGTAGGGCGTTTTATTAAATATCTAACAAGAGCATGAAAAAGTATACTACCTGGTTGAAGGTTGCAGCCATCTTTCAAGTACTTACCGCAGCTTTTCATTCCATTTCATTGTTCGTAACACCTATTCCGACCAATGACACTGAAAAACAATTGCTCGATCTCATGTCCACGTACATGATGGATATGGGGTCAGGCTTTCATCGAAGCATGGGAGATCTGATGACTGGATTGAGTTCGTGTTTTTCGTTGGTTTATCTTCTTGGTGGGCTATTGAATTGGTATCTGGTGAGCAAGAAACTTGCTCCGGATATTTTTAGAGGCGTGATCATTATTAATCTTGTCATATTCGGTATCGCATTTGGTCTAATGGTAACATTTACGTTTCTACCGCCAATCATATTGACGGGACTGGTATTTACTTTTCTCCTATTCTCATGGGTATCCATCAGAAGTAGAGCTCAGAAAGCAATGAGCCAACCAAAGGATGAACATCCTCTGGCTGATATTGAATAAAAAGCTTACTGCACAAGGATCAGCTCAAGATCAGATGTTAATTGTTTTATCCTGTTGTTGTCGATGAACAAGTATCGTTTCAGAAGAATATTACATAAACCATCAAAAAAAATCATCCTATTGAGGCAAGACGATCACCCTTTCGACGTTAATGGAAGAGACGGGCATTTCCCGCTATCTTCACCCCGCGAAGAAAATTGTCAATTCATCAAAACACAAAACCTATGCAAAAGTTAGTATGGTCAATCACTGCAATATTGTGCATCATGACAACATCTCTTGTTGCGCAAGTACAATTCAATCCACAGATTGGAGTCAACTTCACTGATCTCTCGGTTGAACCACAAGATATTATTGGTATTGATCTGAAGACTCAAGGAAAAGCAGGTATACTCGGTGGCGCAGATCTGAGATTCGGAAATACTTTCTACATACAACCTGGTCTCTTTGTCATGGGGAGTAAGATTGCTTACAGTGTGAATAACGATGAATATGAAATCACGCGCTATGGCGCAAAACTCAAAGGATTGGTCGGACTCAAATTCGGTGACAGTGGTTTCAGATTTCGCGTGATGGGAGGTCCTTCTTACGATTTTCAGTTAAGCATCAATGGTGAAAACAATCCTTTCTTTGATGAAGATGAATTCAAAAAAGGAATTTTCAACTTTGATGCCGGAGTGGGCGTTGATGTCCTTTTCCTGACCGCTGAGCTTGGATATAGTTGGGCGCTTTCTGATACTTTCGACGAGAGCTTATTTGCGAACAAGCCAAGATATGAGACGATCTACTTTACAGTCGGGATTGTTCTTGGTGAGTAGATAGGTCAACTCTTACTTTTGATCTATGATGCGTATTATTTCTGCACTCATTTCATTCGTCCTTACATTATCTCAGGCGAGTTCACAGGACATTATCGGCCTTGGCTCCCGATACAGTGACAGCTTCCGCGAATGGGAAGTACATACCGGAGAAGAGTGGCGCACGGGTGAATTGAGATTGCGTTGGGCAATTCGTGAAGATTGGACAGAATGGGACTTCCGTCTTGGAGACACTACTGCACAAATCAGATTGAAATGGGCTGATGATCCTAACCTCTGGGAGATTAAATCCCTTGGTGTCACCGTCACTGCTCGTACTACATGGAACAATGACTTTCGCCAATGGCGTATCTCCGATGGCACACATACGATAAACTGGAAAAGCCGATATGGAAATGTCCGTGATGAATGGATTGTCCGCGAAGAAGATTCCGGCTACTTCAGTGTTTATACTTATTGGGAAGGGGATCCACGCGATTGGGTCATTGTCGATGAGCTTGATGAAGACGTCAGCTATGCGATGCGTGTAGCAATGATCTTCATTGCCGTCTTTAATAGTGTACCTAAAGTATAGTCCACAGTCCACAGTCGGCAGCGAGCAATATGCTCAAGTGGACGTGGTTCCTTCATTATTCTTTGTCTTTAGTCCACAATTCGCCATCATGTACTTGACTGTGGACTGACGGACTGAGGACTGAGGACTGAGGACTGCAGGACTGGAAATGGCATCATTCTTGGATGAATACCCTCAATGAAGACTGTATGTGCAGCGTTCGTTGGTATTCTTTTATGTATTTGGGTCCCATCCCAGGCACAGATCGTAAATGTTGAACGCAAACGGATCTCGTCCACGGATACCATAGGTTGGTTTGGTGATGCAGGGTTGAATTTCACTACGGCAAAATCAACAGTCGAATATCTCTCGCTTGGGATCAATACCGGGATTCAGCGTAAGGGCAGGAATTCACTTTTGTTGTTCCTCACTGACTTCAATCTGCTGAATGCGGAAGACCAGGAGTTTGCCAACAATGCTTTTGCGCATCTTCGGTATAATACCAAGGTCTCGAAAGTGATACGATGGGAATTTTTCAACCAGGTGCAATACAACAATCTGACAAACCTACAATTGCGCTATCTGGCCGGAACCGGGCCACGATTTAAACTCACGCCATATGAGTCTGCAAAGTTTTATTGGGGAGTAGCCTACATGTATGAATACGAAGAACTGACAGATCCTCTTGTTACCCATCGTGATCACAGGCTGAGCAGCTATTTTTCATTTACGCTCACTCCTGTTGAGAATATCAGTTTTGTAAGCACGACATATGTACAGCCATTGCTCCGCTATTTTTCTGACTATCGGCTACTTAATGAAAACGTGTTGTCGGTCGCGATCACTGGAAGTCTCACACTTGATATTAAATTCCAGATCAGTTATGATGTCGAACCTCCTGAAGGCGTACCACAAACCACATACAAATCTGTGAATGGATTGACGTATGAGTTTTAGAAGAAGGGGGAAACCGGTGAAGCCGGGGAAACAGGAGAAACCGGTTAAGCAGGTGAAGCGGAAAATTTGTCATCCATAATTATGTGTTGATCTTATACAATCCTCTTCTGATCCTGCGCATTTCCTCCATTTCCTCATTTCCTCATTTGTTTTCCCTGTTTCACCGGTTTTCCCGATTTTACCTGCTTTACCATCTTTAAAGCATGATTATCTACAACGTCACTTGCAAAATCGATACATCGCGCGAAAATGAATGGATCAAATGGATGCGTGATATCCATATACCTGAAGTCTGTGCGAAAGGGTCTTTCATAGGAGCGACGCTATTGCGACTCAAATTTCCACTGGAAGATGAAGGTGTGACTTATGCAATACAATATCGTTGTACGTCTATGCAAATACTCGATCGGTATCTCTCTGAATTTGCACCTGCGTTGCAACTTAATCATACCATCAAGTTTGGTGCGGACGTCGTGGCATTCCGCACGATCCTTGAAGTCGAAGGCGAGTATGCACCAGTGACTTGAAATCTGGTACGAGATACGGGGTACATGGTCGCGCAGAAATGACCCCTTATCTCGTACCCCCCTTCGACTGCGCTCAGGGCAAGCTGCCCTCGCACCCCTTATCTCGTACCCCCCTTCGACTGCGCTCAGGGCAAGCTGCCCTCGTACCCCCCTTCGACTGCGCTCAGGGCAAGCTGCCCTCGCACCCCCCTTCGACTGCGCTCAGGGCAAGCTGCCCTCGCACCCCTTATCTCGTACCCCGTACCCCCCTTCGACTGCGCTCAGGGCAAGCTGCCCTCGTACCCCGTACCTCGTATCTCGTACCCTTCAGGCAAGGGGTTACATTATATTCGCCCACGATAGTCAAAAATCATATTGAAGAACACCCGCGCCCTTTCTATCCTATTCGTTGCCAACTTCATCTCCGGAGTAGCACAGGGAATCAGCATGCTGGCGATACCCTGGTATTTCGCACGCAATGAAGACATGGCGACATTCGGCATCATCTTTCTTCTCACCAATTGTGTGAGTCTGATTTGGATGCCATATGCGGGTGTACTCGTAGATCGCTATAATCGAAAACGTATCCTCATGCTGATGTGTGTGACCGGATTCCTGGTCATGGGCATATCGGCTGCTTCAGGAATAACCTCGGAAGTACCGTTGTGGATTGTGGCTTTGGCTTTCATGTATACCTTCTTTCATTTCAACATTCACTATACCAATCTCTATGCCTTTGTGCAGGAGATAACTGAAAAGCGACACTATGCCCGCATTACGTCAATGATGGAGGTGATCCATCAGCTCACCACAATGCTTGCGGGAGCAGCAGGAGCCATGTTACTTGAAGGTACACCTGATGGAATGTTGAACATTTTTGGAGCATATGTAAAGACACCATGGGAAATTGAATCCTGGGATCTGCACGACATTTTTGCCCTCGATGCATTTACGTATTTGCTTGCACTTTTGATACTCTGGATTATCCGTTATGTCCCATTGAAAGACCGGCATCATGAGAGTGGCAGTGCAATGTCGAGGCTCAATACAGGATGGCAGTATCTGAAAGCACATCGTTCAATATTGATTTTCGGCGCGGCTTCTTTTTGCGTGTTTGTCACGATCATTATCATCGGCTTTTATCTCAATCCTACTTATGTGTACAGTCACCTCAACAAGTCTGCAGATGTCTTTGCAGCGTCGGAGATGTACTATGCACTTGGCGCAGTAGCGGCTGGCGCCGGAACCTTTGCAGTATTCAGGAGGTGGAGTATTCCTGATGCCGTCATCTGTCTCACAATGATAGCGGCAATCATGTATGCGGTGCAGGCTGCGACATATTCAGTAGCATTATTCTATCTCGCTGTGCTTGCCATGGGTTTATCGAATGCCGGCACGCGTGTATTGCGCACGACGTATCTGATGCACGAAATTCCAAACCAGGTCTATGGTCGGGCGAATGGCATCTTCAATATGATCAACGTCCTCATGCGGATCATCTTCATGCTCATTTTCGCCATTCCTTTCTTTGCAGATTCAAACCATGTGATTTATACCTTTGTCGTAATGTCATTATTTCTTATCGGTGCATCGTTCGTGATGATCAGGGTGAAACCACATTTGCACAGAAAAAACAACGACGCTGCTACCGAAATCTGAAAAACTCAAAATCAATGCAATTCAGCCTCTCTGAAGAACAGCTTGCCGTACGCGATGCAGCAAGAGAATTTGCTCAGCGGGAACTTCTCCCCGGTGTGATAGAACGCGATACACATATGACCTATCCGACAGATCAGGTTCGGCAAATGGGCGAATTAGGATTTCTGGGGATGATGGTATCACCGGAATATGGTGGCGGCGGTATGGATACGATATCCTATGTCCTTGCTATGGAAGAGCTCTCTAAAGTAGATAGTTCATGTTCTGTCATCATGTCGGTCAATAACAGTCTTGTCTGTTGGGGTATAGAAAAATATGCTTCTGAAGAGATGAAGCAGAACTACCTGCCCAAACTCGCTACCGGAGAGTGGATTGGTGCATACTGTCTTTCTGAACCCGAAGCAGGAAGTGATGCCACTTCTCAACGTACAACAGCAAGCGACCAGGGAGATCACTATTTACTCAACGGAACAAAAAACTGGATAACAAATGGCGGAAAGGCAAGGCTTCAGTTGGTGATGGCGCATACGGATCGGGAAAAGGGTTCAAAAGGAATAAATGCATTGATTGTCGAACGAGATTGGCCGGGAGTCACAATTGGTGCGAAAGAAGATAAACTTGGAATCCGGGCTTCTGATACACACGCGATTATCTATAATGATGTAAAGGTTCCTAAATCACATCGTATCGGAGCTGATGGATTCGGGTTTTCATTTGCGATGCAGGTATTGGAAGGGGGCAGGATTGGTATTGCAGCACAGGCATTGGGCATCGCAGCAGGAGCATACGAACGGGCGCTTGCCTATGCTAAAGAACGGGAGACGTTTGGTGCTCCGCTATATAAACATCAGGCGATCGCATTTAAACTTGCAGATATGGCGACTGAAATAGAAGCTGCACGCTTGCTTGTTCACAGGGCGGCCTGGCTCAAGGATCAGGGAAAAAATTATGGTCTCGCTGCGAGCATGGCAAAGGTCTTTGCATCAGATGTTGCCATGAAGGTAACTGTTGAAGCAGTTCAGGTACACGGCGGCTATGGCTATGTGAAGGAATACCATGTAGAGCGTCTCATGCGCGATGCAAAAATCACTCAGATCTACGAAGGCACTTCAGAAATACAACGGCTCGTGATCTCAAGAAGTATTCTCAAGGGGCAACTCTACGCGGAACTTTAGAAGAAAGGGCTAAACCGGGGAAACCGGTCAAGCCGGAGACCGAAATCCCTCGCATCCATCGGCTAAGAAACACCGGCTTCTCCTGCTTCACCTGCTTTACCGGTTTCCCCCGGATTTATTGTATCCCCAGCCTCTTCTTCACTGCCGGCAACAGATCATCGCTTTCCTTCGCAAAGAGCAGGGCTCCAGAAACACTTGAGTCAAAAATGAATTGATATCCTCCTTCTTTCCCCTCTGCTTTGATTGCCTCATCGATTTTTTGCAGAATTGGCTTTAGAAGTTCTTCACGTTTTTGCAGGACCTGGAGTTGTACTTGTTGTTCGTACTGTTGAATCTCTTGTTGCGTTCTTGCCAACGCACTCTCCCGTTCTCCCTGTTGAATTTTGGACAGGGTGCCACTATTGACATCCGCGAGATACTTATTGTAGTCTGCTTCGAATGCCGTGGCCTTGGCTTCGCCACCTTTCACAAGTCCTTCCTGAAACGCTCCGAGTAGCTGATCTGCAGTAGCTACTTCGGGCATTACGTCAAGAAGTGCTGCCGTGTTCACATGACCAAATTTCTGCGCATGTAAACTACAGGCAAAGAGAACAGTGAGGAATAAAGTGCTGATCAGTTTCATCATATTCAGGTGTTTGTTTGTTGTTATACCCTGATTTTCAGGGATGGCAAAGGTACAACGCAGGTCTGAACCAAAGTGTGGCCTACAGGCAATGTGATTTCACCAGGACATTTGCTATAGTATTAGATGGATTTTGACTAAAAAGCATATAGCTGCGAGGAAGTCCGAAAGTCTAAATTGATAGAGCATTAAAGTATCGATACATTAACTTGCCGCCGCCTATGCGGGATGTCACTCTTATTATTCTTGGATTACTCATGTGCCTGGCATTCATGATGTGTCGGGAGTCACGTCATGACCCTGTCGTGGAATCGACATTGTTGCCGGAGCAGGTTTTGTATCCTCCTCCACTTGATTCTACTCTTCCAAAAGAACTTCAAAAGGCAGACAGCCTCATTCAATGGCGTGACTATCCAAATGCCAGAAAGATTCTAAACAGCTTCATTGAATCACATAGCGGATCTGTTCAACTTCAGAATCGCGCAAAAAATATGTGGTGTTACGCTTTGATCAGAGATGATGTGGACTCTACAGGTGCCATTCAGAGACTTCACAGTTTGGAGATGACAGGAAGTCGCGATGATACACTTACCATAGGTATGCGTGCACTCAATCTTGGATTCTATTATCAATCTCAATTTGACTCTACTCAAAAATACTTTGATCAGGCGTACGGATATCTGGGCGCATATTATGTGGTGGACGATCCGACTATGCAGAGGTATTACAGAGATCTCGGTAGTTATTATTTTTTTGAAACAAACCACGTACAGAAGGCAATAGATCTATTCAAGAGTGAAGAACGTCTGCACAAGAAATGGAAATATCCCCCTGACGAAAGGTTTCTCATTGCATATAACCTTGGAGAAGTTCATCGCACATTGGAGGATTTTGATCTCGCGGAAAAATATCAGCTTCAGGCAATAGCCGAAATTCGAGGCACTGTTGATAGCGCGTCGGAGATTGCAATTCTTCCATACTCAAGTTTGTGTTATCTCTACGCACATAGGGGCGATAGCACGCATCTCCGTGCCTATGTAGACACGACGTTGATGCTCGTGCGTAAGCACTATAGTTTGAACATCAAAGAGACAATGGACTATCATTCTAATCTGGCCATGTGCTATAGTCCCGGGTATGTCAATGATCCTAAGCGAGGAATGGCTATTCTGGATCGTTTATCAATAGATACGCACACTATCCAAAAATACCCGGCTGCATATGGCGATGTGATGCGTGCACGGGCCTATCTCAATCTTGGCTCTGGTAATCTATCTCAGGCGCAAACCGACATGCAGAAAGCCATAAATCTTTATCAGGTCGCAAAGCCGCTTGATCCATATTATTCGGGAAATTATCATGATGCATTGCTTGGACTTGGAGCCCTTTATCTTGAGGATGGCAAGCGCACACAAGAAGCCATGCCGTTTATTCTCAAGGCATCAAAGTTTGTATTTGACACGACCCTTAATGAAGTTGCAGAGAATTTCCCTGTCCAATACTTCAAATACTATGCGAGATGGTATGACTACCTCATCGCCTATGGCGACTTTCTTATTAAGACCCATTTATCGGGCGAACCACTACTCAAACTCATGCTTCTCAGTGATCGCATCGACTCAGCGATCGTGACAACCAGGCAAAAAGTCTCTGACAATGATGTTTTGAGAAATGCAAGACTGAGTCATGACATTTATACATACATGATTGATTGGTGTCACAGTATGCATCAGAAATCGGGTGCGGATACATTGCTCCATCAGGCTTTTGATCACTTTGAGAACTCAAGGGCGCATTTATTATTAACTCAAATTAGCACGGCGTCACTTGCCAAGCAGTATGATGTGCCAGATAGTGTGATCGATGATGGCATAAAACTGACGATAGAGGAAACAACTACAGCACTTGCCGTAGAAGGTCCTGGTGAGATGGATCCTCTTTTGTATAGAAAGCAAGCATATTTCAATCGCCTGGAGAAACAGTATTCAGAGTATTATCATCAGTGCTACAATCCTGAACGTGCCACCCTGACCTCAGTCCAGCAGGCCCTTGGGGATCACGAAGCAATGATCTCATTTCAGCTTAGAGATTCACAGCTCTATTCCATGGTTATAACCAGTGATACAGCAGCACTGTTAAAATCAAATTTCAATACAATATGTGCCAACGCTATTGATGAGTTGAATAGGATCGTACATACAAAACCCTCTCATGCCCAGGGCAACATGGATGTATCACTCTATGCGTACACCTCGGCACATGTATTCGATTGCGTACTGGGGAATGTTTATGATCTGATCAGTAAGAAAAATCAATGGTGGATTGCTGCAGATGGCGTGCTCGAATTATTACCGTTTGAAATCTTGTTGCGTGATAATCCTGAAAATCCGAGTTCATTTGAATCTCTACCATACCTCGTGAAGGATCATACAATCGGATATATCCTTTCGGCAACTACGTGGGTAAAAGAAGTGCGTAAGGCTGATGCGAAAATTGAGCAGATTGCTGCTTTCATTCATTCAGATGGCACTCATACTGTGAGATCCCTTGATCAGGAACGCGATGGATTACAATACCAGGGTATGCCCGGTACCGCCAAAGCAGCAGCATCGATCAAAAAAATATTTGGATCTCATGCTGTGAAGATTTATCCTAATGAGAAAGCAACTACGACAACATTTAAAAGTGCATTAGATCAATATGACATTCTTCATCTTGGACTGCATGCCTATGCAGATACCACCGGCAAACAACGGCATGGGATCGTGTTTCCCGGGGATAATAAACCGCTTCAGGTATCTGACCTTATCGGTGAGCGCATCAGTGCCTCCATTGTCTTCCTCGAAGGATGTGAAACAGGAGTAGGCAAACAACTCCGGGGCGAAGGCCTGTTTAATTTTGCAAGATCATTCATCGCTGCTGGTGCAAGACAAGTTCTGGCGAGCAGATGGAAACTCCATGATCAAACGGCAGGCGAAATGTCTGGCTATTTCTATCAACAACTCAAGGCAGGAAGCGATGTCGCTGTTGCAAATTGCGAGGCCAAGCGTATGTTTCTGAAAAATGCTGGCGCGCTTCAATCACATCCTTACTATTGGGCGGCAGTAATGAGTGTGCAGTGATAAAAGGAAGCAGAGAAAACAGAGGAAGCCATTGTTAGTCATGATTTTATCAATTCGGGCTTTCTCTATTT
The DNA here is from genome assembly GCA_031400515.1 of Bacteroidota bacterium. Taxonomy (GTDB): domain Bacteria; phylum Bacteroidota; class Bacteroidia; order Chitinophagales; family Saprospiraceae; genus DATDQA01. Next base: position 128,388 of record JANNQA010000053.1, read on the forward strand.
TCTCCGTTTCCGTGGCTTTGTCCATTTCTATTAGTCCGCATGCCCAAGTATCTCAACCCATCCGTATGATGGTTCGCCGTGATAGACATAGTCGCCGATCTCGTAAGACGAAGTGGATTGTGCCTGATAGGTAGACCCATCGTCACTACGAAGTGTGTAGTTGTTTCCGCTTTTTGCTCTGATAGTACCTGCGCCAATCAACATGGCAGGTGCATTGATCTTTTGATTACATACGCCATCTGCATGAGTAGACAAACGTGTCGTTTCAGACGTAGCTTGAATTGTGGGAGCAGGCAGACATAGCGCCGCAATGATCGAAAGGACCAGTGTTGTTTTCATTATTTGGTGTTAATTGTGGAATCCGGAGGCAATCCTTCAAATGACAATCGCCCAAAACGCCAATTGATGAAAACCAAACATGCAGTATTACAGGTCAGACAATCCCGGGAGTATCATCGTGAAATACGGCAGATTTGGTACAGCCGAAATTCCGGTGAATAAAATTTTTGAACGTCACAAATGAGTGATGAAAACCAGCGAAAGGTTACCGTTGGTTGTGTATCTTTTTTTTGACGTTCTGTTAAAGTCTCGTCATACTGATTTTTGGGGATTGCCGCCGCATAGAAATAGGCGGATTATTGCATTCGTGCAGCTTGGGTAAGGGGGGACAAAGAAATGGAGATCTGTGCGTGCTTGGTGATAACTAAATCTTTCCTTCCAATGCCTCATCCAAACTTTTCAGTTTTTTATTCTCCTGAATCATTGAAGCGTTGACATCCAGAATTTTGTTTGCTTCGTCAAGATCGCCACGGCGTACTTTGATCAACGTCTGAAACATGACAACCTCTGATTGATATCTATCGGGAAACTGCGTCTTGTATTGATCAAGCAATAATGATGCACGCTGAAGATGACCGGCTCCAAGATGTGAGATCGCGGCAAACAAGAGATAGTCCTTGTCGGGGTGTGCCAGTGCGAGTCTATCAAATTCTTTTGCTGCCTTTGTATATTTTTCACGTGAATAGTAAGCGTGTGCTTTAGCATTCTCTGATTCAGTGATCGCAGAGAGTTCGCTTTCGCCAGGGACAATTGAATTTGTGAAGTGTGCTTGAAAAATCCGATCATGTTCCTGTGGAATAAGAATCCGTGCGCCGACTGCAACCAACAATAAAATCGCTCCAGCCGCAGCAAGTCGGGTGAACAATTGTCTCCTGCCGAGCGAGATCACCTTTGTATGGGGTAATGATGACTCTTGCCCGACCTGTCCTGGGCGGGCATGCTCGCTAAGCATCTTCAACTTGGATTCAAGATTGCTGAGACGTGTGGCGGCGGCAAGTTTGATGTGAGCCTCAAAAAGCTCATTAAATGTGGTATCCGATTTACGTCGATCTTCGACAGAGGCTCGCTCATCTGTATTGAGTTCTCCCCTGAGATATGATGCAATCTCTTCCGCATCATTCTGATTCAATTGTTCAGGAAGTATCTGTTTCATGGTTTTCTGGATTTTCGAGAATCTTTTTTAATCTGGCAATGCACTTATATTTTTTCGACTTTACGGTATCTCTGTCTTTATAGCCCATCAGTTCACTGATGACATCCTGGTTGAGTTTCTGATAATACATTAATTCAAGAAGCTCCTTGCATGGGTTGCCCATGATTGCAAGGGCTTTAGCCAGTTGATCTACATCGTACAAAATCTCACTCTCGGATGCATCACTATCTGTAAACAACTCAAGCATGGAGGGTTCGATTTTCTGAAATTCATTTTTCTGTGCACGCTTATGTTCCAGACATTTATGCTTCCCGATACTGAAAAGGTAAGTTTTCAGACTACTCGACAAGTTGGTTAGCTTTTCCGTCACGGCATTGTCATAGAGGATGACTACACTTACCTGAAAAATATCCTCTGCTGCGTCCCGCTCAATGCCAAATCTGACCGCCCATCGGAGAAAATCCAACTTATGACTGTCATAGATCTCCTTCAACAGTGCATCATCACCCCGCTTTAAACGCTCTAAGAGGTCAGACTTATCCATCTTTAAATGCTCAAATTTGAGAAAGGTAACCCAATGTCAAGGATAAAATCGATGATTAGGGCAAAATGGACAAGCCGGTAAAGCCGGAGAAGCCGGGAAAGCCGGTAAACCCGGGAATCCGAAATCCGATTTGGCCGCTTCTCTATTTCCTCTGTTTCATCTGCTTCCTCTATTTTGCAAGCCGATGACACTCCGCAGACTCGCAGGCGATACACTCGTATATGGTACCAGTTATATTCTGGGTAAAGTCCTTAACTACCTGCTGATCACTATCTACCTCACCAGGAAGTTTGTTGGCGAAGAAGACCAGTACGGGCTGTACACTGACTTTTACTTCTATGTAGCGATGCTCCTCGTACTCCTTACGCTTCGTATGGAGACGACATACTTCCGTTTTGCGAGCGACAAAGCAATGCGGGATACGTCCTTTAGTCAGACGTCGATTATGCTATTAGGTACCTCCCTGCTCTGGATGCTATTCGTAGTGTTTGGACAAACTGAGATGGCCAATGCATTGGACTATCCGGGATTGGAGAAACATGTGGTCGTTCTTGGGGCAATTATAGCTCTGGATGTGATGGTAGCAGTGCCCTTTGCCGCGTTGCGTTTGGAAGGCAGACCTGTACGATATGCGCTGCTGCGGTTGCTCGGCATACTCATCAATATTGTCGCTGTACTTTTTTTTCTGGAAATACTTCCTGCTCTTGCACGACAAGGAGTCAACTGGGCGGACTCCTGGTATCACCATGACGACCGGCTGTACTATGTTTTTCTTTCGAATCTACTTGGAAGCCTGGTAGTCTTTCTCATCTTCATCCCAAAATACCTTCGTATCCATTGGGTATGGAATGGCGCTCTTGTCAAACAAATGCTCAAGTATGCATTGCCTCTTGTCATTGTGGGCCTGGCAGGTGTGATCAATCAATCATCCTACATTACATTTCAGAAGTATATTCTCCCGGATTCTTTGATTGAGAATCTGTCTGCTGGTGGTATTTATGCAGCGGCAACACGTATCGCAATTTTGATGAGCCTGTTTACTACGGCATTCAATTATGCAGCAGAACCGTTCTTCTTTCAACATGCGAAAGCGGAAGGCGCACGACAGATCTATGCAGATGTCGCAAAGGGATTTACAATTGCAGGTTGTGTGCTGATAGCGATGATCTTGTTGTATATCGATGTGGTAGAACTGATCCTTGGAGAAAGTTATCGCAGCGGGCTTTCTATTGTACCTATACTTCTATTGGGATTTCTATTCCTTGGCTTATACTACAATGTCTCTGTGTGGTACAAAGTGACTGACAGGACAAATTTTGGTGCGTTGATTTCCGGAACAGGAGCTATCATCACCATCGTACTGAACATCATTCTCATTCGCGAATTCGAAGTGGTCGGTTCCGCCTGGGCTGCTCTGGCGTGTTATACGTTTATGATTGTCGCTTGCTATGTCATCGGACAAAAGTATTACCCGGTTCCATACGATTTGATGCGCATTGCGATACCTATTATTGGTGTGTTTCTGATCTATTGGATCGGTTTACAATTGCGGGACTTTTTTGGAGATGCACTTTGGAAGACCTTGTTGGTTAATACTACTCTTCTTATCGGGTATGTCGTATTCCTTTATAAGATGGAAAGGGACTTGATTCTTTCAGTACTCAGGAGAGGAAAGTAGCAACAAGGCCGGCCTTCTCACACTTCAATTGTCATTCCGAGCGAAGTCGAGGAATTCTCACTGTCTCACCATCTCACATTCTACCCCACGACAACCTCTACCATATCCTCTTTGCCCAGATACACCTCTGCGAGACTCTTTACTTTTTTTGCAGATACCCGACGAAGTTGTGTGATAAACTCTTCCAAATAGGTAAGTGGCAATTTGTGTAACACAAGAGGTTTGATCGTGTCTACGACATTGAAAGGTCCATCGATCTGCATGAGGAAATTACCACAGATATAGTTCTTGACCATTTCCATTTCACGACTGCCCACATTTTTGATTTGCAACTGTGTGATCTCCTTATAGATCTCTTCCACAACTCTATCACGCGATTCCTGATTGGCATCGGTGCTCACGATAAAACAGGTGGACTCGAGGAGACTTTCAAGATTTGACTGGACACCATAAGTAAGCCCTTTTTCTTCACGCAGATTGCGAATGAGTCGCGAGCCATGATATCCTCCCAGAATTGTATTGAGCAAAAATAAACCAGGATAGTCGCGATGCTTTCTGCTGATAATTTGTTTGCCTATACGCACTGAAGTCTGGTGAGGCTGAGGACCGGCAAGGTGATGTTTTCCAGAAGTCTGAATCGGTTTGTTTTGCGGAGTATTGTTTAATTCACCCTCGGGTATATCAGTAAGTAAAGCTTCTACTTTGTGAAGCAATCCATCTCGCGTATCTCCGGCAAGAAACACATCAAGGCATGTCTTGCCAAGCATCTTGTGGTGATCTCTCAGACTCTCTGTAGTCAATGCCATGACATCTTCAGGTGTGGCTGTGTAACCATACGGGTGAGCCGCTCCAAAAACACGTTCAGAAAACACGCGGTTGGCCTGATATTCATTTTGCATCTGGCCCATTTTATAGCGCTGGATCTTTTTCTTCTGATACAGATTGAGTTCATCCTGTGGAAACACCGGCTCCAGCAATATATCACGCATGATGTCCAAAACCGGGGCGGCAAACTTTGTCATGGCATGAACAGAAAGCGTCAACGTGTCAGGGGAGGTGTAACAACGTACCGTCGCTCCATAATATTCCAATTCTTCGGCAATCACCGGGGCTGACATCTTTCGCGTACCCTCAGTCATCACGGAAGCTGTAGTACTCGCGGCGTGACGTTTTTGTTCGAAAAGCTTACCTGCCCGAAACGAAAGTTCGAGTTTAAAAACAGGTTCATTGCCTCCTGTCACGAGGTATACGGGAATATCCCCAGAGGCAGTGATACGTTCAATACCCTTTAAGGTGACTTCTTTGGACGGCTGTATGGTGACAAGTGCCGGGAGTCTGAGTCCTCGCTTCATTTCCTTCATTTGCCGAATTTGGAGGCGCAAGATTAATCAAATAGATTCCAACCGGAAGTGTATTTTTACCACAAATCAAATGTCAGGGCAGCACACATGGGAGATTACACCAAAAACCTGCTTGCCTGATCACTAATTCTTGCTCATGAAGTTTAAGGCATCATCTCACGATCTGTATTATCATCTCAGCAAAGCTGCCGGGGCTATTAGTTCAAATCCAGTACTCCCGGTACTCGAGGATTTTCTGTTCACCTTACGTGGCAATCTCCTCACCATCACCGCGACGAATCTCGAAACCACTGTCATCACAGAGATGCAAATCTCGTCGGATGAAGATGGCCAGATTGCAGTTCCTGCCAAGATCCTCATGGATACGCTTCGTGCGCTTCCTGACCAGCCTGTCACACTCACAGTAGATGACAATACAAGGGGCATAGAGATCACATCAGCATACGGAAAGTATCGGCTTGCTGGAGACAATCCGGATGACTTCCCTGATATCGAAATGCTGGATGGAGACAATGGCGTGCTCATCGAAGCTTCGCAGCTTTCGAGCGCTCTCAGCCGCACCCTTTTTGCGACGAGTTCTGACGATCTCCGTATTGCGATGACCGGTGTCTACATGCAGATCGATTTTAATAAAATCACTTTTGTCGCTACCGATGCACATAAGCTTGTCAAATGTGTCTATGGTGGAATCTCCACAGAACATACCGGAGCATTTATTATTCCCAAGAAAGCATTGAGTCTTTTGAAAGGTGTTCTTTCTAATGAAGGAAAAGTGACCATCCATCATGGTAAGACGAATGTGTCCTTTTCATTTGATGGGACAAAAATGGCATGTCGCCTGATTGACGCAAACTACCCTGACTATAATGCTGTGATTCCGAAGGACAATCCGAATGTCATGATGGTGGGGCGCGGTGAATTCCTGCAGTCACTGAAACGGATTGCGATCTACGCAAATAAGACCACAAACCAGGTCGTACTTAATATAGATGATGGCAGTCTCACGATTTCTGCCCAGGATCTTGATTTTTCGAATGAAGCCACAGAGCAATTGACCTGCAAGTATACTGGCCTTGCAATGTCTATTGGATTCAATGGAAAATTCCTGATCGAGATGTTGGGTGTCATCGATACAGAAGAAGTACGGATGGAATTGTCTACCCCCACACGTGCCGGCATTGTATTACCAGGAGAGAAGAAGGACAAGGAAGAGGTTCTCATGCTGGTAATGCCTGTGATGATGGGCACGTAAAGCGCCGACATCAAACAACCACAATACCATTGAATGACCTACAAACCAAACTTTTCGAAACCGTTCGCCAACGCGCACAAAATCCCAAACACTGGATTGATGAAATAGCAGTGGTGCTCTGCAAATCAAAGCACGCGATCTATAAAAAGATCCAGGGCGAAACGAGCCTCTCGCTTGATGAAGTGGTGACACTTGCATCGCATTACCGCGTACATCTCGATCCGATGATCAGGCCTGGTTCAGTATTGAGTTTTGAATTTCCATTTCAGAATGGCTCATCTCACTATACGGAGCACCTTTCGAATATCCGTAAGCAAATAGAAGTTGCAAGGACATTGCCTGATGCACATCTTTGGCATACAGGGATTGAATTACCATTTATCCACGATCATTTGTTTCCGGATATCGTCGCCTTTAAATTCTTTATTCATAGCCGGACCATCTGGTCAAATAGATCCCAGGAACATTCCCGGTTTAATCTTGAAGAAGCAAGAAAGGACGTTCGTCTGGCAAAACAACTCAAAGAAATTCTGCGGTTGTATTATCAGTTTCCAACTACTGAAATCTGGAACTGCATGATCCTGGACATCACGCTGAGCCAGATAAAGTATGCATTGCAAAGTCATATGCTTGTGCATCACGAGGATGCCTTGCAACTCTGTAATGCACTGGATGAATTTATTGCTCACGTGGAGTTGATGGCAGAGCGCGGATATAAATTCATACCAGGAGAACGTGCTGGCGCCAAGTTTGAACTTTATCACAATGAGATCGCGCATTCTACGAATGTCCTGTTGTTGAAGTCAGGACGAGGAGATATTCTCTACCTGGGATTTACGAATCCACAATACATGTATTCACATACCGGTCCAGCTACCGAGAGTGCTGAACGCTGGCTGCATATGTTGCGTAGTAATGCGACTCCGATCACACGTGAATCCCGAAAGGAACGATTCATGTTTTTCACCACATTGCAGAAAAAAATTGCACGGGCACGGGCAGAGATAGAAGTGATCATCAAGATGAATGCGCTGTAAGAGGGGGAAACCGGTGAAGCAGGGAAAACCGGGGAAACCGGACGAGCGTCAATGGGCGGGTATAAACTTAGTACTCTGCATTTGTGATAAACACGAAACCGCGAGACTGGTGAGACGGAAAAGTCTTGTGAAGTTTTGCATCTTCACACTTCCTCACCCAATTTCATGACAAGTCGTTTATCGCTAGTTTTGGGTCACTTTTTTCACAAACAAATCATATCATCCAATGAAATACGCAATGCTTTTTATGCTCTTGCTGGCCGGCATTACTCAGGTAAATGCTCAGCTGGAAAACGACAACACGATGTCCGTCATGGTCAATGATGTGGAGTACAAGACAGAACCGCGCCGGATCAAGATTGGCAACTATGGCTACGTCACGGGAAATGCAATTGGTCCTGACAAATCTCTCCGGATCTGGATGGGCACATGGGATGGCAGAGAAATCACAGAACCCGGCACATACCTCATCATTGATGCCTGGGATAACAATTCCGGTAAGCATGTTGAGAAAACTTACGACATCACCAGGTACAAAGGCATCGCAACAATCAAGTATGTCGAGGAGACCAAGTCACCCAGAATGGAGTACCACGTAGGATTGTCACAAAACAGTACTGAAACTATGGATGTAGTGATGGGTGATGATGGATACCTGGAGCTGACCTTCAATGCCGCGCTGACTGGCAGCTGGTGGAAAGAGAAAACATCAACGACTGTATTCGGCGGTGTTGGCAGGCTCGTTGATAAGATGGAGGATAAAGCTGTCACCGGAGCTACCGGTTATGATCAGGATATGGATCCCGAAGGCTGGGGCTACAAAAAACAGAAAGAGACCGACACGATTACGCTGAAGGATGGGAAGGTGAGGTTGAAGATGGATAAATGAGGTACGTGGTACGTGTTACGAGGTACGTGGAAATTCCCAATTCTCAATTGTCGATTCCTGCCTGCCGCAAGCAAGGCTCTATTCTCGCGAGGCTTCTTGCTATTCATTTCTTGTCATTTTGATTTTGATTGATTTGGGGGGGTGCAGGGCCACCAACCTGGCAGGTTTAGCCGGGCATGAAGGAGAGCGACACCTGCAAGGTTTAGGTTGAGCATGGCAGCGGGTTTCATTTTTATTTTCATTTTTATTTTCATTTTAATTGGCTACAATCGGTTTACTCTTCGGCTCCTTCAATCCAATCCATAGTGGTCACCTGATCATTGCGGAATACTTCGCGACGAAAGGAGGTTGCGGTCATGTTGAGCTTGTAGTGTCACCACAAAATCCGCTGAAGAAAAGTAAAGACCTCGTCGATGAGAAACATCGTCTTGCGATGACACGTCTCGCAGTGCGTGGAAATCCATTGATCAAAGTCAATGATATTGAATTCTCTATGTCGAGGCCTTCATACACATATCGTACTCTCCAGCTTTTATCAACTAAGAATCCGCAACACAAATACAAACTCATCATCGGCAGCGACAATTTTGATCGCTTTCGCGAATGGAAGGACTGGCAGTTAATTTTGGATGAGTATCGTGTGCTCGTGTATCGTCGCCCTGGATATCATGGATCAGAATTCGAAAATCATCCGCATGTGAAGTTGTATGACAATGTGCCGATGCTTCATATTTCGAGCACGTATATCCGGGATTGTGTACGTAAGAAGAAATCCATTCGCTATCTGGTAGCTGAATCGGTTTTGAAATATATAGAGAAGAATGGGTTGTGGGTGTAGGGTTTATGGTGTATGGTGTATGGTGTATGGTGTTTGACCAGTCCACAACCATAATCTATAAATCTTTTATATTGCATTACACAAACGCATATAACCATGCAGTACTCCTTTGAGACCTTAGATACGTGGCAATATACCAGAGAACTTGTAGGCATAATCTATCAGGTCACCGCCACATTTCCTTCAGAAGAAAAATATGGTCTGACTAATCAGCTTAGACGTGCCTCAGTGTCTGTCAGTAGCAACATTGCGGAAGGAAGTACGCGGTGGAGTAAAAAGAAAAGGCCCGCTTTTAAGAAATGGCTTTCGGCAGTCTTATGGAAGCACTGAATCAACTCATCATCGCACATGATCTCCGATTTATTTCCGAAGATGATCTTTTGCGGGCACGGGCACAGATTGAAAGAATTGGCCGGATGATCAGTGGATTATATCGTGATGCGAAGGCGTGATTTACATTTATAGCATATTGTGTCTGGATTTAAAACACTAAACCATAAACACTAAACCATAAACCTATAAACTCTTCTTCCCCTCCAACACCTGCCCTCCCTGAAACAACGTAAGACTCTTCACTGATCCGTCTTCATTCTTATTGAATTTGACCTGCGCATCTACAACCTTGAGATAAAATTCCGTTTCGTTTTTCGGAAACAATTCAAATCTTCCTTGTCCTGTAGCCTGACCATAAAGTTGTGTGCCCTCCAGTGTGATGACGATGTGGAAGTCTGGCGTTAATGCATACTTTCCGACATAAGTCTGAAGGATGTCTTCACTGATCAGGACTTCCAGTTGCTTTACTTCGGCGCCCATTTTTGTGAGCATCGCGACGGCGTTTGTATTTCCCGGATTGAGCTCCAGAGACTTTTGATAATTCTCGATTGCCGCTTTTGTTTCTCCTTTCCCCATCAGTGCTTCTCCATAACTATCCCAAACATTGGCAGAGCCCGGATATTCGATTGTATTGATTTTCAACACCACAAGTGCTGCATCGATATCTTTTATGCCGAGATAATAGTAACCGAGTGCATTGATTTCCATTTCACTAAAGTCGTACTTGTCAGTTCCTTCCTGCTTGAGCTGAGCAAATTTCTTCTCCAGATTACCCGGTCCTTCACGATCAATATGTTTTCTGAGTTCACGGGCTACGTGCGGCTTGACACTTTGCAATTCAGAATTTGGATCAAGAAGATGAAAGCCAATATCGTCCACCCCAACATCTGAATTTGTAAGCACGACGACACCGTGACCAGTTTCTTTCACAAAACCAGCGAACGCGCGATACCCACCGGTGCCACCATTGTGCCATACGACATCGCCGAGTGAGCCTTCTGTGATATGCCACCCAAGACCTACCCGACCGCTTTTATCGTGACGTGGAGAATGCGTCATAGACATTGCATCAGCAAGCGGACTTTCTTTCAATCCGAGATTTACCTCTAAATATTTCAACATATCGTGTGTAGAACTTCTGATCGCACCTGCACCTGCCATTGTCGGAAGATCCCAATTCGATACTACAAGACCCTGAGAGTGTGCTTTAGCAAGATTCTTCGACATCTGATCCGTGAATGCAATCGCTGTTTCACGCATCTGCAATGGTGACGTAATTGTTTTTTTCAAAAGCTCTTCATATGACATGTTGGCCTGAAGAGCAAGAATATGTCCAAGCAGGCCTTGTGCAAGATTCGAGTACTCATATTCTGATCCGATGTCACGTGGGAGAGAATACGATGACAGAAACGCATACATCTGTTCGACAGTGTAATCTGCGTATGGATTTAGGGGATCCGCCGGCATCATATTATCCGGTAATCTTGGTAATGATGATGTATGATCAGACAAATGACCCAGGGTGATCTGCATGTGACCACGTGAAGGGACTTTGACAGACTTCGGAAGAAACTTACTTACTGGATCGTCAACGCTGAGCTTACCTTTTATTGTCATGTCAGCAAGTAAAATGGCAGTGAATGTCTTGGTGATAGACCCTATCTCAAAAATGCTGTGCTCATTGATTGGTTTGCCATTTTCATAAGCCAATCCAAAATTGAAGTAATGCACACCATCTTGATCGATGATACCGACGGCGATACCTGGATTAATACCGTTGTCAATGCGTTGCTGGATGCTTTCCACCACATCGTCAGGTAAGGCTTTCTGCGCGGTGGCAAGGGTTGCAAGGATAAAGAAGACCAGGGTTGACAGGTATTTCATTTCTGCATTGATTTTATTCCGCAAATATGGGACTAAAGCCCAAATTTTTTAGTCTTTGGTCCGGTCGCTAAAGCGACCGGCAATTCACCGGCAATTCACCGGCAATTCACTGGCAATTCACTGGCAATTCAAACAATATCTTTGCCTCCCGGCTGTTTTAATAGCTCCTTTTAACGTTATAATGAGACTGATATTCTCCCTTATTACTGTCCTTTTCACACTCCACATTCAGGCACAAAGTGAACTGCAGATCGGAGAATGGCGCGCCTTCCTGCCTTACCAGATCGGCAATACGGTGACACAGGATGTGGATAATGTCTACTATGGATCTGAAAACGGCATCCTTAAAATCAACAAAAACTCACACGATGTCTCGTTCTTTTCAAAAGTCGACGGACTGAGCAATGTAGGAATCCGTCTCGTAAAATATCATGCCCCTACAGATGCATTGGTAGTGGTATACGAAAACAGCGTCATCGACCTTGTCTTCGAAGATGAAATTGTCTATGTAGATGATATCCGCAATAGTAGTGGTATCACTGGTAGTAAAACAATCAATCACATCTTCACAGACAATACTGATAAAATCTATCTCAGTTGTGCGTTTGGACTTGTAGAGTTTGATATGCGGACATTGAAATTCGGATTCACCACATTTACGCTCACAGCGGTGAACGGATTTACAAAGTTCGAAGGTGCTTACTACGCTGCTACGGATAAAGGGATCTATCGCTTCAATGATTTTGCAAATAATCTTCCGGCAAATTTTGATGCATGGCAATTACTTGGCGCGTCAGAAGGCTTGCCATCATCTGTCTACAAAAGTGAAGCCATCGCTGTCTATCAGGATGTATTGTTTGCAGGAGTGGGAGAGGATGTATACCGGTATGACGAAAGCTTTTTCCTTTGGGATACGCGCGCAGATCACTACGTGTCGTTTATCTCACCAGAGGGCGGCCATCTCATGGTTGGATTTCGTTGTCCAAATGATGTTTGTAATGGTAAGGTGCATTTCTACACACTCGATGGAAAGACAAACGAACATGGCTTCGGCTGTACAGGCCAGCCAACCTATGCGATCGAAGGTGGCGCGGGACAACTCTGGTATGCAGACAACTATCCCGGAATCAGAGTTGCATCAGCATTTAATGCCGGATGTGAGCTACTAAGTTTCAATACTCCTGTGAGTGATAAAGTCAGCGAGATGGTACTGCATGAGGGTAAACTTTTCGTCGCTACAGGCGGGGTTTCGGATTCCTATAATGCACTTAACCGGCGTGAGGGTTTTCTTCTGAGGGAAAACGGCGAATGGTTTCGTTTTAATCATGATACACATCCGGAACTGGCACAAAATGAGGTACAGGATTACTTCAGGATCATTGTGCATCCCGATGGATCTCGTGTATACATCGGCTCATACTTTGCAGGACTCGTCGAATATGATTTTGAAAACTTTACTGTTTATAATCAGGAAAACTCGATACTGCAAGGAGCAGTAGGAGACCCTTTACGTGAACGCATCGCAGGATTGGCTTTCGATGACGAAGGGAATCTGTGGATGAGTAACTTTCTCGCTACAAAACCGATTGCTGTTAAAAAGACTGATGGAACCTGGAAAAATTTCAGCGTCCCGGGTAGCACACAACTTGCACAGGTCGTCGTGGATCATCGTGGTTATAAATGGTTTGCCGTGATCTCTGTCCTGGAAGGTATACTTGTCTTCGATGACAATGGCACCATAGATGTAACTACTGATGACCGATATAAATATTTCAACACAAATAACAGCGCTCTGCCAATAAATTTACTTTCGACATTGACTGTAGATCGTGAAGGTGATATCTGGGTAGGCACACGAGAAGGGCCTGTAATCTTTGATGGTGCTCAGGATCCGTTTACCGGAGATTCTCATGGATATCGCGTGAAAATAGATCAGGAGGGAACCATCGCTTTTCTGCTCTTCGAAGATGAAGTCACCACAATCGCTGTTGATGGTGCAAACAGGAAATGGCTGGGCACAAAAAATGGCGGTGTCTTTGTCGTATCTCCTGATGGTGAAACTCAAGTAGCACAATACAATACCGCAAATAGTCCATTGCTCAACAATGCGATCACCGATATCATCATTGATCCCACAAATGGCGATGTCTATATCGGTACTGAATCTGGTATCAATGTTTTACGCACAGATGCTATTGCTGGCGGACCTTTGCATAGAACAGATGCCTATGCATTTCCAAATCCTGTAAGACCAGAATATGATGGGCCGATTGCGGTAAAAGGTCTGGCCGAAGATGCTATTGTAAAAATCACAGACATCCATGGATCACTTATCTATGAGACGCAGTCGCTCGGTGGACAGGCTATATGGAATGGTCGCGATCTCAGTGGTCAGCGTGCATCAACTGGCGTATATCTTGTCTTCAGTACTACTCAATCACAATTTGATAAGCCCGATGCATTGGTAACGAAGATTCTCTTTATTAGGTGAACGGTGAACGGTAATCGGTAAAAACGGTGAACGGAAGCGTCGTTAACCATTAACCATTAACCATTAACCGATAACCGGTGGCCAATTATTTTTTTACTTCTTTCCAACACCTCTTCATAATACTTTTCATAGTGTGGTACGACGATATCGATATCAAATTCTTTCGCACGCGCGAGGGCAGCTTTGCTGAATTGAGCAAGGAGTTCCGGATCCTTGAGAAGTTTGATTGCATTCTTTGCCATGTCATCAACATCACCTACTGAGCTCAGGTAGCCGGTCACGCCCTGAATATTTACTTCGGGCAGACCACCTGCTGTTGAAGAAATCACAGGCACTTCACAAGCCATTGCCTCGAGTGCTGCGAGACCAAAACTTTCATGCTCTGAAGGAAGGATAAACAGATCTGAAATTGCGAGGAGTTCTTCTATCGCATCTTGTTTTCCAAGGAAACGTACATCATCACAGACATTGAGTTTGCGACAAAGTTCTTCGGCGTGAAGACGCTCAGGACCATCACCGATCATCAGAAGCTTTGCTGGAATGACTTTCGAAACCTTTTCGAATACTGAAATGACATCCTGGATACGTTTCACTTTTCTGAAGTTCGATGTGTGAAGCAAGATTTTTTCTCCATCAGGCGCCAGCGCTTTTCGAAAATGGGTCTTATCTACTTTACGGAATCTGCTGAAGTCAATGAAGTTGTAAATGACCTCGATGTCTCTGGTGAGACGGAACACCCTCTCCGTTTCTTCCTTTAGCTGCTGAGAAACGGCGGTCACGCCATCGGATTGATTGATACTAAACTCAACTACAGGCGCAAATGAAGCATCATTGCCTACAAGAGTAATATCAGTGCCATGAAGTGTCGTCACCGTGGGCACATAAATGCCTTTTGTTTCCAGAATCTTTTTTGCCAGGAATGCCACAGCGGCATGAGGTATGGCATAGTGTACATGTAGAAGGTCAAGCTTTTCATGAAGCACTACGTCCACCATTTTGCTCGCGAGTACCGTGTCATATGGAGTAAACTCAAACAGTGGATACTCATACGTCGAGACTTCGTGGAAATAGACATTCTCCTGGAAAGGTGTCAGTCTCGCCGGCCGTCGATATGTGATAAAATGTACCTGGTGGCCGCGGCTTGCAAGAGCCATACCCAGCTCAGTGGCCACGACACCACTACCGCCAAAGGTTGGGTAGCAGACGATACCGATTTTCATAGGCGTGTTTTTTAACATGTGCAATGAAGCATAAATATCCGGGATGGCAAATTGTTTTAGTCCAGGATCTAAACCCAAATGACTAAAAACTGTTGTGCTCAACGTATATTGATTTCCCATGGCTGAACAATTGACGTATTCTATTCGTGATCTCGAAGCACTGTCGGGTGTTCCCGCACATACCATCCGGACATGGGAGCGTCGCTACCGACTGATTTCGCCTGCCAGGAGTTTTTGTAATGCCCGTTGTTACACTGCGGGCGATATATCATTTCTGCAACAATTGGCTTCATTGCTCAAGCAGGGTCACCGCATCTCCACACTTGCCGGAAAAAGCCGCGAAGAAATTGCATTACTAGCCAAAGAATCTGCTCTTGCGACAAATGAAAGCGAATTGTCGGAAACCCTTTGCCTGGCACTACAGGATTTGGATGCATTTAAAGTGGAAAGCCTGATGAACTGTTATATCCGCAAAGAAGGATTTGACAAGGCTGTTGTTGCCCGATTCATACCATTTCTAAATCAAGTGAATGTTCTTCTCTTATCCGGTGTGCTGCAACAGATACATGTACAGATATTTTATTCCACACTCAGACAAAAAGTACATGCTGCTTTGGACTCCGTCATGCCTTCTCGTGAGGGTGAAAGATGGATCTTAATTCAGGATAGTGAGGCATTGGATGCGATATATCGTGACATCATGCACTATTTGTTGCGAAAACGGGGAAATCAGGTCATCGTTGCTGGTGTTACAAGTCCTGCAGTGATGGAATCCCTTGTTAAGGACGTAAGACCTGAAGGCTTTTGTCTCGTGGCAGGTGGGGAAAATGCTGGTGTCTGGCTACAAAATGTATTGATGATCATTCCCAGTACGCTGGTTAACCAGGGTAAAGCCCTTGTTCTGGCCCCGGGGAAAACCCTTGAATTTGTGAACAACTCCCTAATAGACGATGTTACTGTACTACCAGGGCTTCAGGAAGCGTTCACGTATATGACGACCGTTTAGATCTACAGTCCTTTATAAACCGCATTCTTTTTTTAATTATTCAATTTTCAAACAAATGAAAAATCTGTTTTTTGTTTTATTTCTCGCTGTCACCACGCTCTCTTTTGTCTCATGCAAAGGCAAGGGAGATGATGCAAGTGTTAATGCTACGGACAGCACGGCAGTAGTTGTCTCTAACAACAACGGGGGAGCCAAAACCTTCCATGTAGCAACTGGCTCATCAAAGTTGATTTGGGAAGGCTACAAGCCTGCTCAAAAGGCTACTCACACCGGCACTGTGAATATTTCTGAAGGCATATTAACTGTGAAAGATGGTGTCCTTGAAAGTGGCAGCTTCGTCATTGATATGAACACAATCACAGTTGCTGATCTCCAGGGTCAAATGAAAGACAATCTTGAAGCACATTTGAAAGGCACTGCCCAGGGAAAGGAAAATGACTTCTTCAATGTCGCACAATATCCGACAGGCAAATTTGAGATTACAAAAGTTACTGCCCTCGAAAACGACGCTGAAGGAAACACAATGATATTTGGTAACCTCACCCTGAGAGGCATCACTAAATCTATCGGATTCAAAGCCAATGTGAATGTTGCAAACGGTTCATTGACTGCGACAACCCCGTTGTTTAAAATCGATCGGACTGAGTGGGACATCAAAGTCTTGTCACAGAAATTCTTCGACAATCTGAAAGATGGTTTTGTTGATGATCAATTCGGTATCCGGATTGAGTTGCGTGCTGACACAGGCAAGGACATCTAGTAGTTGTTGTTAATGATACAAATTAAAGCGCATGGCTATGATGGTCATGCGCTTTTTTTATTTTTAAGCAAAGCGTGTTTTTTTACCACGAAGAGCATGAAGACCGCGAAGATCAAAGAGAAGAACGCAAACTATAACACAACTGCTATTTACAGGGAACTTCATGATCTTCGTGTCCTTCGTGGTTTAAACTTCTTCTTGCCTCTGTGCTAACTTTATCACATGCTTCGTCTGATCACCGACATCCCTCATTATCGAGCCACACGATATCCGGCACATGTAAGGCTTACTACCTGGGATGGAGATAGGCCGGATACTATCGACAGCGAGGGTTTTAATGATCTTATTGGACGCCTGACTACCGCATTTGATATGCAAGGATATACGAAAGGAGATCGGATTTGCGTGTTGTCAGGAGGTGGGGACACGCATCTTCTTGCTTCGGAATTCGCTTTGATGCAACTTGGCTGTACGATTGTGCCATTGCATGCTGCATTGCCACCAGGTGATATGCAGATGATCGTTTCAGAGGTAAAGCCTGGATGTTGCGTTACAAAGACTAAAGAAGATTTTGCAATCCTGGAGAAGATCACGAATACCGGCAAGCTGATCGCTCTTGATGAATTACATACCCGACCACTTGAACTCAGTGATACTTCGGATGCAATGTGCAAACCAGAGGATACAGCTCTCATCATTTATACATCTGGATCTTCTGGCGATCCCAAAGGTGTGATGCTTTCACATGCCAATGTGATCTCGACCGTGCTCAGTGTATTGACGGTGATTCCTGTGCGTTACAGACACTCTGTACTTAGCTACCTTCCGGTGAGTCATATTCTGGAGCGTATTGCAATCTATTGCTACCTCGCTGCTGGTGCGCATATTCATTTTGCCGATTCTCCCCGACAAGGGATGGCATTGTTGAAAAAAGTGCGACCCCATTATCTGACTGCTGTACCGCGTATTCTTGATCGGGCGGTGAGCAATTTTCAGCGTGCAGGTGATACACGACATTATTTTGTCCGGAGTGTGTTGCTTTGGGCACTCGATATAAATTCCGGCAGGCAATTTCTGAAATCCGTGATCCGCGCCTTCATTTTGCGGAGATTACGCAGATCCTTTGGAGGAAGATTGCAAGGAATACTGGCCGGTGGTGCAGCATTGAATCCAGGCACGGAACACCTTTTTCGTGCCGCAGGTATTATTGTGCGCGAAGGTTATGGCCTTTCCGAATGTTGTGGAGTAGCTACTCTCAATAGATTTGAACCAGGAGGAAACAAACCAGGAACTGTCGGGCCACCGGTTCCCGGCATAGAGATAAAAATTGAAGAATCACCCGGTACTGGATCTGGTGAAGTGTTACTGAAGAGCAATGGTGTCATGCAGGGATATTATTTGCGACCAGAAGAAACCAACGATGCAATCACAACAGACGGATGGTTAAAAACAGGTGATCGTGGTGAATTTGTAGAAAACCGGTTTCTGCGTATCACGGGGCGTGTAAAAGAACAATTCAAAAATGCCTTCGGCGAATATGTCTCACCTGTGAAGCTTGAGCAAATTCTCGAACAAGATCAATGGGTGAATCGCGCATTGGTGATAGGTTCCGGACGACCAAGCACCGGAGTATTGATCGTTCCGGAATTTGAATTGTTAGAAGAATGGTGTCGTTCACAAAAGGTACATTGGACAGCACCTTTATATATGGTCCACAACACACAGATTCAGCAGGCATTCGAGTCGCATATTGCTTTGATCAATAAATCGCTGAGTACACATGAACAGATTCAAAAATTTAAGTTGATACATGAATCATGGAGTGTTGAAAATGGATTGTTGACTCCTTCATTAAAACTCAAACGTGACGTCATAGAGGAGCACTATAAGAAGACGATTGATGAAATGTATCGCGGGTAGGTTTCGGGCTGGGAATAAAAATCTCAGGCTGGGTAACATCCGGATAAAATTCTCCGGCCCTCTATCAATCTTGAATCAATATTTTTGGATAGGAGTACATTCTCCCTTCTTCCTCCCCTTTAATCCTTAATCAACACTGATTTTGTCAGATACCCTTCTGCTGCACGTTGTCTTCCGATCATTTCATACAAAGCCGGATCATCTGGCGTTGTCGCTCCAAGCCCATCTACATAGCGATTGAACATGCAAAAGGTTGCAGCGATCAATACTGTATCGTGAATATCCATATCGCTTGCACCAAGATCGCGGGCTCTGGCGATGTCATCCTCAGTGACGTTTCTCCCGCTGACTCTTACGTGATCTGCAATATTCAACAATGCCTTAAGCTTATCGCTCACAGGTGCAGAGGCGTAATCACTCCACACAGATTGCATAAGTTCAGTATTACAACCAGGAAGATGTGCAGCAATGGCTCCATGCGTTTTCATACAAAACAGACAATCATTTTGATGAGAGACAAAAGAAGCAATCATCTCACGTTCACTCCGTGAGAGCGAAGCCGCATCGGCAAGCAAGGTTTGAGCAAGTTGATTGAGTGCAAGCGCAGCATCTGGTCTGAAATTCATCAGTCCACGAATACCAGGAGTGCTGTCCGGAGTTTTTATATATGGCATGCTTGTATGTTTATTGAATACTTGCTAACACATCTCACTCGGTGTTTGTCAATCATTGAGCCTGTCGGTCATTGAGCCTGTCGAAATGCCGACCTTCAAAGGATGGTATCCATCCGTTGGCATCGAATATCCCCGACCTGCGATACGTTTTCCAAGCACTTGATAAAATTCAGGATCGTCTGGTGTGGCAGTATCAAGTCCATCCACATAGCGGTTGTACAAACAAAACACTGCGGCGATCAATACGGTATCGTGAATTTCAAGATCCGTCGCACCATGTGTATGTGCTTCATCAATATCAGATTGCTGCACGCTCTTTCCGCTTTGTTGCACCTTTCCTGCAAGGCTGAGAAGTGCGCGTATTTTATCACTTACATCCATTGATGCGATACCCATGCCTTCCGGCAGGCAGGCCTCTTTCATCTTTTCAATCAGCGACTTGTCACCACCCGGCAACATACATGCTGCAGTGCTGTGCGCTGAAAAACAAAAAAGACATTCATTGAGATAAGAAACCCATGCCGCAATCAGTTCACGTTCTGATTCAGTCAATGTAGATTCTCCACGCAAGAGAAGGTCGGTGAGAGAACAAAGTGGTGCCGCCGTCTCCTTCCGATAGTCAAGTAAACTTGTGATCCCGAATAAATCGTTTCTCAATTTAATATGCGGCATAAATAAAACTTATTCTTTGGAACATGATCAATGGCGAATACCCAGGTTCGCCGCTACATTTCACCGGTTTCACCGGTTTTCCCTATTTCACCGGTTTCACCTGCTTTCCCCTCTTCATCCCCAACAGCGCCATCAACCCAATCACGTACACCAGCGAAAACGTAAATATCGCATTACCATAACCACCCAGTGCAATTGTCCACGCACCAACGAAGAAAACCGCTATCGCTGTAAAGATTCTGCCTATATGAAAACATAACCCGGTAGCGCCAGCTCGTATTTCAATAGGAAAAAGGTCCGGAATAAATGCATTCAATGCTCCCTGGCTGACTCCAAACGTAAGGCCGAGCAGACCAGAACCAATGAGCACCCAGACAGAGTAAGTCACGTTCAACTTAAATAACAACAATGTGAGCAGGATACAGATGATAAAACACAATGCCTGCACTCGCCATGCACTGAAAGTATTTGCAAGCCATCCCGAGATCACACCACCAAACAATCCTCCAAGTCCAAGTAGCATCACTGCCGTCCCTCGTTCTGACAATCCAACATTTGTAGAACTGTCATCGAGACTTTGCACCCAGGTAGGCAGCCAGGAAAATGCAGCCCATAGTCCTATCAGCATACTCCCATAAATGAGAATTCCCGATAGCAGCCTGCCTTTATGTGATGCGAGTGATATTCGTGTAGACGATGGTGATTCTTTCCTTTGTAAGGCCGTCTCCTGAGTTATCAGATAAACAGGTAATGCAAGTAGTGCTGGAACGGATCCGATCATAAATGCCAGCTTCCAATCTGAAACCAACGCTGTGATGATACCGGATAAAATAATTCCTACCGGATAGGCGACCGAAAGAACTCCGAGTGCTACAGCATTTGCCCGTGTCCATGCATTCCCAATCATCACTACTGTGACAACCAATGCGGCTCCAACTCCAGTGCCAACCAAAAATCGCGTAAGTGATAGCAATTCCCAATTTGTCGCATAGATACCCAAGCCACTCCCTCCTCCATAGAGTAACAATGAAAGCGCAAGGACCTTCCTGCAGCCTATCCGATCCGAAATAAAACTCAAAAGAATTCCGCCTACTGATCCTCCCGCCAGAAAACTAAAATTGATCCACGCTCCCAATCTGGCGGCCATCTCTTCATCTCCCGCGCTTCCCATGTCACGCAATATCTCCGGTAAGTATGCCGGAGCAAGGACCGAATCCATTGCTCCGAAGGCGACAGCAGCAAAACAAATGATGAATAGAAAAATAAGCGAGAGTTGCCTGTCTGCCATATGCTCTTGTGTGACGTTTGGAACTTCGCACAAACTACACCGTCATTCTGAAACTTGGACTGGGCAGGAAATCGGCAGGAAATAAAATCCCTGCCATCCAGATTCTATATTTACCGCTAAATACAGAATTATGAAACCAACATGGCAAGGTGTATATCCCGCAGTCACAACGAAATTCACCGATGACGGGGCCATTGATTCGCTTGGATTTAAAAAGGGTATTCGGGCACAAGTCGAAGCGGGTGTTCATGGTATTATCGTCGGAGGTTCACTCGGCGAAAGCAGCACTCTCACACACGCTGAACGTATTGATCTCTTGCGTCTTACAAAGACTGAAGCGACTAAAATTCCAATCCTGGTGAATGTCGCAGAAGGCCCAACATCTTCTGCGATCCAGCTAGCCAGACTTGCTCAAGACAATAAAGCAGATGGCCTGATGGTGCTTCCTCCCATGATGTACAAACCCACCGATGCTGAGACTGTGGAATATTTCAGCACGATAGCACAAAGCACAGATCTTCCGATCATGATTTATAATAACCCCGTTGACTATAAGGTCGAAGTGACTGTCCCGATGCTAGAACAGTTGCTCAGGTATGAGACAATTCAATCTATCAAAGAAAGTACACGTGATGTTTCGAATGTGACACGCATGCGCACTGCTTTTGGTGATCGTATCAAAATCCTTTGTGGTGTCGATACCATTGCGATGGAAGAACTCCTCATGGGTGCCGATGGTTGGGTAGCAGGGCTTGTCAATGCCTTTCCGAAAGAAACAGTAGCCATCTATAATCTCACGAAGGCAGGTAAGATAGAAGAAGCACGAAAGATCTATAGTTGGTTCATGCCTTTGCTTGAACTTGATATTCATCCTCAACTTGTGCAGAATATCAAACTGGCCGAGATGATGGCCGGGTTGGGTACAGAGTATGTACGTCTACCACGCAGACCTTTGGTCGGTGCAGACCGTGAGCGTGTCATGGCAATTGTGAAAAAGGGGATTGAGACAAGACCGATTTAGTAGAGGCACATCCCTGTGACGCCTATTTCCGGATAATAGAATGAAGAAGATCACCAATGTTGACTTAAATCACCACCGCCTCTGACAGGCATCACTGATCGGATTCGGTGCGGCGTCGAACTTGGAATAAAATTCTCACAAACATGTCGATCAGAAAATCCGATCGTAATATTCTTTATTTATCTCTGCCGCTTGCTGGTCTGGTTTCGCTAGTCAGTGTGGTTGGAATTTGGACTCCGGATTTCTATACGCGCGAAACACTGAACTGGCAGGCACAGGCCATCGGTCAGGATATTGCAAACTTGTTTCTTGTGGTGCCGGTCCTGTTGATCGCGACACTGTTTAGCTACAAAGGCCATAGAGGTGCACTTCTCGTGTGGGCCGGTACTGTGATTTATCTTTTGTACACGTTTCTCATTTATGCATTTGGTGTCCACTTCAACATGCTCTTTTTGATCTATTGTATCACATTGGGGCTATCGTTCTATACGGTTTTGTTTTTTATGTATGGTCAATCGAAAACACTTCTGGTTCCATCAATAATAAATCCGACACTGATAAAATTTGCGGGGATCTATTTCATTGTACTTGCAGTGCTCTTCTGTCTTCTCTGGCTTTCAGAAATCATCCCGGCGATTTTGCAAGAGACAATCCCAGAGTCTGTTACGGAAGTGGGGCTGCCAACAAATGCAGTACATGTAATTGACCTTTCTGTCTTTCTCCCCGGAATGTTTATTGTCGGACTGTTATTGCTAAAAAAGAGACCATTGGGTTATCTGTTGGCTCCGGTATTACTCACCTTTTTTGTATTGATGGATATCACGATTGGTGCATTGATGTTGATCATGAAGCAGCGTGGTCTGGAAGCAAATCTGAGTATCGCAGCAGTGATGGGCGTCCTGGCCTTATTGAGTTTAATGATATTGATATTTCATCTCAGGCAGTTCAGAGTGTATACCAAAACGTAGACTGATAGGCCTTTGCGTACTAAGGATTGAGGCATGATATCATTGCGTTCCATCGTTCCGCCCCCTTCGACTGCGCTCAGTGCATGCTTCCGCCATTGATCCGTTACTGCGGACAACCCAGCGTGAAGCTCCAGTTTGTGCCGCTCGTTTCAGTTTTATCACATAATGGATCTACAACTATTCTAAACACAGTTGAGTATCCATTTAAGGTCAATGTTTGAGATCCTTGCGCACCGACGCAACCACTGTCGAATACTTTCGCATTGCCATAGTACACATGGATCCTGTCCTTGATGGTTTCTGTATTATAAGTGAATAGCACTGACCCTGTAGCCTTGTAGACATCGATTGTATATTGCTCTGGTTGATCTGCACCACTACCACATGTTTCATTGCATTTTCCTGTCTTCTGATTCTGGGGATTCACTTGTGGATCCTCTCTATTCACAGTGGGCACACAGTTATTCTGTGCAGGATCCCACTGAGTGCCACTCTTGCAATAGCATTGATATTGTGCGCCATCCCAAAGGGTCACAAAGTTTGGATTTTGCAAAGAGCAATCGCCCACTCCGGATTGAAGACATTGAGTTCTGGCATTATTCCACGTAGTGCCTTGAGGACAATCGCAGAGATATTTGGCTTGAGGTGCATACCAAACGGCAACCGAACCAGGATAGAAGGTATTACAATCCGGGATTGCATAGTCACATCCTGTATTAGTCGCATTCGGAATATATCCCTCCAGGCATCTGCACTCCCATGCATTGGTGGCTTGATTCCAAAAATCAACTGTATTCGGGTAGGTCGCACTACAATTCGGAGAAGGAGAAATACATGCAGTTCGTGTTCCGTTCCAGATCAAACCGGTAGGGCAGTCGCAATAGTATTTATTCTCTGCATCATACCAAACAGCTACAGAGTTAGGATATTGAGCGGCACAATCGGGAGCTGGTGGAACACACTTGGTTCGGGTACTATTCCATTGGAGGCCGGTAGGGCAGTCGCAATAGTATTTATTCTCTGCGTCATACCAAACAGCTACTGAGTTAGGATATTGAGATGCACAATCCGGGGCTGGGGGAACACATTTTGTCCTCGTACTATTCCATTGCAGACCGGTAGGGCAGTCGCAATAGTATTTATTCTCTGCATCATACCAAACAGCTACTGAATTAGGATATTGAGATGCACAATCGGGAGCTGGAGGAACACATTTTGTCCTTGTACTATTCCATTGCAGACCAGTGGGACAATCGCAGTAGTATTTATTCTCTGCGTCATTCCAAATAGCGACAGAGTTAGGATATTGTGAAGGGCAATCGGGAGCTGGAGGAATGCATTTTGTCCGAGTAGCATTCCATTGCAGACCAGTAGGACAATCGCAGTAGTATTTATTCTCTGCGTCATTCCAGATAGCGACAGAGTTGGGATATTGTGAGGCGCAATCGGGAGCTGGAGGAACACATTTTGTCCGTGCAGTATTCCATTGCAAAGTGCTAGGGCAGTCACAATAATATCGGTTGTCAGCGTCATTCCATACCGCTACGGAGTTAGGATACTGTGTTGCGCAATCCGGAGCAATTGGAATGCATTTTGTCCTTGCTGAATTCCATTGGAGTCCATTGGGGCAGTCACAGTAGTATTTATTGTCAGCGTCGTTCCATACTGCAACGGAGTTTGGATATTGCGCTGCACAGTCGGGTTCGACACGGACGCAAATCGTGTGATCGCTATTCCATTCATATCCCTGTGCACAATCACATTCATAGTTTTCTCCACGGTACACTTCTACAGAATTGCTGATTGCAGAACAGTCCGTAAAAGGAATACATCTGATTTTTCCCGGATCCCATTTATACCCACTCACACAATCACAGATAAAAACACCGTTCACTTCTTTGAGTTCCGCATTCGGCATTGTACAGGGTTTATCATTCCCCTGACAATCATAGTTTTTGAGTGCTTCAAGAACTGCTTTGAATCTCAGCAACAAACCTTGTTCCTGGATAAGTTTATTCAGGTTTTGCTTCAATGTAAGTTTGTAACACCAATATTGGCAGGCTTCTTTGAGCATGGTATAAGTCACAGTCCTGAGCAAGTTCATATTCTCCTGGCTCTTCCAGATCTCATTCAAAGGTGGGAGCTTGACATTATTCATGCGATGCTGTGCATACTCCCAGATTGCAATGCGAAAAGGATTATGGACATCGTTCCATGTTACGCGGTCACCAGGTCGGATTTCATGGATCTTCGCGTATTCACGCAAATAGTGATCGGGATCGAAAATATTAGGATCACGGTCCGCATAATTCGCGAGCGTTTTGATATTGATAATCAGAATTTCGTTGTTGAGGTATTGTGCAAACTCACCCAGCGATTTAATTGCAGAGTATACCGCCGCAGGTGTTCCACTTCCAGTAAGATGTTTGAGACCTTCCGTAATACCCCATCCAGCAATGATCTCCAATGTCTTCTTCGGTTCACCATTGATGGCTTCCTCAAGGATCTCGATCGCCTTTGTGATTTTATCCAGGTTTTTCATGACGATATTGATATCACCGCGTCGGGCGATATCACTTGCGATGCCAGTTCCACTTCCGAGTATCTCTGCCGATGACCATGCGTTCCAAAGCTCTACGGCGCCGCTTTGTAGCCATTTTTTCACTTTTTCACAGCCATACTTCCTAATCAATGCCGCAATATCTCCATGGACCTTGTCATTTTGATTTTGTACAAGATCCAGTGAGACCAGCTTATATTGATTCCAGCAGTCACAGATGACAAAGATTCCGTCATCGGGAATGCCAATCAATGTATAGCGACGGATGCAACTCTTTGTCCGGCCACAGTCATCCGTCACTGTAAATGTGATGGTGTAAACTGCACCTACCTGTCCGGCCACACCGCTGAACAGGACAGGAGCTGTATGTGTTACCTCATCTTCAAGATCGCAACCAGGACTTGTTACTGTGACGGTTCCCGGTACGATATCCTTGACTGATGAGACTATGGTATCAGGGTGACAGGTGATCTCCAGTGGTTGATCTTGCAGGGTAAAGCGCTGTTCGCACTGTGCTACCCGGCCACAGCTATCAATGAGTGTATACGTAAGGACGTACACCGCACCGGGACAACCCTCTACCCCGGACTCTACATCCAATGTCGACGCCAGAACACCATCCTCGCAGACTTCTTCTGTCACTACAGACTCACCTATAATATCTTCAAAACATTCTACAGTCAGGTCAGGTGGACATTCAATTTTCGGAGCTGCATTACTGACCGTAAAGAGTTGTACGCATTCAAATTCTCTCTTACACTCGTCGGTAATGATATAAGCGATACCATAAACGGTGCCCGGACAATTCGGCAATCCGCTGACAATACCTATTTCTGTTTTGACAGTATAGGTCTGATTACAATAAGTCTTGACAGTAGGAGTTCCTTCGACAACTTCATCCTCACATTCAATGGTCATGTCCGGCGGACACGTGATTTCAGGTTCTGGGACTCGTATTGTAATATACCACTTACACTCAGCCTTCCTGTTGCACTCATCGATGACAACAATATTGAATGCATATCGCGCACCATCACAATTTTCAGTACCGGGAGCGGATACCAGCACAGGCTCGTCTGAGTCAAAACTGTAGGTCAGATCGCAGGAGACTACAGGAACCGGCCATTGAAGATTAGTCGTATCGATTTCATCATAGCAATTCACAGTCGTCTCCGGAGGACAGACGATCTCGGGAGCAGGATTATCAATCGTGAATATCTGCCTGCATTCCTTTACACGTCCGCATTTGTCCTTCACCTCATAGATGATCACATACTTCGCGCCTGGGCAGTTAGGTTGGCCTTGGATCACTGCCGGCTCGGTAGCTGTAACTGTATAATTCTGCTTACAGGCTATCGTCACGACCGGTTTTTCTTCCTTGATTTCATCATCGCACATCACAGTCCGATCTGGAGGACAGATGATCTTAAGATCTGGTTGAAGAATGGTAAAGAGTTGTTCGCATTCATCTGTCCTTCCGCAAGCATCAGTGATGGTATAGGTCACAGAATACACTGCTCCGGTACAATTGTGTTCTCCGATGATCCGAATCGGATTCGAGATCTTGATATCATAGCCCATATTGCAGGCAACTACAAAACTGGCTGGAGGGCCTGTGGAGATTTCCTCAAAGCAGAGTACCTCCTGGTTCGGAGGGCAGGTGATCTGCGGGCCCTTATTATCGATCGTAAATTTCTGAGTGCATTTCGCTGTGCGATCGCAGCTGTCAGTGACTTCATAGGTGATCTCATAGATTGAACCAGGACATTCGTCTTTCCCTTTGGTTAGTGTAGGTCCGGTCACCGACACTTTCTTTGCCTTTTTATAGCAACTGATCGTGTATTTCGGCTCACCTTCTTTGATATCTTTTTTGCATTCAACGGTGAGATCAGCGGGACATGTAATCTTCGGAGGATTGTTTTTGATAGTGATAGTTTGTTCACAAGTCACTTCGCGTCCGCAAGTATCCTTGACGACGTACTCCAGTTTGTATATCGCATCAGGACAGTTTTTCTTTCCCTTCGCAAGTTTAGGTCCACGTGTAGACTGTTTTACGCTAAGGCTGCAGCTCGAAGTCACACTCGGTTTATGGATGATGAGGTCTTCAATACAGGCAACAATGGTATCTCGCGGACAGGTAAATTCTGGCTTCTCATTTTCTATGACAAAAACCTGGATGGCGCTGTCTTTTTTATTGCACTGATCTCTTGCGATGAATTTGATATGATAGATTGCTCCCGGACATTCATCAATTCCATGCCTGAGTATTGGGCCAATGGTATCGATCCTGCCACCGATTTCACAATGCCTGTAACCAACTGAGACCTTGGGTTTGATTTCATCTTTGCATTTGATGATTGTTGTGTCCGGACATTTGACGACAGGAGGGAGATTGATGAAATAGGGTTTCAGTTTCGGATTGATCTGATCATCTATAAACATACACCTGAGGAAAATCCAGAAGTCGTTGATCTCACCAACAGACACTTTTTTCAATGTACTGGTGCCAAGCCATATTTGCGAGATCTGCGAATGCAGGTATGCTGTCTTCATATACGCGTTGATCTTCGCTGTACTGAGCTCAACACATGTTGGGCATTTCGCAAAGTACTGGCTATGGATCATGCCCACTTCTTTTGCGATATGAAAAAGCAGGTATGCGTCGGGATTCTCCTGATGGTACATTGTTGCTGGAGGGAATGGCACTCGATTACCCTCTCCGAACCTTGCACCTACTATGAATTCCTGATTCGTGATCCCTGTCTGGTAATACGGGATATTGAAGACCTGCTTCCACAAGTCATTGAAAAACTCCATGTCCTGAGCAGACAAACCGAGTTTCTTGTCAGCGAATTTTTGCCCATAAAAGTATCCTGCGCGAACAAGCTTACAATAATTGACAAGTGTATCCTCTACCGTGATCAGATTGTCGGACACGGGATAGATCGTGTTGTGATGGAGCTGTTTTTCCGGAGGTGTGATAAAGGAAACAAACAGGACAACTAAAGCGGCGAGCGAGGAGGTTCCTGCCATGTGTTGCGCATATTAGAGGCGCACACGAATGTAAGAATTCACAGTTGAGTCTCACTGAAAAGTCCTTCGCGAGCTCCTGACCCTTTGGAAGTAGATGTAGGTCCGCAAGAGGGAAGGATAACCTGGCAGCTTTAGCGTGGGAGATGAGCGTGGGTAATGCTGCCAGTGTTTAGCAGAGCCGCAAGGGGCTACTCTACAACTATTTTCTGGGTGCCTGTGATACGGCCGTCTGTGAAGAAATTCACAAAATAGAGTCCTGACGTCCAGGCAGAAGTATTGACTCTATGCGCTTCGTTTGGTTTAGTAAGGCGTAGTTTGAAGACTTCAGCACCAATTGCATTCGTGACAGAAATCCACTGAGCCTGGGTTATGCTATTCAGACTTTCAGTTGATATCCAAAGTTGATCATCGACAGGGTTGGGCCAGATCCGCAATGCTGTATTGCCTGGTTCTGTTGTCGCAGAAATTCCTGAATCGTACACATATACAGTAATATCATCCAGGTAAATACCATCAAATTCTCCTCCCAGGTTATCTGAGATCAATACAAACCGGATAAATACTTCTGCTCCTACATATGCCGACAGATCAATGGATTCCTTAATCCAGTCTTCCTGTGTGCCATCATAAATCGGTTCGCCAGAAGACTGGAAAACGCCTCCCGGTTTGGTGTGCTCACCACAAAGTGCATCATAGTTGTTTCCGTCAATCGAAATCTGTACTTGTGCATAGTCGATCTGCTCTTCAATATCCCATTTGGTCCAAAATTCCATTACGGCATGTATCGCGTTTCGCAGATCAATTCGCTCTGATATCTCGATGACACTTTGTTTCCCTGGTGCATAAAGGCCATCAGGTGAATCTGTAAGGCATGTCGTCCCACTGTGTGCTGTTTCATCTGTGCTATTCCAGGTAGTACCATTCGTTGTCCATTGGGAAATATCATCTCCGTCTTCGACGAAGGCAACGGTCTCTCCTGCAAGTATCTTCGTGATTGTGTCCCGCACTTCAAAAAATCCATTGTCCAGGAGAATGACAAAAGTAAATTCATCTCCGCCCTGAGTCGAAGGATCAAGTTCATATGACACAGCATAGATATGATCTTCGAATGTCCCCATGGACACTTCGACAATGTTGCCATCGATATCTAATTCTGGTGATAATGACACAACAGTGAGTGCCATATCACCAAATTCATCCCCGTAGTTTTTGATAAAGATATCGAGAACGCCTTCACGGTCTGTAAAAAATGCACCGTTTACTTCTGATGTGACAGCATATTGATGAGGAAGATGCGCGAGCGCGAGATTATTCATCAAACTTGATTGAGACAATTCTATGATGTCAGATTGGGCGGGCCAGAAATCCTCACCTAGCTCCGGTGTCATGGCATAGATGTCATGCTCTGCATACATCCAGTCATCTGAACTCCCGTTAGTAGGATATCCGACTGTCTCGGTAGATGTGCCGTGTTCGAAGCCATTGTCGAGAGCAAGGAGCTCACCATAATTCTTAAACCTGATCAGGTCTGGGTTAAGATCTTCGGTATATCCCCAGGGATAGATGAAATAGTTGCCGTATGCATGATAATTGAGCGCAATAAAAATGTCATGCTGCTCGACAAATTCTTTTATTGCACGTGTCTCAGGTTCACTGAAGGCTGCAGGACCTCTGTACACTTCAGCGGAAGGGTTGCCACTTGATCCTTCGTTGTCTACACCCCATTGGTATCCATAATTGCGATTGAGGTCTACACCATCTTCCTGAGGATCGAACTGCCCATTGTTGTCATTGTCGCGCATGTTCTTGCGCCATGGACCGCCACCATTTGGTGCAACAAGCTGATTATAGATGTAGCCGTCAGGATTTACACAAGGGATGAAGTACAACTCGGTATTGTTGAGGAGGTATGTAGCTTCAACATCTTTACCATACCCTTCAAGCAGATACCACATATAGTAAACCATCTGCATCATACTCATCGGTTCACGGGCGTGATGCAAAGCCGTATACAGGACCTCTGGTTCTAATTCGTCGGTATCAGCATTATCAGACAAGCGTACCCAGTAAATTGGTCTTCCCTGATGTGACTCTTCATCACCCGTGCGTTCACGGACGCTGACGAGTTGTGGAAAAGTCAGTTGCATGAGATCGAGGGCATCAAGGATTTCAGAGTATGTGAGATAACCACCCATTGAGCCAAATTCAAAGTTCTCCGGTAAGCGATAGTTGTAGTCATACTCCTGGCAAGATTGAGGATTACGCTGCGGCTGTTGCGTCTCATAGTGTGTCACTACATCTTCAACAAGAATCTCAACTTGAAAGCCGAGGGCACGCACGTGATCGATTTGCCATGAATAGAGATCTGAGATATACAACTTGCCCGGCACATAGTGGCCATGAGACAAATCCAGTTCCATGAGATGAACCCGGTCCTGTGTTTCTGGAGTAATATGGATTTGGACACGTGAGACCACGTTGGTAGACTGACGTTGTTGCGCATTCACTGCGAGCACACAAACCATCACTATACAGCACAACAGTGCTCTCATAAATGTTCTTATCATGTCCTTCTTTCGGGCTTGGGATGGCCTCGCTCAGCTTTGTTGCCTTACGTTTGGCGAAGCCGCAAAAATAGACTTTTATCCGGCCTATTATCGCTGCTTTCTAAAAAGTGTGCAAAAAGCATGCCCCCAAGGTATAGAAAAACAACAAATACACAAAAACAACCATGTATTATTCTTTCCCAGCCATTGTTTTCCTCTGAAATTGGGGTACTGTAAAGGAAAAAATGGCGTTTGGATTAATATTTAGTTATGCGGTTACTGCTATCGTACACCCTGCTTCAGCTGAGTATAACACTACTTGCACAAACCTCTGCAAAAGATAATCTCGTGCCTAATCCGGGATTTGAAGAGTATCTCGGGATTCCGACTGATTGGTTCTATTCCGGTGAAGACTTTACCCGAGTGATGAGATATTGGGATTCTCCCACTGGCGCTTCACCGGATGCCTATGGCCCGAATATTTATGTACCGCGACATTGGCGGGAGAAGGGGTTCGGACAGACGAAAGCACATGGAGGTCACTCGAGGGTTGGACTTACGTTGTATGGATGCCATGGAGGTAAACCGCATTGCCGGGAGTATATTCAGACTCAACTCATTGAACCTCTTGTGCCCGGTCAGCGCTATGAGATCAGCTATTGGATCCATCCACTCACCAACTCACTTCAGATCAACAACCTCGGCGTTGGCTTTGCATCTCTACACTCTGTATCACAAACGGATGAAGTTCTCACACCGGAATATCTGTTATCGAATGAAGAGATTCTTTCTTCTACTCCTGGCGAATGGGTGCAATGCAGGCATGAATTTCATGCACAATCAGAAGCAGGGTACATGATCATAGGTAATTTTAAAAGTGATGAAGAGACACGAGTCAGATCCCGATGTCCCGGTGAGTGTTTGCCATTCGCATATTATTATATAGATGATGTGGTGCTGAGAAAACTTCCGCCGATCCTTGATGTCCCTGTGGCTCCCGATGATCTATCCCGGGCAGTCCTTGAAGAAGAAAAAACGGTACGACTCAACTATATCTTTTTTGATTCCGGCAAAGCAGATTTTCTTCCGCGCTCCTTTCGTGAATTATACCTTCTGCTTGAACTCATGCAGGGTCATCCGGACATGGTCATTGAGGTTCATGGCCACACAGACAATTTGGGTACTGATGAATTCAATCATCTGCTTTCCCTGGAACGTGCGCAGAATATCTTCACATTTCTTACCGATCATGGGATAGATCCAGGGCGCATTCAGTACAATGGCTTTGGGAATACAAATCCAATATCCGACAACGCTACTGAGGCGAGCCGAAGCCGGAACAGACGGGTGGAATTTCTGATCATCAGAATGTAGAGCCTGTTCCTGTTTTTCTGTGAGGTGTGGTTATATTTAGATTTTATAATTGCCACATCATAAAAATTCGCGTGAATGAAAAATACCGCACTGTTGTTTGTGATCCTTTTGGTTACGGGTTATTTGCCTGGTCAAAAGAACGCTGATACGGATCTCAATGTGCTCAAAGATGCAGCTCAGGTTTCTGTCGACCATCATCAGGCAGAACTCATTCGTCTCAGCGACCAGGTGTGGGGCTTTGCAGAATTAGCAATGCGTGAATATCAATCTGCGAAAGTTCTTGCGGATTATGCAGAGATGCAGGGTTTTAAAGTGACACGTGGAGTAGCAAAGATTCCAACTGCCTTCATAGCAGAATATGGCTCAGGCAAACCTGTCATTGGTATCCTTGGGGAGTTTGATGCATTGCCGGGTATGTCTCAACATGCGATCCCTTCGCGAAAACCTCTCAAACAAGATGGCGCGGGTCATGCTTGTGGCCACAATCTCTTCGGTACCGGTAGTCTTGGAGCTGCAATTGCAATAAAAGAACTGATACAGAAAGGTAGTTTACAAGGGACAATTCGATATTACGGAACTCCGGCTGAAGAAGATCTGGCAGGCAAAGTATATATGGCGAGAGACGGACTCTTTGATGATCTCGACGTGTGTCTAGATTGGCATCCCGATGATCAGATCAAAGCAAACATGCAAAGTTCTCAGGCGATCATTGACAATTTGTACATTTTCAAAGGACGCAGTGCACATGCGGCATATGATCCCTGGAATGGCCGGAGTGCATTGGATGCGGCAGAATTGTTTACCGATGGAATAAACATGTTGCGTGAGCATGTTCGTCCGAGTGTGCGATTGCACTATGTATATCCAAAGGCCGGCGATGTCCCCAATGTCATCCCAGCAGAAGCGCACGTCTGGCTTTGGATACGTGATAGCAAGCGAAGCGGTGTGACAGAAGTAGAAAAGCGAGTCGCTGATATTGCAAAAGGCGCAGCGCTGATGGCTGGTGTAGAGTATGAGATTAAGTTGAATAGCGGCCTTTATGAAATCCTCGTCAACGAAACTGGTGCACGGACGCTTCAGTCTAATCTCGAGCTTCTTGGCCCCATCGTCTACACTCCGGAGGAAGAAGCATTCGCAGAGGAGATCATGACCGCATATGGCCTTCCGGATATTGGCATGAAAGGGATGATACAGCCTCTTGAGAGTACAAGACCAGATCCTCAGGGCGGTTCGACCGACGTGGGTGATGTCAGTTTTATTGTTCCTGAAATATCGTTGCAAGCTGCGACCGCACCGTTGGGGGCACCATGGCATAGTTGGGTTGTTGTCGCATGTGGTGGTATGTCAATAGGCCATAAAGGAATGCTCTTCGCAGCGAAAGCCTTAGCGATGACAATGGTGGATTTGTTTACCAAGCCTGAGCTTGTACAGGAGATCAAAGATGAGTTTTTGCGGAGAAAAGGAAATGAAGTATGGAAACCCATGCTACCAGAAGGTACTCCTCCGGTGCCTGTCCCCACGCACTAAAGTGCGTGGATATTCATGGCTTTCAGTAGTTCTGCAGCTTTCGCAAGTGTCTCTTCTGTCTTCGCAAAACAAAACCTGACAATGCGCTGATCTGTTATTGGATTGGCATAAAACGGAGAGAGGGGAATAGTGGCGACACCGCCTTCAATTGTCAGTTTTTGTGCAAATGACATATCATCCAGATCACTCAAAGCACTATAATCGGCGAGGATGAAATAGCTGCCTTCGCATGGCAGAAAACGAAATCCCGTGCCGGACATTTGTTCAATGAAGTAGTCACGCTTCTTTTGAAAGAAGGTATTCAGGCCGCTGTATGTCACAGGGTCAGTAAGATATTCTGCCAACGCATGTTGCATTGGTCGATTCACAGCAAAGACATTGAATTGATGAATCTTTCTGAATTCCATCATCAGGTCTGCAGGAGCAACGCAGTATCCAACCTTCCAACCTGTAGCATGCACAAGTTTGCCGAATGAATACACAGCAAAACTTCTTTTAGACAGTATCTCTGATCTCAGAACAGACAAATGTTGCAGACCATCAAAAATGATGTGTTCATATACTTCATCACTCACGACATACAGATCATGCTTCGAAACGATCTTTTCCAATGCACGGATATCACGCTCGGTAAATGCCCGCCCGAGGGGATTATGCGGAGTATTAATGAATATCATTCTTGTCCTTGGTGTCACTGCACTTTCCACAGCCGCCCAGTCGATCGCGAAGTCGGGCCCATGTAACGTAATCGGTATAGGTATGCCTCCAAAGATCCGGACTGCCGGAGCATAACAGTCATATGCGGGATCAAATACAATGGCTTCGTCTCCCGGATGAATGATGGCGCCTACTGCGGTAAAGATTGCCTGTGTTCCACCAGCTGTAACAGTGATTTCGTGTTCGCCGCTTACCTGACAGCCGTAGAGGTTGAGTATCTTTTGGGCAAGTACTTCTCGTAGTTCGGGTAGACCCTGCATCGGTGCATATTGGTTGTTTCCGGATTCCATTGCGCGTGTCACCAATGCTCTGAGACGTGGATCAGGTTCAAAGTTTGGGAAGCCCTGAGACAAATTGATAGCGCCATGCTTTTGGGCAAGGGCAGACATCACGGTGAAGATCGTCGTGCCGGTATCCGGAAGTTTGGATCGAATCATCATCCCAAGATGCGAAGAAACACACATTGAATAGCAAGGGCGTATCATAATCTTTTGGCATGCGTGCAAGTGTAGCGTACCATGGCTTTTCCATGCTTCTCATTTGTGTAGTGTCTGAGTTTGAATGCATTCCTGGCGGTCTTTGCTCCCGATAGCTATCGGGATTGCGCGAGAAGACTTTGCGAGAAATGAGACACAACTTCTCATTGATCTGCATAAGGCCCCCAAGGCATTTAGCATGAAATATCATTAATTCTAATACCAACAACCTCGCTGTGTGCGCCGGTACATTTGAGCTATTATTTATTGATTGCTCAAAATTGACAAGTTATCTATGAGAAACCTTACGTTGTTTTTTGCAGTAATTGCTC
>JANNQA010000136.1:0-7004 GCA_031400515.1 Bacteroidota bacterium
GCACATCGGCTCTCGACGATTCAGCATGCGGATGTGATTTATGTATTGAGAGAAGGAGAAATCGTCGAATCAGGAACGCACAGCGAATTGATGAAGCATGATGGAGACTATCTGAAATTCATTAAACTTCAAGCAGTCTAAAGCGAATGGCGTTTTCAATAGCCAATGACGTATCACCTGACGATCGTCACATCTCCTTTATTCAGCATACTCACATTCCGCCTCCCACATACATCGACATCAGCCGTGAGGTACCAGACATAAACTCCGGGCTCCATGTGCTGTCCGCGGAAGATACCATCCCAGGAGTCTGATTCCTGGCAGGCAAGGCTTGATTGTCGATTCATGATTTTCAATTCCCAAGAGAAAGTGGATCTCGGGCATTCATTCTTATATTTAGACCATGAAACAATTACAGTTGACGGCCGTATACGTTGAATGTGAGGAAGGTGGTTATGCAGCATATATTGAGGAAATGGAGGGCGTGAATGGTCAGGGCGAAACACTGGAAGAGGCAAGAGAGAATCTTCTGGAGGCTTTGGACTTGATCGTTGAAACAAGAAGAGAAATCTCAAAAAGTCAGGAACCTGTTAATGTCATCCGCGAGACCATACTCACGCTTACCACTTGAAAAGAATAGATCTCATTCGTCATATCGAGAAAAATGGATGTCACTTCGTGCGAGAGGGTGCCAGACACACCATCTATCTGAATGCACGAAATGGCAAGATTTTATCAATTCCGTGTCACACAGAAAATTTCTAGTTGCCAAAATTTGTAAAAAAGATCTTGAAATCTCTGAGCCGTAGGCATGAAAACGCAAAAAAGTAATACCACCACGCTTGCACAGTTTAAGGACAAGCACTACGGCAAACGTGGAACAAAAAAACGTGACGCTTTGGAAGCAGGTTACGAGAACTTCAAAATCGGAGTTTTACTCTAGGAAGCCAGGCTTGAAAAAGGCCTGACTCAAGAAGAACTTGCGGACAAAGTAGGCACAACAAAATCCTATATTTCAAAAATCGAGAACAATGTAAAGGAGGTGCGTATATCAACGCTTCAGAAAATTGTAGAACTTGGTTTGGATGGTCGCCTGGAATTGTCAATCAAACTTTGATGATAATCGAATTTCTCTTTCGCTCCTTCAGAGCTCGATCCTTTCATACTCTTGCATTGGGCGTTGCCCAATGCAAAGGTCTTGCAGCCCTTCAGGCTGAAGAATATGGTTCTTCCTTAGCTCCGAGAGTCTCGCTGGACTCGATCTCGAGAGTCCTGCGGACCTTGGCCTCAGCCTTCTTCGGCAGCCGAAGCTGAGCGGAGGCTGTAGCCTTTCATTCCACACTCTTCCATCCTTCCAAACTCATTTCGGATTTTGGATAATTCATCTCGGATCCTGGATGTCGGTGGAAAGAAACAATTGGGCATTCCGAAATCCGCTTTCCGAAATCCGAAATCATTCGACAGTTTTCCACCCTTCCGGTGTATGATAAAAGACCTGTGCATCTTCCAGTGACTTCTTGAATTCTACATAATAATACTTGCCCTCAGGCCACGCTGTATACTCTTCATTACTATACTTCTCCCCTCCTATTCCATTCCTCCACCACCAGTTGCCCCATTGCGCGAATTCGACTTTGATCTTATTCTCTGATTCCTTGGTGACGATAAAATCATTGCTCAGGTCAGTCATGTTGTATTGGAAGACATCGTAGATCTTTCCCGTGTACCCTGATTTCGCGATCCACTGATATACTTCATCGAAAGAAGAATCACCGCCGATATTGCGAAACATGAAAGTTCCTTTGTAATTGTCAGGCACGTTGAGTAAAAAGACTTTTTGCTTTTGCGGCTCTTGAAATGTCCCGATGATATGCCAGTACGCTTTCGTAGATTTTTCCCAAAGACATACGTGACCCATTGTTCCCCAAAAACACATGACCAGATATGTTGCAAGAACCGCTTTACCAATCCAACCCTTCCAATTCCAGAAAATAGAAATCAACCACATCGAAAGGAAGGCAAGCGGAACGTAGGAGTAGCGATCATTCTCGGAAAACTGGAGATAGTAGAAATAGAGATTCGTAACAGGGATAATAAAGACAATGGCTGACAAGAATAAAAAGATCCTCAACCTCCCCTGCATTGTCTGTCGTGAATTGCGGAACAAGAGAACGCACAAACCAATGAGGATGCCAAGCATAAGACCTCCCATGATCGCCGTGTCCAGGAATCCGTATAACTCTGTTTGTACTGGAAACGGAAGGAAGCGTGCGAACAACAATGTCTTGACCAGGTACTTGAGGACAACAGAACTCATGGACATGACATCGATTACAGTATGTGTCTCGGCGCCATAATGTCCGATCCATAATCCAAACAAGAGTTTATTTAAACAAAACCAGGCAGCGATCGCGATCATGAAAGGCATCACTTCAAACAATATTCCGACAGCCCTTCTTCCAAAGCCAGTCGGCGTACTCAATAACCAAAGCAGCATCACAATCAACGCTGGAAAAAATAATGCATACTCAAGTGTAAACAGGAAGATAAAATACGTCCCAACTGAAATCCAATAATACTTGGTAGATGTTGTTTCAAGGTATTGCAGATATGCACGTAATGTAAGCAGCATCAGCAGGGCGGAAGCGAGGTAATTCGAACATGCTTTCCATGCCAAAACCTCCACTTGCCAGGGATGGAGCAAAAAAATCATCCCGGCAAACAAAGGCGCAATCCAATGCAATGAAACTTCAAATGCGGAAAACAGTCTTCTGCAAACGTCTGTCACAAGCCATGCATTCAGCGCATGAAGTCCCGTCCAAACAATAAACCACGGCGGGGGATGCAGTCCGAAGAGTTCTGTCAGAAAACCCAGTATGATAAATGGCACGTAATACAATCCACGGTTTCCAAAACATTCATATGCCCGCCAGACAGGCGTTGTTTCTCTGCATTCAAGCCAACCGAGAAAATCAGTGACGAAGCCGGCATTGTAGAGTGGGCCGTAGACAAGACATGCGAAGAGAAAAAATAGAAAGAGAAGCCGATAACCGTCGAACCAGGAAGTCAGTTTTTGATCTTTTGTTGGGGACATGCACTTTAATCGGTAATCGGTGATCGGTAATCGGTACAGTTGGTAAGTGCGAAGTTTGAATTTATCCACTACATCGACTACCGACTTTACATTTTGAATTTTACCTGCCCGACCGTGTCATTCAATCGGGCTTTTTGACTTTAAAATGATGATTATTTATTAGTATTAAGTTCAACAACATGGACAACATTTTCTATCTGCGGATTTCCATATACTTCCACCGTACCACTTTCCTTTCCGCGGCGCAGTATTTCGATTCCCTCCCATTGCTCGCCACAGGCATTGTGAATCTGACAATTGTCAAGAATCAATCTGCCGGCAGGTGATACTACTATACGCGCGCTACGAGGCAAGGAAAGTCTGCATGACAACTGCAACACTCCACCATCAGCAATCACAACATCACCTGATAAATCTTTGGGCGCTTTCCAATGGATACTATCGCGAATTGTAATTGTAATCTCAGGTTGATATGTACACCAATCAACGCGAATAAACTTTCTGATCCGGGAAGAAGGGTTTGCGACATTGCGCATCACACGTCCGATCTGGCAAGGCGTCAATGCAATCTGCCAGGCATTATAGTCCATCATATTATTTGATACCAAACTATCGCAGGGCGGAGTATCAGTGTAGTACCAACAGTTTGTATGCTTTGGCGTATCATCACAGCCATCGTTTCCACCCCATGCATGACTAAGCCCTAGTGCATGACCGACTTCATGATTGAGCAAGCCTACACAACTCTCCGCACTCAGTGATGGAGTAAATATCTGAGCCATCTTGATACCGCTACTCAACATGATTCCCGTGCCTACAGCAGCATACCCAGGTCGTCCAACACTATCCGGATGATGCGGCATCAAAAACACATTGATCACCGAATCCGGTCTTACCGCATATTTATTGATCACATCACGAGAGGTACGGTTACTGTTTTTGCCATGGATATAGAAATACAACGCCGTATCGTGATTAAAATAAATCCCATCATGTCCCGGAATCGACGGATCAGGAGCAAGAACAAAATACCAGGGCACAGGAAGTACAGGCGTATTGTTATTGAGTGGCAAATGCATTTTGCTGTTCGTCTTCAGTTTGGCATTGCATTTCTCGATCATTTGCCTTGCAAACTCACGCCCTTGCTCTTTATTGAGATTGTGTACACCATCACCAATATCCATAAAGTGTACATTGACCTGAATAGGAAGAGGAGTTGTGTGGTCGGGATAATTCAAATCCGGTCCGAAATCCAACGGATCATTGCAGGGACTCACTCCAGGTGACACGACATCGCGAGCAGAAGCAGATCTTACAATGAGGTGTTCAGGCGAAATAAATGCGCTTTGAATTTTCTTGCTACATGTGCTTAATGTAGACACGATAAGTATCAGAAAAATAATGCGGGAAGTCATTGAGCGAAAGATACAGGAAGAACGGGAAGAGGAGGAAATCAGTCCACAGTATCCAGTCCGCAGTCCCGAAAACAGGTATTCGGTATTCGGTAATTCGCCTTGCTCCTCCGCTAAAGCTTCGGCGGCACGCGGGCGCTTGCTTCGGCGAACAAAGTCGGTGAAGTAGGTAAGTTCTCAGTTGGCAGTCTTCAGTCGCAACAGGCTTGACACAGGCAGTACCCAAAGAAGGAATAACAGCTAGATGCTGCACCTGTTGAACCGGCTGCTCCTGCTGCACCTGCTGTTCCGTTTTCCCGGTTTTCCCGGCTTCCGGTTTTACCGGATTTTACGTATTCATCCCTCCACAGACGGAGACGACTTGGCCAGTGATATACGTAGACTTGTCGGATGCGAGAAAGGTGCAGACATTGGCAACATCTTCAGCCGTCCCCATCCGCTTGAGTGGAATCGCGGAGAGAAACGCCTCACGGGTTTGTTCTGAGAGTTCTTGTGTCATCTCTGTTTCGATATAACCAGGCGCTACTGCATTGCATCGAATGTTACGGGAGCCCAATTCCTTTGCGAGTGATTTTGTAAATCCAATGATACCTGCTTTGGATGCAGCATAGTTGGTTTGGCCAGCATTTCCAAAGACACCTACAACGCTACTCATATTAATAATAGAGCCACTGCGCTGACGTAGCATCGGTTTCATCGCATGTTTGCATAGATTAAATACCGACTTGAGATTGGTCTCGATCACCTGGTCCCAATCCGATTCAGTCATCCGCAAGATCAGATTGTCTCGCGTGATGCCGGCATTATTGACGAGGATATCGATCCTTCCGTATTTATCAAGCGTCGCTTGCACAAGAGATTCTGCCTGTACATACGAACTCGCATCCGATGCGATTGAGGAGACTTCTGATCCAGCTGATCTCAGCGATTCCTCAAAAGCCTGCGCTTTTTCTCTTGACGAGACATAGGTAAACATTACCGTCGCGCCTTCCTGCGCAAAGAGTTTTACAATTGCCTGACCTA
Source organism: Bacteroidota bacterium (assembly GCA_031400515.1). Classification (GTDB taxonomy): domain Bacteria; phylum Bacteroidota; class Bacteroidia; order Chitinophagales; family Saprospiraceae; genus DATDQA01. Next base: position 5,530 of record JANNQA010000136.1, read on the forward strand.
AACCGCGCGAACCTCCGGTGACTAGCGCTACTTTTCCATCTAATAAACCCATGCCGCGAAAATAGGGGAAACCGGGGAAACGTCGGGCGGTCTTCAGTCCCCAGTCTTCAGTCCGCAGAAAGTCAATGCCTGAAGACTGCAAGACTAGACTTAAGACTGATTGTGGACTGAAGACTGCAGACTGAGGACTTCCCTAGCTGGCACGACTTTTGCACTTGTATGACTGTCAGCATTGAATAAGTACCAAAAAATCGTAATACCATGCTCATTTTCATGTTTGTCCTCGTCGTACTGGTCGTATTGGCCAACGAGATAGCTACGAATAGATCCGCGCAACGTTGGTAAATCGGGAGTCCACAGTCGGCAGTCTTCAGTCCCGAAAACAGTAATCGGTAGTCGGTAGTTCGCCTTGCTCCTCCGCTAAAGCTTCGGCGGCACGCGGGCGCTTGCTTCAGCGAACAAAGTCGGTGAAGTAGGTAAGTTCTCAGTTGACATTCTTCAGTCGGCAATCCACATTCCAGTCTTAACACATATACAGCGAAAAGCGAACAACAAATGGCAAATGGCGGATAACGGCTAACGGCTATTTCGCAGCGTAGCGCTTCGCAACTTCAGCCCAATTAATGACATTATAGAAGGCGGCGATGTAATCCGGTCTGCGGTTTTGATAATTCAGATAGTACGCATGTTCCCATACATCAAGGCCAAGAATTGGCTTGCCAGTGCATCCTGTATCGGGCATCAATGGATTGTCCTGATTTGGCGTTGAACAAATCTTTACGCTCTTGTCAGGCTGCACGCAAAGCCATGCCCAACCAGATCCAAAGCGAGTAGTCGCGGCCTTCGCAAATGCTTCTTTGAAGGCATCATAACTTCCGAAAGCTTTGTCAATTGCAGATGCAACGTCACCGGATGGCAGTCCTCCCCCATCTGGCGACATAATTTCCCAGAACATGTTGTGATTGTAATATCCACCGCCATTGTTACGCACGGCCATATTGGTCATATCCAAACCCTTCAGGATCTCTTCAATTGTTTTGCCTTCGAGTGGAGTACCGGCGATTGCGGCATTGAGATTATTAGTATACGCAGCATGATGCTTGCCATGATGGATTTCCATCGTTTTAGTGTCGATATGCGGCTCAAGCGCTGCGAACGCATAAGGAAGTGCGGGTAAGGTGTAGGCCACGATGAATTCTCCGAGAGGGTCGTTACGGACCGGTAAAGTGATTCAAGATTGACCGCAATTTTAGGGCCAATGGCATAAGGGGCAAGCCGGAGCCCCACTGGAAAGGAGGTCAGCCTCGCTACATCGCCGCAAAGTTCTTTAATAACGCCAGCCCCGCCGCTTGGCGTAGGACCCAGCAACTAGCATCTGAAGCCGTGCGCCTGTAGTAGGTCATCGCGCGCAGCGTTTGCGCGATCATCCGCACAAGGCCCCGCGTTCGATGCCTCCGCCCCATGTCGCCATCATC
>JANNQA010000183.1:0-30067 GCA_031400515.1 Bacteroidota bacterium
GATGGACAACTAGAATCCATCGATCTCACGGATATGGCCTACTTGTACAATGGTGCCGAGGCAATCCATCAACATACGCTTGACAACTTTGCACGTCGATTTGCCAACAATGGATATCGGGCTGATAAAATGGTTACATGTTATGGCATGGCAGAAACGACACTCGCAGTTTGTTTTTCACCAAGAGGAAAACCAGCTCCGACTATGGCCCTTAATCAAGAACTGTACAGGAATGGAATAATAGAAATTGATCCCGATTCAAGTTTGATTAAAGTGAGTTCCGGCACTCCCCCTGATGACGTGGTAGTGAAGATTGTAGAACCGACTACAGGCCGTGAGCTTGGTGCAATGCAGATCGGTGAGATATGGACCCAGAGCCCAAGCGTTTGTCAGGGTTATTGGAAAAAGCAAAGAGAAAACGCTTATAGTTTTCGTGCGAAGATCAATGGTCAGCCAGGCAGCTTCCTTCGCACAGGAGATCTTGGTTTCTTATCAGAAGGCGCATTGTACATTACTGGCCGGCACAAAGATCTGATCATCTATCATGGAGTCAATTATTACCCCGATGATCTTGAGGTCTCCATCAGTAGGTTTGTAGAAATGCATGGAGTAAGCAGCGCAGTATTTTCAGTAGACATCGGAAGCAATGAAGAGATTGTGATTGTATCAGAAGTCAGCAGGTCTGCCCTTAAAGACCTCAATAAGGCCGCCTTGATTGCTGCAATCAAACACACGATATTCTCCGAGTTTGCCCTTCCAGTATCCGATATTGTACTTGTCACTCCGCGATCTTTGCCCAAATCTACAAGTGGAAAGATCCAACGAAAACATTGCAAGAACCTATATCTTGCAAACCAACTGAACAGATTAAACTCATGAGCATAATTCAATTCGACAAGGTTGCTATAGAAAATTGGCTGATTGATTGGATCGCCAAAGAAACGGGAACTGACAAAAGCAAAATTCAGACGGGTGTACCATTTTCAAGTTTCAATCTTGATTCTATTGTCATTGTGACTATGACTGTAGATCTGGAAGCATGGTTGAAGAAGCATGTTGATCCAACTGTTTTCTGGGAGTATGAGACAATTGATGAGCTGGCTGCATGGCTTGAGAGACACGACGTCACCATTGAATGAATTATGGCGGTAAAGGAAACGCAGATTTGGAATCCTTTTACAGAGGGTTACATCAGTGATCCATATCACTACCTGTCTGGTTTAAGGGAAGACGGAGAACTTTGCCGCACCATCAACGGACATGTTTTGACTCTTTCACATCGATTGGCGAAGGAAGTGTTGCAAAACAATGAGTTCAGAACTCTTGAAATTGAAGAACACCTCAGGATACTTGAAGAAAATCACTTTGCTCGATCTAATGACAATCTGTCAACGCTACGCAGCATAGTCAGCAAATGGCTCTTGTTTCTCAATCCCCCGTTGCATACAGTTTCAAGAAAATTCATGGCTGACATCTTCAATAGATATCGCCTCGCAGATATTATTCAAGAAGTCGTGGACGATGTGCTGTCTATGGCCGTTCAGGCAAAGGATCCTTCGACAAGCTCAGGATCTCCGCTTTGCTACGACATCGATGCGATAGAGGCAATTGCCACGCCAATTCCCATGAAGGTCATGGGACGGCTCATGGGTCTTGACGATCGTGCAATCCTCAGCCTTCGATCTGGATTGTACGCCGTTGGACGTATCGTTGAGCCTTTTGTGTCAAGGTATCAACTGCAGGAACACGACAAATCAGCTACAGCAATGCTGGCATACTTTCAAGGTGTTTTTGAACATAAAAAGAAACATCCGGAAGAAGATTTTATCAGTGACCTTATCCGGGAAGGAGGAAAGGAACTACCAATGTCCCAGCTGGTGTCACTTGCGCTTCAACTGTTTTGGGCAGGAGTAGAGTCGACTATCTTTTCCATTGGCCAGACTGTTTATTATCTGGCTCAATATCCGGATGTATTGCAAATGATACAGAAAAATCCGGATGTGATTAAAAATGCAACGGAAGAGTTTCTGCGCCTCGCAAGTCCCGTTCAGTATACGATTCGGATACCTACTTCCGATACGCATCTTGATGGCATACCGGTAAAAGCTGGACAAATGGTATATGTTTCGCTTGCTGCAGCAAACCGGGATCCGGATAAATTTGATTATCCGCATATATGCAATGCAAAGCGCAGTCCTAATGCACACATCTCTTTTGGGCAAGGCATACATACCTGTCTTGGTGCTCGCCTGGCACGTGACGAAATTGTCAGAATGCTTCAGTGGATGGCTGATCATGATGTGCTGATGAGCGGAGCAAATGAACCTGAGTGGTATCCCATTATCATGATGCGCGGGATCAAATCTCTGCAGACAAGCATCATCGCAAGAGCGTAAGCAGATGCTTTTCCATTCATTCGATTACTTATTTTTTCTCATTGCTGTAACCATAGCATATTATACCATACCGAAGAAATTTCGATGGGTATTGTTGCTGATGTCCAGCTATGCTTTCTATATCAGTTGGAATCCATTTTTTGTTCTTCTCCTGATCGGCATGACATGCGTTGCCTATATGACCGGTCTCATTCTGAAGAAAAAGAAAGTGAACCGGGCACGAGTGCTCGGAGTATCTGTCTTTCTTCAGCTCATGCCGCTGTTTTTCTACAAATACCTGAACTTCTTCTCAAAATCGGTGAATGAAGTTTTTCGCCTCGCTGATGTTCCGCTCAGCCTTCCGGGACATGATTTTATTCTTCCATTGGGAGTGTCTTTTTTTACATTTCAAACAATCAGCTACTGCGTGGATGTATATCGCGGATACGTTCAGCCTGAGCGCCATGTTGGATACATGGCATTATACGTATCGTTCTTTCCGCAATTGTTGGCAGGCCCCATTGAGCGGGCAAAAAAACTCATTCCGCAGTTTACACATAATCGTGATTTTGATGTTCAATCTTTCAAGGAGGGTTGCCAACTTATTTTATGGGGACTCTTCAAGAAACTCGTCATCGCAGAACGATTGAATCTTTATGTTTCTGAGGTTTTTGACAATCCGGATCGATATCAGGGCTTGACTGTATGGATCGCCTGTGTCTTTTTTATGTTCCAGATATATACCGATTTCTCCGCATATTCAGATATCGCCAGGGGTTCTGCGAGATGGCTTGGCATTGAACTGTCACTCAACTTTGGTAATCGTGTATATTTTAAGCCATCGATCACCGCTTTTTGGAGAGAATGGCACATTACCATGACAAGCTGGTTCCGCGATTACGTGTTTTTTCCTCTGAGCAAAGTTGGGAACACAAAGCGCCTTCTTTTTGTCAATCTTGTCATTGTCTACACGCTTATTGGTTTTTGGCACGGAGCAACCTGGGGATTCCTGATCTGGGGAGCAACGAACGGAATCTGGGTCGCTTACGAGCAGTTGACAAAAAAACAAAGATTAACAGCATATCAACGATTGGGGTTGGCCAGGTTCCCCAGGGTGCTTCACGTCGTCAATGTATTGATCGTCCTTATTCTCGGTTCGGTATTAGGATTGTGGTTTCGAGCCGGAAGCCTTAACGTAGGATGGCAAGTTTTTGAAAGCTTGTTTAGTTTTGACCTCAGTTGTGATATAGAGTTCGTTAATCTCAAATTGTTGTTTGCTCTTCTTGTTTTTATGGACTTGGTAAATTATCGATTACGCAGCGGGGAGATCTTCAATTGGCTGGAAAGGCTACCCAGATATGTCCGATGGATATTCTATATATTGGTTATAGAGATGATCATCCATTTGGGTATTTTCGGTGCCGATGAATTCTATTATTTTAGATTTTGATCAGAAAAATTCTTTACAAATTCCTTGTCCTCCTTCTCATCCTGGGTGGGATCAAAGCACTCTATTTGGTATACCTATATGCCAAGAACACCACACAAAACGGGAATATCGATTTACTCACTTCCGGCGAGTCAATATACAATTGTGTATTTGTTGGATCGAGTCTTACATATCGCGGCATTGATCCAAAGATTATTGATTTTATGTGCGCTGACCAGAATATCGTCTCTTACAACCTTGGCGAGCCGAATCGGATTGCGCCTGAGACATTCGCGTCAGTGCTCTATCTGATACAAAATGCAGCATCCATAAAGTATATCGTTGTCGAATTGCAACAACTAAAGATGCCCACAAATACTTCAGCCGATCTGTTCTCTCCCCGGTTGCAACATTTTGTAGTCAATTATTCTATCGGGCATTTGAGACACGGGCACGTCATACCTGCATATAACAGCGTGAAAGCGTTTCTGACAAATACTTTTGTATGCAAATCTGCTTTAACAGAAAAGACTTTCAAAACCGGAAAGAAAAAAGAGGAATACGCGGGATTTCGATACTTCCACTCCGACAACACCAACAGCCTGGAACTGCTTCGAAGAGAACGCATGCTCATGAACCCTCCTGACGTCATACATAACAAGAACCTATTCGCAGAATTAATCGAGAAACCCAACGTCAAATACGACGAAGTGTACCTAGACTCCTGTATTAAATTGGCTGAAATGGCGGCCGAAAAGGAGGTTCAAGTATACTATTATCTGCCCTACGGAATTACTAAACGGGGAGCAGTAAATTTGATGCCGGTACTTGACAGGATCCCTTCTAAATATAAGCTCGAAGTGCATAGGAATTCCGAATGGACTAGCCTGTTTAATTTGGATTTTCATTGGGACAGGATTCACTTGAATCAGGAAGGATCTCATCTTTATTCACGCCTACTGGGTTCGCATCTTCATCAGAAACTCAATTCGAACGGAGTCCCGTCGGAGTTCAAGACTTTGAACCCCAACTAATGATTTCAACTACTTTGTAAGGTCAAATTAACTGCGATCATGAAGACGATCTATCAGCAAGCAATAACATGTCTCAGGGGTGGCAATCCTTTTGTTCTCGCTACGATCATCCGTACGTGGGGTTCTGCTCCGCGAAAGGCAGGATCGCATATGCTTATGACTTCTCAAAAGATGACCGGCTCTGTCTCAGGAGGCTGCGTGGAAAACGACGTGTTTCGGCTGGCTAATGAAATCATTGATACTGATCAAAACAAACTCGTTCAATATGGTGTCAGCGATGAAACTGCTTGGCAAGTCGGTTTGAGTTGTGGTGGTACTATTGAAATTCTGCTGGAAACATTTTCACCAAAGGATATCGGTTATTGGAATACCATACAGAGTGCCATTGACAACAACACTGGTGCAGTCGCAATACATGCACTTAGCGAAGGCAAACAAGAAAAACAGGTTCTCTCGGCTGCGAGTTGGTCGCCTGCCTGCGCGCCGTCGCCAGAGGCTATGGCCGCCGGAGACCGGTCAGGCAGGAATGATACGGTCAGTCGTATAGCACGAGAAACTTTTCAGCAACGCCGAAGTCAGATCGCTGAAATCGATGGACGCTCATATTTTTTTGAAGTCATTCCACCAAAACATCAGTTGCTCATCTTTGGCGCAGCACATTTATCTGCAGAACTGGTGAAACTCGCGAAGCAATTTGAATTCGAAACAATCGTCATTGACCCGAGGGGATTTTTCACAGACAGTACCGCGTTCACAGAAAAACCGGATCAGATGTTCAGTGCATGGCCGGAAGAGGTGATACCAAATATTGCATTGACTCCATACACATATGCGGTCACTTTGACTCATGATCCAAAGATTGATGATCAGGCGCTGTCATTGTTATTAAGATCTGATGTGGCCTATATCGGCGCTTTGGGAAGTAAAAAGACACATGCAAATCGTGTGAGTCGGTTGGAAGCAGCAGGTTTTACCTCCGAAGAAATTCAGCGTATTCATGCTCCGGTTGGTATTGACATCCATGCGCAGACTGCACAGGAGATCGCATTGAGTATTCTTGGAGATCTCATTAAAGAAAAACATAAATATCTCGTGTGATGGATGAATTGACACACACACCAGAACTCTATCATCCGGATATCCTGGCATATGCGCGAAATCCTGCGAGATGGCGCAAAGAGCATGACGCACAATACATCATCAAAGCCTATAATCCTGTCTGCGGTGACAAATTTGAAATCCGTCTTGACCTTGATGGTATCATTACGGACACATCGTTTTTTGGCTATGGCTGTGTGGTATCGAAAGCGTCGACGGCGATCTTGACTGAAATGCTTGTAGGCCTGTCTATCGAAGAAGCACGAAGAAACATAGAAACACATATTGAGGACTTGAACTCGCAATTACCAATTATTGAGAATCGATTAGAGCCATTTCGCGTCGCAGGTAAGTACCCGGGCAGAATGCAGTGTGTCCTGTTGAGTTGGGAAGCGCTGTTGCGTTATGAATTGTTCAAACACTCATCTACATTCGAATTGTAGAAAAACTTTGGACTGACTTGAAGACACTAGATCTGTCGAAACAAAACGATCCTGAACAGATTCACTTTCTCCGTGCCTCAACAATAGCATACGGGAAAGCGAAACGCGGTGAGATCAGGATCACATATTTCCTACTCTTCCTCGCAATTGCTTACCCACTTTGTTAATTATTTTTCAATCAGCAGTTCAAATTTGTTTTGTTTGGGTGTTCGTTTTTCATCACTGTGGTTGTCCTGATTTTCACAGACAAATTCAATGGCAAAACTTCAAGAGGCGCGCTTTTCAAAGAAGCATTCGATACGATCCTGTTTAGTTTACCATGGAAAACGACATTAAAGAAACCAACTCAACCAGAAATTCAGTTCTATTCAAATCAATACAAGGGCGGTGATCTTCAAAACTGGTATTCGCCAAATCTTTCTTCATCGATCGAGCACAACACGGCTGTTGCCATATTGCAACACTCCAATACAAGCTGGGACATTGTACTGCGACAGACATACCGGCAGGCATTGGTCTATTTCCTCGCCAGTTATACAGTTCTTCTGATCGCCACCTTTCTTATAAAACAATGCGATGCACTGACGATTTTTCTGCTCCTCTTTTCCTTGCTCTCTTTTTACTCACATTTTATTGTCATGATCCGTGGGCATTCCGGCGCGATCGAAAAACGGAAAGCGATTTCCGCACATCTCGATCAAAAGATCCGTGACAAACAGTAGATCAGCATGACTGAGCTGCGGGATATTCAGGATGAAATTTATCTCACACGCAAGGAAGCAGCCAAGGTGCCCGATTATTTCTTTCGATGATATAAGGAAAAATTGAATGCACAGGCAGAGAAGTATATCAGGGAGGTGAAAGTGCTGTATGACTCGTAAGTCGATGATGTTGACGCTTGAAGGTCCGTTTAAGGCGGACGCTTCAAGGTCAGGCCGCCTCGCGGACGTTCCGAGGTCATCTCTGGCTTTCCCGATTAACCAGCTTCTCCTGTTTTCCCGGTTTTCCCCGGCCTGTCCGCCGGAGCGCGTTGGCGAAGGCGGGTTTCCTCCACTTCCTCTAATTCCTCTACTTTTACCCCATGTCTCTCTACGACAATCACGGCCGTATCATCAACTACCTGCGCCTGGCGGTAACGGATCGCTGTAACCTGCGATGCTTCTATTGCATGCCTGAGGAAGGGATCAACTATGTCCCGCAGGATGATCTGCTTACCTATGAAGAGATGATGCGACTGGTCGTCCTCCTTGCGGAGATGGGTGTCTCTAAGGTCCGTATCACGGGTGGAGAACCATTTGTACGGAAGGATATGGTCCACTTTCTCCATGCATTGTGTGAGACTCCGGGTATACAGGCAGTGCACATCACAACCAATGGGACACTGACATCCCATATCGTATCAGATCTGAAATCAATGGGTATCCGAAGCATTAATCTCAGTCTTGATACACTGAACAAACAACGGTTTTTTGAAATTACACGGCGCGATGTGTTTGACCAGGTGATGGAGACATTCCATGCTGTACTTGAGGCCGGTATCCCGTTGAAGATTAATTGTGTTGTGATGGATGGACGGAACACGGATGACATTCTTCCACTGGTAGCGCTCGCTGAAAAGTATCCCGTCGGTGTTCGATTCATTGAAGAAATGCCCTTCAATGGCACAGGTGCACGGAATGAAACATTTGCATGGAATCATCGCGAAATTCTTTCCGTGATTCAACATGAGCATCCTGAGATAAAGAAGATCCCTGATCCGATGTTCTCCACGTCAATGAATTATCAGATTCCAGGCTTCAAAGGAACGGTTGGTATCATCGCTGCATACAGCAGAACATTTTGCGGTACATGCAACCGTCTTCGTGTGACGCCCACCGGTACGTTGAAAACATGTTTATATGATACTGGAGTCTTCAATGTCAAAGATCTCATGCGTAAAGGCGCAACGGATACACAATTGCGTTATGCATTTCATGAAGCGCTCAGGCATCGTGCCAAAGACGGATGGGAAGCTGAATCTCAACTGCGCAATTCTCCGATTCACGAATCCATGTCTACAATCGGCGGCTGATGATCAGCGTACACGAAGCCACTGAAATCATACTCAACCATACTCTGACTCTTCCTACGGAGCAGGTACCACTTTCAGAATGTATTGGTCGTGTCTTGCGTGAAGATCTCATTGCAGACCGGGACTTTCCACCATTTGATCGTGTCACAATGGACGGTATTGCGATTGACTATGAGAGTTTTGTTCAAGGCAATAAAAGATTTGCAATTCAGGAAATCGCTGCGGCCGGATCCCCGCAGACAAGACTGCATGATCCGATCCTCTGTATTGAAGTGATGACGGGGGCAGTCCTTCCTTCTGGATGTGATACGGTGATCCGATATGAAGATCTCCTCATTGCACATCAAAAAGCTGAAGTGGTATTGGATACTCTAGTACAAGGACAGAATATCCATCGGCGTGGTATTGATCGCAAACAAGGAAAAACGATTGTAAAAAAGGGGATGCAACTATCAGCAGCAGAGATTGGTGTTGCGGCAACAATAGGCAAATCGGTATTACAAGTAGGTTCCTTACCAAAAATTGCTGTCATTTCGACAGGAGATGAACTCGTGGATATCGATGCAACCCCATTACTTCATCAAATCAGAAAAAGTAATGTCCATCAGATTTCATCTCTTCTGGAACAGCACGGAGTTTCAGTGAAGTGCTATCACATTGCTGATGATGCAAAAGAGGTGGCGGAGTCCTTGAAAAAAATCCTTACCGAATACGATGCTGTCATCCTCAGCGGCGGTGTGTCAGCAGGCAAATATGATTATGTGCCTGAGGCGTTAGAGAAACTTGGTGTTGAAAAACTTTTCCATCAGGTCGCTCAACGTCCGGGAAAACCGTTTCGGTTTGGCATCTCTGCAAGCCAACAGCCAACGGCTAACAGCCAACGGCCTATTGTTTTCGCACTTCCTGGTAATCCCGTTTCAACATTCATGTGCACAATCCGGTATATCGTTCCATGGATTGAGAAAACACTTGGCATCCCTCAACGACAACAATTTGCTGTATTAGCTGAAGATATCGTCTTTCGACCTACGCTGACCTATTTCCTGCAGGTCCGTCTTGAACACAAGCGTGATGGACGGCTGCATGCAATTCCCGTTGATGGCCATGGCTCTGGCGATCTCGCCAATCTTGTCGATGCCGATGCTTTTTTGGAGCTCACAGATGGAGAGCATGAGTACCACGCAGGAGGAAGCTTTCGCGTGTGGAGGTTTCGGGATTAACCCTGAAAGGGTTCAACCTCATTAACCACCGGCCATGCCGGTGGTATCTGGATAACAAAAAATATTTCAACCCCAACAGGGGTTGAAAAGAACCCTGAAGGGGTTGTGAAACCGGCAATACCGGTGTAACAAGGGATAAGGCAATTCAACCCAGCAGGGTTGTGAAACTCGCGGCGCAATATCCAACCCATTGCCATTGGTGGACATTCAAGTTTAACCCTTTCAGGGTTTATAAAACAAACTTTACTATTTTCACATTGCTCATCATAAACAAACCACATGTCACATATTCTTCATTCAATTTTATACTAAACCATGAGTACCTACACACAAATCTTGTATCAGATTGTCTTCGGCACGAAGTACCATGAACACACACTTGTAAAAGCAGGTCGTGATAATTTACATCAGTACATCACCGGTATTCTGAAAAACAAAAAATGCCATCTCTACCAAATCAATGGAGTGGAAAATCATCTTCACATCCTTACGCATTTGCATCCGAGTGTGGCGTTAGCTGACCTTGTGAAGGACATCAAACTTGCGAGTTCTGCTTTCATCAAAGAACAAAAGTTATTTAAACAATTCCATGGATGGCAAGATGGTTATAGTGCATTTACTTATTCACAAGACAGGAAGGAGATACTGATCAACTACATCAGGAATCAGGAGGAGCACCATAGAAAGAAGACTTTCAGAGAGGAATATATTGAGCTGCTGAGGGAGCATGGCGTGGAGTTTGAGGAAAAGTATCTTATGTAATTCAAACCTGAAGAGTTCAACCTTATTAGCCACTGCCAAAGCCGGTATTCCAAGGGAAAAGAATTCAACCCCTTCAGGGTTTGTCACTGGTGCACTAGAGTTCACCCCATTGCATGGGATGACATTGATATTTAACCCCCTTCGGGGTTGTGGCTTTCGAGGCGCAGTACTCACCCCATTGCATGGGGTGATATTCGCGTTTAACCCCTTTGGGGTTGCATTTTGACTTTAATTTTCTTATAACCACCTACGGATGAGCAGATACCCAGACCTCGCCATCATCGAATATCTCCTTCTTCCAGATCGGTACCGTTTCTTTGAGTGTATCAATGCAATACTGACATGCTTCAAATGCCGCTTGCCGATGGGCTGCTGAGACGGCAATGATCACAGGTATCGCGCCAATTTTAAGATCCCCAATACGATGGTGTATCGCAACTTTCAACACTGGCCACTTTGCCAGCACGTTGTTCGCAATCTTTTGCATCTCGGAAAGAGCCATTGGGGCATATGCCTCAAACGCAAGGCTCACCACTGTTCTCCCTTTGGTCATATCACGCACAGTACCGATAAAAATGCAGGTCCCTCCTGCGGCATTGGATTCGACAAGTTGTGCTACAGCGGACAGTACCAGATCTTCGTCACTGAGTTTGATGTTTATGTTTTCCAAGAGTCAGGGCATATTTGTTTGATCAATAAAAATACAAGGTCGAGTTGAAATTAACCATTTAGATATCGCGCATTCTCATTGCGAAATAGGCTGGATAATTTTCTTTTTTGCCGTAATTATATAATAGCCAAACTGCTTTCGACACATACCAAGGATAAGACCAAGTAAACAGGATTTGAGGTGACCGAGCCGTACTTTGTTCAATCGTTCTCCCTGCAACCATTTCTTCAGAATAAAACCCGCAACACAAAACGGTGAGTGCAATGCTGATGGCGCAATATGCCAGGAAATATCTCTCGCATTGATCTCTTCAAATCCCAATTCCTTCATCTTATCCAAAAACGGGTTTAAAGCAGGAAAACATGGCAGAGCCCATCCCTTACATGTTTCATCAATACAAAATCGAAATACGCTACCAAAGCGCTTACGTGAGACCTTGGTAAAACCATCAACAATTACACATCTGGCATCCGGTGCTAATAGTCGGTAAAGCTCTTTGAGGAACTCTGCTTTGTCTTCTCCGGGGGAGTGACAACAGCTTTCCAATGCATATGCGCCCGTCACGCTATTGTCAGAAACAGGAATGTCCAGGAAATTTCCCTGCATAAGCGAAATACGATCACCAAGACCTGCTGCTGCATTGATCTCCTGTGCTTTTTTGATTTGCCATTCCACAAGAGTAATCCCCGTAATGTGTTGATGCGGATAGTGTTTTGCAAATGTGCGCATCGTTGCACCCAGCCCACAACCAAGATCATAAATGCGTTCTGAAGTTTCTCCGATTTCCAGAAGACTTATTACCTGCTTGTTCATTTCCTGCAGCATCGGTTCTCGTCGGAATGGGTTTAACCAGTGACGCCAGTAACCGAAGTGCATATTATAATCGCGACTCCAGGTGCCATAATCCAGACTCGTGTTTTCATAATATTCTATGATATCCTCATTGAGCCTTGAATGGGAGCGCTGAATACTATTGGTTTTGTCCGCTTCTATTGATGTCCTTTGCATTGTCTGCGATCATGTACTGATCTGTTTTATCCGCCACTCACAGGTGGAATCAATACCACTTCATCTCCTTCAATTAGTGTGTAGTCATCATGAACATATTCAGCATTCACGGCGAAGGCCAGAGAAGGAAGTTTTTTGAAATCTGAAAATTCATTGATGAGAGACACTTTGAGTGCTGCAATTGTATTCCCCTCTTTCAGATGGTACGGCATCGCACGTGCATTCAAAATATCCTTTGCAATACCGAATGCTAATAGCTGGATTCTCATGAGAAAAGATACTTGTAAAAAATACGCAAGCTGACATAAAGTACGAGTAATGCCGTTGCACGCTTTACGGCTACCTGGCTGAAATAGGAAATTCCTAATCGCGAACCGATCTGTCCACCGGCTATCACTGCAAGAATCAGTGGCAGTACAAATTGCAAATTGAAGTTGAAATTCGGATTCATCGCTTGTCCTGCAACTCCAGCAAGGCTATTGACTAAAATAAACACTGCGGCTGTCGCTGCGATGACTTTGGGTGAAGCCCATCTAATCAAATGCAGAATAGGAGAAAGAAAAATTCCACCACCGATACCTACCATTCCAGAAAGAAATCCGATCCCACCTCCCAGCGAACCACTGACCACAGGATGAAGTTTCAGAGCCTCGCTTTCTTCACGTATCTGTGGTTGAAACCACATGACGCTTGCGGCGACACAGAGCGCTGATGCAAGGAGGACAAAAAATACAATCTCATTGATAGGTAACAATCCTCCAAGAAACGCCATCGGCACACTGAAGACTACAATTGATATGAGTTTTTTCCAATTAACGAGATTGTTTCGCATGTACAAAATTGTGCTTCCGGCAACAACAGCGATATTACAAAGGAGTGCTGTGGTCCGAATATCCAGAAAATCGAAATCGTAAAGGGCGAGTATTGCGAGATAACTGCTACCACCACCGAAACCTACCGAAGAATACACCAGTGCAATCCCAAAGAAAAACACGACAATCTCCCAATGCTCCATACTGTGAAAGTAATGGAGTTTTGGGTTTCACTTTTATATGGCAGTAACAACCGTGTGTCTCACAAAATGCACAGAGAACTCGGATCTTTATTATTCTGAGTTCTCCATTCCGCTTCGTGGCATACCTATTACAAATGACAATAATCTCACTGCGGCTTGTCATCCTGAGTTCTCAATACCGCTGCCCGTTATACCTGTTGGAAATGACAATACCTAAAGCTCGATTGTCATTCCGAGCGACGAGCACAGCGAAGAGTCGAGGAATGCAAACGAGCATCCCTAATACATCTCGAGCGAACTACGAGTGATCCGAGTGTAACGAGGAGCGAGTGGTGAGTCGACCGCGTGCCGCCTTAGCTTCAGCGGTGGCGCAGAGATCTTGTTAATACAACAGGATTTCTCGACTCGTTCCCTTCGACATGCTCAGGGCAAGTTTGCTGCACTCCTCACTCGCTCGAAATAGTCAACGGTTACGTATTCCGTCATCCTTCGACTCCTCGTTACACTCGTCGCTCAGGATGACAAAGATCGACTCGCTACACTCGCTCAGGATGACAAAAGATTCTACCCACAGAAATCGTCGGGTCAAGTCAGAACACGCGGGAATATTTCAGCACAATCTGATGATAATAATTTGCAGTAGGGCGGAGGATCGGATTTCCGTTCCTATCTACTTTAAGGCCACCTGGCGCATCAAAATCAGTGACGTTAGAGAGAATATCGTTGTCATAGTAGAGATTGCTAAGATATGCGAGCTGAATGTTTTTGAAAATCGTTAGTGCTAATTCATTTGTCCAATCGGTGTCGACATTTTGAGGGTCATGCATATAGTCAGAGAACAATGAAAGTCGGCTTGACCAGGCGAGCTTCTCTTCGAAGAAATGCTGCATGTATTTCACTCCAAGCTTTGCTCCAATACCAAGGCGTGTTCTTTCATACTCAGTTGTACTTCCTTCTTTAAGTTCTGTTCCATGCAAGCCAAGATTGGCGATGTATTGATTTTCGATGACAATGACATCAACGGTTGCGGGAGTGAACACCACGGAAAAATTTAGTGAAGGATCATATTTTATTCCAAGACCGAAACTCGCACGTGCAGGAGAAAAAATCTGGGATATCAATGATGTTTGATAAGGTCCGGGATTTGAAATACTCTTCGCATAGATTTGTCCGTCTTCAACCCCAACATAAGATGGAACGAGTTGGGAGCGGAATGCAAAGTCTGCAGCATATGACCAATCCGAGGTTGCGGTAATCTTGTATCCGGCGGTAGAATTCAGCCTTAGATCATCTATGCTCTTTTTGAATGGAACGCGGATTTGGACATTCGAAATAGGCAATACTCCTGATCCGGTTTTTTCTAAAGCGATATTCAGTGAGAGGTTATTGTCCCAACTGAACCTGTCCCTGAGATGATTGGCAAACAGTCCAACTGCACCGCCAAAGCCAATCCTATTTTGACCTGATCCAGGTTTTGGATTAATGATTAAAATATTACCAAGATCGGCACCAATTCCGCCCCCTGTCACCCATGTTTTCAACGAGTCCACTCTTGTTGTCGGGATAGAAGCAATGCGACTGGCGTCGTCATTTTGAGCAAAAGAGCCTAGTGCAATCATCAAGAATTGTGTACAAAGTATCCACGCCTTTTTCATAGTTGTTAAGTTCGATTTGACAAGTGCAATAATAGCGGTTTATACTGGTAGCCAGAATGTGAAGCATATTGGATTTTTTTAATCTCTACCAACAATGAACGCAGGTCATTACCCAAAACAAAAAGAGGTAACACCGATTTCCGGCATTACCTCTACCCTAACCAAATGAACCAAATTGTCTTTCGAATTTTCCTTATTGTACCTTGGACAATAAGTGAATCAAATGTAAGCAAAATCCAAACTCGAAAACCCCCTTATCATAAATATTCCACTGCCTGGCACATAATTTTAGCATGTCCGACAGAGGCAAGTATGCTTTACATTCGTGCCTGAACAAACTCCACGAGATGGCAGGTTTACCTAAGAATACCATACTGGTCGCAATCTTCCTCGGAGCAGCGTATTATTCACAGGCTCAAAACGACGGAAACTTGGAAAGTGAAGCATTCAGGATTAAGTCGATCTATGAAACCGCATTGCAAAATGGGCAAAGTCACACATGGCTTCGCGATATGGCATCCCAGGTAGGACATCGATTAAGTGGATCGAAAGGAGCTGAAAGGGCAATTGCTTATACAAAGAACATTCTTGATTCATTACAATTGGATACGGTATGGTTGCAGCCATGTTTGGTGCCCCGATGGACACGTGGAGAAAAAGAATTAGTGCAAATCAAAGACTCTCCTTCTTTCGGATCCCGCAATTTTCATGCACTTGCCCTTGGGAATTCAATTGGAACTGGGCCCAGTGGGTTAGAAGCAGAAGTCATCGAGGTTTTGCATTTGGATTCATTACGCGCTATGCCCGAAAATGCAGTTCGTGGCAAAATTGTCTTCTTCAATCGCCCACTGGATGAGACACTGATCAATACTGGTCATGCGTACGGGGGTGCTGTAGATCAACGATGGGCCGGTCCAAGAATCGCTGCGGAGAAAGGCGCTGTTGCTGCTGTAGTGCGATCCATGACGACCTCCCTGGACACTTTTCCACATACAGGTTCAACAGAGTATAGTGTAGTCGGCCCCAATATTCCTGCCGTAGCCATCAGTACTGTTGATGCAGAATTCTTAGGAGATCTACTGGATCATGAAACTGTGCATCTGTATATCCGAACTACCTGCCTAATGATGGATTCGGTGACTTCATATAATGTCATCGGACAGATAAATGGACAAGATCGTTCAGATGAAATCATTCTTGTTGGTGGACACTTGGATTCATGGGATGTTGGGCACGGCGCACATGATGATGGTTCCGGGTGTGTTCAATCGATGGAAGTCATGTACCTCTTGCGCAAGACGGGATATGTTCCCCGGCGATCAATCCGCTGCGTACTCTTTATGAATGAAGAGAATGGTCTTGCGGGCGCAAAAGCATATTCAGAAATATCAAACAAGAACGGTGAGTTCCATCTCGCCGCTATCGAATCCGATGCCGGTGGGTTTCGCCCGCTGGGTTTTGGATGTGGTGCTGAGAGTAGCCTGCAGGAATCTTATCTCAAGTCAGTGAATTCGTGGTGGCATCTCTTAGAACCATATGGCTTGATCTTGAGTCCTGGCGGCGGTGGTGCAGATATTGGACCATTGCGTACTCAGGGAGGAATGTTGTTTGGCATGCGGGTGGATTCACAGCGGTATTTTGACTATCATCATACGCATGAGGACACTATCGACAAAGTACATCCGCGTGAACTCAAGCTCGGTGCTGCTGCCATGACAGCACTTGTCACACTAATTGATACGTTTGCATCACGAATCTATGAATAGCCCAGTGTCCGTCGCCGAAGAAGTTGTTGTGAATGGACGAAAGTTCGTTCCACTGTTTTCTTCTGAGGAAATAAAACATGCTGTCGAGCAAGTAGCACTTCTTATTTCCACTGACTATGCTGGCAGAGATCCATTGTGCATTGCAATATTAAACGGAGCTTTCATTTTTGCCGCTGACCTTGTGCGCCTGCTGAAGTTTGACCCGGAGATTGCGTTTATCAAGATCGCTTCGTACCAGCAAATGCAGTCTACTGGAAAGATCAATGAGGTGATTGGTCTCGATACGGATTTGACAAACCGCGATGTCATTGTCATTGAGGATATTGTCGATACAGGACATACGATCGCATATCTTCATCAGCTGCTGCAGGAGCGCGGAGCGGCGAGTATTGCTTATGCAGCACTGTTACTAAAGTCGGATGCTTATCAGTATACCATTCCGATTGATTACGTCGGCTATAAAATTCCAAACAGATTTGTCATTGGTTATGGACTTGACTATGATGGTCACGGTCGTGCATTGCGTGGCGTATATGTCTTGAAAGACGAAGAGTGAGGATAAGACTTTAATGAGAAGATATGTGGATTCTAACAGCGCTATGTATTCTTGCAATGGTTTATGTGCTAATGTGTCTGTTATTTTATTTTGGTCAGCATTTCTTTTTTTTTAGACCGGAAATTCTTCCCTCTCATTTTAAATATGATTATCCTTTCCCGTTCGAAGAGCGGGTATTTGATACAACAGACGGGGGGCAGATCAATGCGATTCACTTCAATGTCCCGAATCGGCAGGGTGTTGTGTTTTATTTGAAAGGTAATTCACGGAGTATCAAAGGTTGGGGAAAATTTGCGCGGGATTTTTTAGGGAAAGGATTTGATTTCTTCATGATGGATTATCGTGGTTTTGGAAAAAGCCGTGGACGCCGTTCTGAAAAAATTCTTTATTCCGATGCTCAACGTGTCTATGATTGGATGAACGACCAATATCCGTCGAAAGAGATCATCATTTACGGCCGATCATTTGGGAGTGGCATAGCTGCACAACTTGCATCACGCAATAAACCACGCATGCTTATCCTGGACTCGCCGTACTATAGCTTTACTTACCAGATTCATCGCTTTGCCGGAATACTTCCTTTGCGTTGGATACTGAAATATCAAATCCCTACATTTCGCTTTCTAGAAGATGTACAGTGCCCGGTTTATATTCTGCACGGAGACAAAGACTATCTGATCTCATTCAAACAAAGTGTGATGCTCAGAGATTTATTTCCGGATAAGATCACATTGATCCCTATCAAAGGTGGCTGGCACAACAATCTGCCACAACTTTCACAATATCATGATGCACTTTACGAAATACTGAATCGAAAGAGGCAGACTTAAGCTTCAATGTGTGCACTATGTCTTCCTCATTGTCGGCGTATTGATATTACTGATGTGCGTTTTTTCTCACAGAGACACAAAGACCACAGAGAGATCCGTATGAACCCTTGATAAAATGGATGCCACCCCACAAGAACATTTTGGGACAATTACCTCATAACGCGTATACGTACCTCGTAACTTCTTCTTCAATATATTCACCCGGATTTTTACACACACCGTTTTTCAGAACACTCTAAAATGAAGCTCTCTCTTTCTCAACGCGCGATCGTCGTATTCTTCAAAGGCGTCAATGGAGTCATCTCCTGGCATCGCCTGCCGAAATGGGTAGGTATCCTGAACCTCCTCTCTTTTCGACATGAGTTGAGGTCGAAGAATCTGCATGATACCTATCCGTCTCCTGCATATCAGGGTGACCAGAAAACGTGCCCTTTTCACGACACAAAATTCTATTCCATCAGAAATTCAGATGGAAAGTTCAACGATGTCAATCAGCCTCTGATGGGCTGCACAGGAATGCGCTTCGGTCGGAATTTGCCGCGTGAGCACACAACACCACCCACACAGGAAGAACTCCTGACACCAAATCCCCGCGTGATCAGTGAAAAACTGATGAAGCGTACCGAATTCAAACCTGCGACTATTGTCAATCTGCTTGCAGCCCCATGGATTCAGTTTATGGTGCATGACTGGTTTGGTCACTATGACAGTGATGAACATATCGAGGTTCCACTTCCACCTGGTGATAGCTGGTCGGAAGAGAAGATGCGTGTGCATCGCACATTAGCTGATACGCCGCTGCATGAGATAGACCGAAAGTTTCCTGTCTACCGCAACAAGAATACCCATTGGTGGGATGGCTCACAGATCTATGGATCTACAGAAGCTATCACACAAATCCTGAGAGGCAATGCAATCGATGGGAAATTGCATGTAGAAGATGGGGATTCCGATCACTTCCTTCCACGTGATCATAGAGGTATTCCACTCTCGGGTTTTACAGACAACTGGTGGACAGGCCTCGAATTATTACACACAATTTTTGCTTTAGAGCACAATTCTATCTGCAATGAACTGAAGCGGAATTTCCCTGACTGGACAAGTGATCAGCTCTTCGATACGGCAAGACTTGTTAACTGTGCGCTGATGGCAAAGATTCACACGATCGAATGGACACCTGCTATCCTGCCGCATCCGGCACTGCAAATCGCGATGAATGCAAACTGGTGGGGACTGCTCGGTGAAAAGCTCTATAAGATGTGGGGACGTGTTGGCAAAGGGGAAGTGTTGAGTGGTATTCCGGGCTCAGAGGTGGATCATCATGGCGCGCCTTTCAGCCTGACTGAAGAGTTTGTGTCCGTCTATCGTCTGCACACCCTGCTGCCGGACAACATTGCTTTCTATGATGTGCAGACCGGTAAACATAAGACCACATTGGATATGAAGGAAGTAATCTTCGAAAAAGCGCGGCGTCCGATGGAAGAGGGACTTACCTATACGGATCTTTTTTATTCCTTCGGCATCGCTTATCCCGGCGCGATCACGATTCACAACTTTCCGAATTTTCTTCGTGACATCACCACGCCCGATGGCAAGCATCTCGACATGGCTACTGTGGATATCCTGAAAGATCGCGAGCGTGGTGTGCCGCGCTACAATACATTCCGTCGGCTGATCCACATGAGTCCTGCAAAAAACTTCGAAGACCTTACCGGCGGCAACAAACTCCTTGCAAAGGAAGTAAGCGATATCTATGGTGGCGATATCGAAAAAGTAGATCTGCAGATCGGTATGTATTGCGAGCCGTTGCCTAAAGGTTTTGGATTCAGCGACACCGCCTTCCGCATCTTCATCCTCATGGCATCGCGTCGGTTGAAGAGTGACCGTTTTCTTTCTTCTGATTTTAAACCTCTTCTTTACACAAAGCCAGGAATGGATTGGGTACAGAATACAACAATGAAAGACATTCTTGTGAGACATTATCCGGAGTTGCGTGCACCGATGCGCAATATCAAAAATGCATTTCACCCTTGGGAGAAAGTTGGGGGATGAATAATGGATGATGGATGATGGGTGATGGGTGATGGAACCTTGGTCCGAGTTTACGAGCTTTGAGAATTGAGAATCTTCTTCCGTTCACCGTTAAACCGTTAACCAATTAAAAAATGTCCCTCCTCTTCTGGCTCCTCTGGATAGTGAACTTGTGTTTCATCATCGTTATCTCATATAGCAATAGTTTGAAATCACATCACAGTCCGGGGCTTGACCTGGACAAAATGGTCATGATTGGATTGGGGATTGTTCTGGTAGGTAGTCTCGTAGTGCGTACTTCTTTAAGCAGACGAAGATCAGCCTCTGGATCGTTGGAGTGCCACTTGCGTGGATGTTGATCTGGTATGGCGTGGAGAAAATTCAGCATGCGATGAAGTAATACAGATTGAGAATGCAGTTTACTCTGAGCTCTTCAAGAGGCAAGCGGTACATGTTGCTAGTAAAAAAAAACACCGTTTTCGAGAATCAGAAATCGGCAATTGAAAATTCTAATGAACTTCCTCTTCTGGCTCCTCTGGATCATCAATCTCCTCTTCTGCATTTTGCTTATGATGGGATCTAGCCTAAGATCAAGCTTTGGCGCAACTACAGATTTGAATAGTTGGTTATTGATTGTGATGGTGACGATTCTGATTGGGAGCCTTCTGTTGAGATATGCATTGAAGATGCAGACGATGAGTTTGATTGTGGTGGCTTTACCGATGATCGGAATGGGTATTTGGTATATCTATGATACCAGCCAATAACATGGTTTTCTCCTCACTTCGGATTTCGAGATTCGGCATTCGATACTTTGACTTTCTCCCCAATCTCAACGCAGTTTGCAAAAAAGGAAGTCCAAATGCCCGCCTGAATGACACAGTCGGGCAGGTAAAATATCAAAGTCCGAATATCGAAGTTATCTTCACTTCGGAAAAATCGTAACGTATGTGATTCATCGGCTTCACCGGTTTTTCCGGCTTCACCGATTTCCCCATTTCCCCAATTCCTTTCATCCAAGTGACTATTTTTGATTCACAGTCTCAAATGTCATGAACAACACACGCGTATTTAAAATTTCTTTTGCAAGCATCTATCCGATGTATATACAAAAGGCAGAAGTGGATGAAGTACTATTCTGGCTGACAGGTACAATGCAAAAACGTTGCAACAACAAATCGATAAGAAGAATGACCTGGATACCTTTTTTGACAAGGCAAAATTGAATCCAAACGCCTCGAAAATCACTGGCGTCATTTGTGGATATCGTGTCGAAGACATCGAAGACAAGCTCATGCAAAAGATCCGTTATATGGATAAGTTGGTTGATGAATTGGCGAAAGGAAAGACGATGGAGAAGATTTTGAGGAAGTGAGCTCGAAATGCCATTCGCCGTTCGCCATTGGCCTTTTGCTGAAATCCAATGTAACCCTTATGCGAAGTTTCATACCTACCGGCAGATAAATGCAACTTCGCATTGAACTTCACACTCACGGAACAGTTTCCACAATTTTCTTTACTAAGGTCCTACTAGAGCGGCTCTTCGTGATCGGCCTTTCGTCTGATCGCTGTAAAGCTTGCCGTGAGCATGTCGAAGGGTCGTGTGAGATTTTCTTGTCCCGCTTTGGTTTTCCTTCGCCTTAGTTTTTGACATCCCGAGCGTAGTCGAGGGAGCCTTCGCCTTTCTTTATTTCACCACATACCTCACCAACGTATGCACATCCCCCAATACCCGATTGGTAAGTGCATCTAATTTTGTCATACTTAAATCTTCATTTACATGTATTTTCCGCGCACGCGAATGCATATATTTAGGTGTTAGTGCAAACTAAAATTGAAAACATGAATATTAAATGGAAAGTCGCATTCTTCATTTCACTAACCATTAATGTGTTAGTTGTGGCCGGCGGAACTTACATCTTATTGATGAATACATTGGTATCTGGCCACAATTATGACAACTTAATTACTGTTACAGAAGACTTAGACAACATTTCGGATGCTATTCAACAAGGAGCATATACAATTGGTGAATTTGACAGTGAGCTAAAGAAAGTACATGCCGGACATTGGACAGATAAAGAAGTTAACCTAATTAGCTTACAAATACTGGGTCTTATTTTTGATGATCAGGGCAGCTTTACAAAAATTGAAACATACTACATGAACAATCATAAAGAATAGAATAACATGCGCCGCTAAAGCAATTGGTACATATCGACAACATCAATGCAGAAGTTCGAACACTCACTTGATCTTCAGCAACTCTTCAGCGAGGCAAGTCATCATCGATTCTGAGATATCCATCTGAAACACAAAACGCACTGTATCAGGAAACCCCTATTCAAACAGTGAATTGGTTTCAAACTCTCACTTGTATCCTATACCCTCCTTCATACCTCACCTCACATGTTCCTCCAATTTTCCTCGCTCGCATTTCCATGTTGCTGATTCCTGATCCATCGGAATTGTTCGTTGCATGCAAAGTACCGTTGTCATGTACCACGAGCTGTACTCCTTTCACATCGTGAGAAAGCTCAATCCTCACATGCGTCCCATCAGAATGCTTCACCACATTCGTAATCGCCTCTTTGAAAATCAAATAGATATTCTGCCGTACCTCAGGATTGATGAATTTCTTTCCATCAATATCCTTTGTGATAAACTCATGGGTGATGTTCTTTCTTTCCAATGTCTTCTCTGCAAAGTCACGCATCCTGTCGATGAGGTTTTCATACTTGTCTTTACGGGCATCGATGGCCCAGACAGTATCGCGCATCCGTTCCATCGCTTCACGACTCATCGCGCTGAGTTCGAGCATGGATGTCTTATGCTTTTCATCCACATCAAATGACATGACCTGGGATTGCATCGCGACACCGGAAAGCAGTGAGCCGACATCATCGTGCAGGTCCGATGAAATACTCACACGGAGTTTTTCCAATGCCTTCTGACGTAACCATTTCTGCTGATAACGGTAACGGATCAATGCGACGACGATCCCTGTGAACAGCAATGACATCAGAATGATGACCCATGCTTTGCGATACCAGATCTCGGGCATATGGATTCCGAGTGTGTATGACGAAGCACTTTCATCGGTCACACCTGTCGAAGCCTTGACTTCAAGTGTATAATCTCCGGGAGGTAAGGAATACAACAGAATCCGATTGTCCGGACTGAAGGCTGTCCATTGCTCATCCAGGCCCGCAATGCGATACCTGTAGTACACCGTCTTTTCAAACTCCGGTACAGAAAAACTGAACTGGATATTGGTATCAGAAGGCCTGAGCGATAAGTGCTTTTGTGTTTTCAGACCAACGGAGAGATACCGATATTGTTTTTCATTCCCATTGAAAATAGAAATCCCATAAAGCATGATTTCGCCGATCGTATCTGCAGCAGGAGAAAACACAAGTTCATCGGGCACAAACGAAAACAATCCATCGGTGGTACCGAAGTAGTATCTGCCCCGGCTATCCATAAACGCCGAAGCTCTGTTGTATTCATTCTGAGCCAGTGGATGATTTTCATCGAGATTGGAGTAGATCCGCTTCTTACGATCAAAATACAAGAGGCCGTTACTTGATCCGAGATAGAAACCATCATGCTCGTCGGGCAATATCGAAAAGACTGTTCTGTAGTTTGATTGACCATCCTGGTTGATCACCGGATTGCTGTAGAGGAGATGTTCTCCGCTATGGATATTTAATACACCAAGTCCATTGAGACAACCATACCACAGTTCATCTCCATCGAGATACAGATCGCAGATGCCTTCATCGATCCCGGCATTGAGGTCCGCATGTGTATAACTCCGGATCTCTTTGCCTTCTTTGTCCATGAGCACAATGCCATCTGAACGCGTTGCCAGCCACATGCGTGACGGGTCATGATCCTGCACAATGTCATTGATGATGTACGGGAATTCAGGAGTTTCGCGGCTGCGTGCGATTGCAACAGAATCTGAGACTCCTGTCTTCAGATCATAGACATAGAACTTATCCGTGTACCAGATATACATCCAGAGTGTGTCACCTGAAAGCAGATGTGTCACATGTCCACGAAACACATCACGCCCGATGTCTTTGATCGCACCACTCGTGAGATCGATGGACTTCGTGTTCCACAGAAGTTGTCCTGCATGTACATTGAGACTGAACGCACTCTGAACCTCATGAACAATGTTGAACACCGGTAAATACGGTTCGAATGTTTCAGCATTATGCTTCTTGATGTAGACACCTGAGTAATTGGAAGCATAGACATTGTGATCTGCATCTTCAGCAAGGCCGCGCATACTGTATACGGAATTTTCATTCCCAAGTGTTTCGCTGAACATTGTTTTCTCCGGACTCTTTTCAGTGAGACGAAATAAATTCCTCGCGCCGAGAATGTATAATTGCCCATAGACCTGCTTCATCGCGTACACGTCTTCGGCCATCGCACCCGGCACTCGCTCCGCTTTCAATTGATAAACCTCTGGTGAGAGATCCTGCCATGTTTTATTCAGCGTATCCACCACATACATCGACAAGGCACTCGCCAGGTATGCACGATGACCGTCCACAGAGAATTGATTGGAACGCTCTATCCATCCATCCGGGACCGTTGCATATACTCGCGGAGTCTCCATTTTAGAATTCCAATAATAAATCGCGTTGTTCCGGGTGTACGTGAAAAAGACATTTGCGCCATCAGATGGAGTAATGGATGTTGCCAAACTCTGATCAGGATACTTGAAGAAGTCAGATTGCTTACCGTCCAGTGAAATACGCCAGATCCCATTGGGCGTTTGCAACCAGTGCTGCCTGTCATTGATGATATAGGATATTGGCGATCCGTATTGCAAAGCAGAAAACGCAAAGCACTTCTCATGAGGTGAATCGTTGGGAATGTTCCAGATGCTGCATGTATCCGATCCTTTTGACCAGTGCAGGGAGTACATCTGTCCGTCGGCAGTGACATCGAAGTACGAACGCGGTGTAGTGATCTGAGATGCAGGCTGGAATTCCATGATGACTCTCCGCTGCACCGGATCAAACCCCGCAATCTTGTTCACGTCCTGATGTTCCGTATAGAGGATACCATCCCCGTCCGCTTTGATCGAATAAGAACCCACCTGCCCTGAGTTGATCGCCATCGGAAAGCGTGGATGACCGGCCTGATAGAGGACACTCTCCTGTCCATCAAAAACGAGAATGCCTTTTGTGGTGGTGATCCAGAGATAGCCTTGATTGTCCTGGAGCATATTGACAAAAAGGCCGGCGTCTTCGGAGGTGTTGAGGGTGACGGGTTCGATTTGGTATTGAGGGGAGATGAGTTTATACCGTTGAGCAGATGTTAGGAAAGCAGCAAAGAGCAGAGGGCATAGAGCAGAGAGACGGAAGAAGGCATAGGGCGTAGAGCAAAGAGCAAAGAGTCTGCGTAGTGAAGTTAACAGTAGAAATCTCTGAGTCTGCGAGATAGGCAAGAGGGGAAAGATTTTGGTGAGGAAAGATAGGGAAGAAGGGCGCAGCAGGGACAGCGGGTTCAGTGGGAGCAGCGGGCCACGCGCTAAACCTTGCAGGTTCTCCCTCCCGCGTTGCCCGACTAAACCTGCCAGGTTAGCATTTGCTTCAAGTTGTTGAGCGATGGCTGACCTGCTTGCCCGCCCGGCCGGTCGGACGGGGTTTAGCTGGCATTGTGAGTTGGCGCAACCAGGCAGGTCTAACGAAAGGTGGCCAACCCACAGACGCTACCCTCTACCTTCTTTCCTGCTGTCCCGGTTTCCCTTGTTGCACCTGCTGACCCTCTTTTCCACCCTGTCGGGTGATACCACAGACTCTTCATCCTCCCCACTTTTGCTCTTATAAAAATCCGTCCCTATGACACGTCTTCACCGCCTTGGAATAACCGCCACGATCACAGGTCTGATCTTCTGTACGGCTATAGCTCAAAATGTCGGCATCGGGTTATCAAATCCCAATCATAAGCTGACAATCCAATCCACAAACACATCAATACTACGGCTGATCGGCCCGGGGACTGCGGGAGCAGAAGCGCGACTGACGTTTGGAGATCCGACCTTTTGTTTCATTGAAGAAGATGAAGATGATCACCTGACCATTTATGCGGACAATCGAACGGCGATCATGGGTGGCAATGTCGGCATCGGGACGATGAATCCGGTTTCAAAGCTTGATGTGGCCGGTGTCATCCATTGCGGATCTGAAGGTTATGGATACATACAAACAGGCCTCACGACATCGATTGCGACATATGTCGATGAATTTAGAGGTTGGTTTGGTACGACTACTGATCACCCGATTTGGTTCTACACCGGAAATGGGAATGCCGCCACGATGGTGATAGAAGATGCAGGAAATAAAAATGTTGGCATCGGCACCACTGCTCCGACATCAAAGCTTGAGATACTGGATGGTCATACAACGGCGTCGGCTTTGCGCGTCATCAAAAATTATAGCCCAGGCGGAAATGCAAATGTCCCTGCGATCTATGGTGAGAATGTGGTAGATGATTACTATGGCATTGGAGTGTATGGCAAGGGTGGCTATGTTGGTGTGTATGGTGACAGCGATCAGGATGGAGGGAATGAAAATTATTTTGGTGTCTATGCACGTGCGCATGGCACGAATACGGGAACAAATGTTGGAGTGGCGGGTTTGGGCGAGACAGGTATTAATACTTATGGACTATTCGGAGTGGCATCAGGCAGTAATAATAACTTTGCAGTCTATGGACAAGCCTCTGGAGGAAGCTTCAATTATGCAGGGTATTTTCTTGGAGATGTGAGCGTTTCAAGTACTTCATTCGATCCCGGAACAATAAGTGTTAAATCTTATTCGGCAGGGGCGATGAATAATGCAGCCGGTGTGTTTGGTCAGAATACAGTTGACAACGGTTATGGTATTGGAGTGATAGGTCAGGGAGGCCTGACCGGGGTCCATGGATTCGTACACAGCACGGGCGATGGGCCTTACAAAGGAATCCTGGGTGAGGCAATTGGCTTTAGTCAAAGCAATATTGGTATTCACGGGACGGCATCGAATGCACTTTTCAATATAGGTATCAAGGGAGAAGCGCATTCTGCAAGTGGATTTGACAATTATGGACTGCGCGGCGAAGCAAGCGGTGCATCATCCACCAACGGCGGTGTGTTAGGTGTAGCAAGTGGTGACAATGGAATCAAGATGGGTGTGCAGGCCCAAGCCACCGGACCAAATACTAATTATGCCATCTATGCATTCGCGGGTGGTGGAGCTTTTAACTATGCCGGATATTTTGCCAGCGGCAATGTGTATGTCGGCGATAATCTCGGTATAGGTGATGACCCGGGTGCCCATAAACTTGTGGTACACCACGGTTCAAAAGGCCTCAAAATCCAGCACACTTCTGCAGGTGCATCCTTTTGGGAACTCCTCCAGGTCGGAGAGCTAAACGGCAACTTACAACTTTGGAATACTGCTGCGATGAGCGTAGGTAACTTCAATTATGCATCAGGGGCATACTCTGCTACATCCGATCGTCGGCTGAAAGAAAACATCCAGCCAATGACATCAGTGTTATCGAAAGTCATGGAACTGCAGGCAAGTAGTTACACCTACAAAGCAGACACTGATCAAAAACCGTGTCTCGGTTTCATCGCTCAGGATGTCGAGCAGATCTTTCCACAGCTTGTGACTCCGCCGACTACGGATGGTGAAAGAGAGACAGTGTACACGATGGATTATTCAGGATTTGGTGTGCTGGCGATCAAAGCAATACAGGAACAGCAGGAGATTATTGATGAGCAGGAAAAGCGTATTGCGAAACTTGAAGTACTCGTGGGCGAGCTATTGAAGAAGGGGGAACAGCAGGTACAACCGGAACAATAGGTGCAACCGCAGAAAGCAAATATGACTATATCACTACATCACAATTTGTGGACCCGATGATCGTACGAGCCAAATCCAGCTTACCGGCTGATCCTGCTGAACCCGCTGTTCCGACTGCACCTTTTTCTAAAACATTAGATTCGCTTCCTGTGAAAACACGCATCGCCATCATCGAAGACAACAAAGTCATCCGTGACAGTGTCACACGCTTCATCAATTTTCATGAAGAGTTTGATGTCGTAGAATCTGTTGGTTCTGTTGAATCCTTCATGCACAGCCTGCAGATCGATCCGCGGATCAAAACTGACATTCTTTTATTGGATATCGGACTTCCTGGTGTATCAGGATTGGATGGTATTCCCATGATTCTGGAGAAGATGCCTGATGTCGATATCATCATGCTCACATCATATGAAGAAGAAGATGTGATTCTTCGTGCCATTTGTTCAGGTGCATGTTCTTATTTATCGAAGAAAGCAAGCCTTGAAGAAATCGTGGAAGCAATTCGCATTGTCGTGAAAGGCGGATCATACATGTCACCATCTGTTGCCCGTGAGATCGTACAGCACCTGATGGGAGGACGTGTGAGTAAAGCAACTATTCTCACCGACAGGCAGAAAGAAATTCTTGAAAAATTAGTGGAAGGCAAGAGCTACGGCACGATAGGACAGGAACTGTTCATTTCAGTCGAGACCGTTCGCACGCATGTGAAGGCCATGTACAAGGTCCTTCATGTGAATAGCAAGGCGGAGGCGATTGCGAAGTACCTGCGTGGCGAGATCAAGTAGTCCACAGTCTTCAGTCCTCAGTCCTGATCCCTGAGCTCAGTTTACTGAGCTAGCCGAAGGGCAGTCTCCAGCCGAACCCAAGCCAATGCATAGTTTGTAACTGTGCATAGAAAAATTTCACCTCTAATTCTTTAGCAAATGGCCAACAGCGAACGGCCAACGGCCAATTTCACCCTGTAGGGTGATTGCCTCCCTCACTTTTTTTCCCCACTTTCGGCCTTTGAAAAAGAATCGCCCTTTAAAGTCATGAAAATGAAAGCAACTCTGAAACTCCTGATAGCTATCTCTTCGATGCTCATATGCTATACAGGATCCGCTCAAACACTCAAGGTCCGCCCCAATGACACAACTTCACTGCATGTCATGGTAGAGCCACTTACAGGCTATTTCTCCGCCTTCTATGGAGTCAATGCAGGTAAGAAAAACATGGGATTCTCAAACACCTTTATCGGATATGATGCAGGTCTCAAGAACAGTAGTGGGTTTGAAAATGTGTTTTTGGGAACAGGTGCCGGAGAGAACAATACCACTGGCCTCCGCAACACCTATATCGGTCGATGGGCCGGAAAGGCAACTACCGGAAGTGACAATACATTCCTCGGGAAGGAAGCAGGAAGCAATACCACAACTGGTAGCAATAATACATTTATAGGACGCGGGGCCGGCGGCTTCAGCAATGGGAGCAACAATGTCTTTCTTGGAAATTTTGCGGGGCAGGTAGAGGCTGGAAGCCATAAACTCTACATCGAAAACTCTGCTGCCAACGCCAGCAGCGCACTGATCTATGGTGAATTTGACAATGACTACCTCCGCGCAAATGGAAGATGGGAAGTCCTTTCTCTTTCCACCGATCAGCCTGGTCTGCGCAGCGTCAAAACGTATGACCCTTCTATTTCCTCAGATGTCCCGGCCGTGTATGGAAAGAATGATCAAACAGACTACTACGGAATCGGTGTCCATGGTGATGGAGGATATATCGGCGTATTAGCTGAATCACATCAATCAGGAGGAACAGGACACTATTATGGTATACAGGCTCGCTCAGAGGGAACTAACACCGGGGCCAACTATGGGATATACGCAACTGCCTATGGAGGTAGCACAAACTGGGC
The DNA here is from genome assembly GCA_031400515.1 of Bacteroidota bacterium. Classification (GTDB taxonomy): domain Bacteria; phylum Bacteroidota; class Bacteroidia; order Chitinophagales; family Saprospiraceae; genus DATDQA01. The sequence goes on from JANNQA010000183.1 coordinate 29,741, forward strand.
AGGCTATTTTTCAGGCAACGGGTACTTCAGCGGTGACGTGGCCATTGGTACAACCACGTTTGCAAATGGATATAAACTTTCTGTCAACGGAAAAATCGCAGCCGAAGAAATCCTTGTCGATCTGTCCAATGACTGGCCTGATTATGTTTTCAAAGAAGATTATCAACTTAACTCTCTCGATCAATTAAGATCCTTTATTGATATCAAAGGACATCTCCCCGGAGTACCCACTGCAGCACATGTTGAAGAAAATGGAATCATCCTCGGAGAAATGAACAGAGTGCTTCTGGAAAAGATAGAAGAACTGACACTGTATATACTTCAGCA
>JANNQA010000192.1:0-26299 GCA_031400515.1 Bacteroidota bacterium
CCAGTACCACTATTATCCTGATACAAGTTATCCCCGCTGATCGTCATTGTAGCATTGTTGGTAAATGTTCCTCCTGATGTAAAGTTTGAAACGATGGTACCTCCCTGCCAGTCCATCATCCCCTCATTCGTCAAGGGTGCAGTCAGCGTTTTGGTGTTCGTTGTCGCTATCGTCAGTGTTCTGCTTGCCTGATTGGTAAATGTCCTGTCCAGAGTTCCACTATTCCAGGTCGTATTCCCATTGACTGTCAAAGAACCATTGCCCTGGATTACACCCTGCAAAGTGAAGTTGTTGTTCACCGTCAGGTTTCCATTCTGCTGAACTGTGCCACTATTGCTGAATGGAATCGAAGCTGGAAACGTCAGGTCGATATTCAGATTTAATGTGCCATTGTTTACAAAACTCCCGCTGCCCTGGATCACCGACCCTGTATTGTGATGAAAAATATTGTTGCTGGTAAATGTGGTCGCTGTTAGATTCATCGTACTGGTGTTTGTGAAAGAGCCCCCATTGGTGTGTGACACACCGCCATTATAGTTGAGTGTTCCTGTATTCGAAAAAAACAGGTTGCTGAAGCTCGTCGTGCCTACACTTGTCTTGGTGATCGTACCATTGTTGATGAATGTACCATTACCACTATTGTCCTGGTACAAGTCATTTCCGCTGATCGTCAAGGTTGCATTGTTGGTAAATGTCCCTCCGCTTGAAATAAGTGAGACGACTGTTCCTCCCTGCCAGTCCATCATCCCCTCATTCGTCAAGGGTGCATTCAGCGTTTTGGTGTTCGATGTCGCTATCGTCAATGTCCGTGTGACCTGATTCGTAAATGTCCTGTCCAACGTACCGCTATTCCAGATTGTATTTCCGTTGACTGTGAATGAGCCATTCCCCTGGATTATACCCTGCAAGGTGAAGTCGTTGTTTACTGTCAGGTTTCCATTCTGCTGAACTGTGCCACTATTGGTGAAGGGCATCGAGGCGGGAAACGTCAGATCGATATTCAGATTTAGCGTGCCGTTGTTTACAAAACTCCCGCTTCCCTGGATCACTGACCCTGTATTGTGATGAAAAGTATTGTTGTTGGTAAATGTGGCCGATGTCAGATTCATCGTACTGGTGTTTGTGAAAGAGCCTCCATTCGTGTGTGATACACTGCCATTATAGTTGAGTGTTCCTGGATTCGAAAAAAGTAGATTACTGAAGGTCGTCGTGCCTACACTTGTCTTGGTGATCGTGCCATTATTGATGAACGTACCATTGCCACTATTGTCCTGGTACAATTCATTTCCGCTGACCGTGAAGGTTGCATTGTTTGTGAACGATCCTCCAAATGAAATATGTGAAACGATTGTTCCTGTCTGCCAGTCCATCATTCCCTCATTCGTCAAGGGTGCATTCAGGATTTTAGTATTCCCTGTAGCGATCGTCAGTGACCGTGTAGCCTGGTTGGTAAATGTTCTGTCCAGAGTTCCACTGTTCCAGGTCGTATTCCCGTTGACAGTCAGAGATCCATCTCCCTGGATTATGCCCTGCAAGGTGAAGTCGTTGTTCACTGTCAGGTTTCCATTCTGCTGAATAGTGCCAGTATTGCTGAAAGGAATCGAGGCTTGGAAGGTCAAATCGATATTCAGATTTAATGTGCCATTGTTTACAAAACTCCCGCTGCCCTGGATCACTGACCCTGTATTGTGATGAAAAGTATTGTTGATTGCAAATGTGGTCGACGTCAGATTCATCGTACTGGTGTTTGTGAATGAGCCGCCATTCGTGTGTGTTACACTGCCATTATAGTTGAGTGTCCCTGTATTCGAACAATTCAGATTACTGAAGCTCGTCGTGCCCACACTTGTCTTGGTGATGGTGCCATTGTTGATGAACGTACCATTGCCACTGTTGTCCTGGTACAAGTCATTTCCGCTGATCGTCAGAGTTGCATTGTTGGTAAATGTTCCTCCTGATGTAATATTTGAAACGATGGTACTTGCCTGCCAGTCCATCATCCCTTCATTCGTCAAGGGGGCATTCAGCGTTTTGGTGTTCGTTGTCGCTATCGTCAATGTCCGTGTGACCTGATTGGTAAATGTCCTGTCCAGAGTGCCGCTGTTCCAGGTCGTGTTTCCGTTTACGGTCAGTGTGCCATTCCCCTGGAATATTCCGGTTAACGTGAAATTGTTGTTTATGACAAGGCTGCCATCACCCTGAACAGTACCACTATTTGTCAATGTGCCATTCACGACAAGATCATCACCGGTACCATCTGCAATCGTAAAAATCTGGCTGTTGCTCAATGTAGCACCCACTGCTACGATTACCTGATCTGCAGTGACCGCAACATTTACCGTGACATTGTGAGGACTCAGGATCGTGATCACTCCATCAGTACTCGTCGGTGGCGTCGGATTCGGCTGCCACATTGCACCATCAAAGCGCTCCCATGTCGCAGGAAGATTCCAGGCTGTCGAAGCAGCACTTCTATAATCTCCAGCAGACTGCCCGGAAGCAAATTGGATCCCCGTGCAAAGGAATATGGCAACAAATATGTACGTCAAGGTGCCTTTCATTTCATAGTGTGCGCGCATCGCAGTCGGAATTGTATTCATAATCTCATATGTTATATTAAGTGATTAAATGCCATGACTAATGGCTGCATCAAAACTATTGTGAAGGGGCATGGGGAAAATCACTAAATGTAGTGAGAAAAGAATGGGGTATACCGGTAAAACCGGTGAAACTGGCGAACCCGGTGCAACAGGTCCAGCAGGTGCAACAAGTAAGGCGGGATTGGCAGTCCTCAGTCTTCAAATCAGTCTGCAGTCCTCAGACATTGACAAGAAGTAGTATGCGGTAATCGGTATTTCGCCTTGCTCCTCCGCTAAAGCTTCGGCGGCACGCGGGCGCTTGCTTCGGCGAACAAAGTCGGTGAAGTAGGTAAGTCTTGCAGTCTGCAGTGGACTGACAGACTGTGGACTGGAGACTGCCGGTTTCCCCGATTTTCCCAGTTTCGCCGGTTTCACCCGCTTCAAGAGACCATCTTATTCTTAAACGCAACAGCTACTGCTTCACCTACTGAATGCACGTGGAGCTTCTCGTAGATTTTTTTCACATGGCTGTTGACAGTGAAATAACTAATACCAAGCTTGTCCGCTACCATTTTATAGCTCAAACCTTCAGCTAGGAGTTTAAGCACTTGCTGCTCCTTTGAAGTAAGGCCGTAGGTGTCGCTCTGATTTGTGGGTTTTATGAAATATTGCATCACACGGAGGGCTACCGAGGGTGTCATATAGGCCCCACCCTGGTAGACTTCTTCGATACTCTGGGTGATCTTCTCTGCAGAAGCGGTCTTCAGGATATAACCTTCTGCTCCGGCCTGAAGAGATGCAAAGATCTTGTCTTCGTCTTCGAACACCGTCTGCATGATAATCCGAATCTCAGGAAAACTCTTCTTGATAATGGACACGCCATTGATTCCATTTACGTTTGGCATTTCGATATCCATGAGTACGACATCGGGATAGTGCTGCTCCATGTCGTTATGTACATTACTACAATCCGGAAAGTCAGCAACACATTTCATGCCATCAGTCAGTGTCAGTAATGCTTTGAGACTATTCCGGCGTTGCTGATTGTCATCATAAATAACCAGTCGAATCATTTGCCGAAGTTATGCGGAAACCTTTGTCCATGTATCCCTAATACTAGTGAGGAGAAAAGGCTTGCGAGCAAACGGGTTCAACCCGTACCGGTGAATGACTTAATGCAGGCGTTTGAAAGAGTGTCTCGGTACGCAGACGCTCGTAAGTCCTCCTGTGTCGGACGTTCCGAGGTCATGCCACCCCTTTTTGATCTGCAGTTTTTCATACGCCCCCGTACCGCGCAACCCGTACCCCGTAACATTCTTTTTACCTTTCCGACGTGAGCAATCTCAATTATACCATTTCAGAGACCGATCATGACCTCTATGGTATTCTGAAATTGCAGCGAGCGAATCTTGCAACAGAGATCAGTCACGAGGAGGCACTCGAAGAGGGGTTCGTCACCGTAGAGCACAACTTTGCCTTGCTCAAGCGGATGAATTCACCGTATCCGCATATCATTGCTAAAGATGTTGATGAAATCGTCGGATATAGCCTGGTCATGATGCGGGATTTACGCGATGAGATTCCTGTGCTTGTGCCGATGTTTGATCAGATTGATGGCATAAACTACAATGGGAAATTGCTCAGCGATGCACGATATGTGATCATGGGTCAGGTTTGTATTGCGAAGGGGTACCGTGGTCAGGGTGTATTTGCGGGATTATATGACGAGATGGCCAGAAGACTGCAGACAGATTTCGATTACATCATCACCCTGGTGTCACTCAGGAATCAACGATCATTGCGAGCACATCACAAGGTGGGATTTGAGACGATCAAAGAGTATCAGTCAGATGATGGGGAGGACTGGGCGATTGTACTGTGGACTTTGAATGGTAATCGGTAATCCGTATTTCGCCTTCGCTTGCTTCGGCGAACAAAGTCGGTGTTGTAGGTAAGTAGGAAAAGTGTGAAGTGTTCACTTTACACCCTCCTACTTCACCGATCACCGGTTACCGATTACCGTTTACCCTCTCGTCATTCTTGAATAAATAATTAACAATCAACCTCCAATTCAATGAACTGGATCATCCTCATCATCGCCGGCATTTTCGAAGTAGGCTTCGCCACCTGTATCGGCAAAGTCAAAGAAACGACTGGCACGACTTCACAAATCTGGTTTGCGGCATTTATCATCTGTCTGACCACGTCAATATATCTGCTTTATAAAGCAACTCAATCTCTCCCAATCGGAACAGCCTATGCAGTATGGACAGGGATTGGCGCAGTAGGAATTGTACTTGTTGGCATTTTTTATTTCAAAGAACCAGTCACCTTTTGGCGGATATTCTTCCTGACAACACTGATCGCTTCCATTATTGGGTTGAAGCTTGTAACGCATTAAACAAACCGTGAGAACGTGAGAAGGTGAGAAAAAGCAAACTCAAACTCAAGCGCAAACTCAAACTCAAGGTGAGCCAAAGAGCAACGGCGAACGGCAAATGGCGAACAGCAAACATCCAATAACCAGCAGCTAACAGCCGATTTCTTAGTTTTACCCGACAAATCAACCAGCGATGTAACGCCACTTGCACTGTGTCCTGACGTCGCCTCCTCTATGGAAATACTCGTACTGTTCCTGCTGATACTCCTCAATGGCTTCTTCGCCTTATCCGAGATCGCACTGGTATCCAGCAAAAGACCACGCCTTGAGCAGATGAAATCGAGCGGAAGCACTGGCGCTAAAGTCGCTCTGCGACTGATGAATAATTCTGAAAACTTTCTTTCTGCCATTCAGGTAGGTATCACTCTCATCGGAATTGTCACCGGTGTCTATGGCGGTATGAATCTTGCGGATGAAGTCTCGCCCCTGTTTGAACGTTATGCCTTTACACAACCTTATGCGCATGAAATCGCGCTCGCTCTTGTGGTACTCATCATCACTTATGTGTCAATAGTTATCGGCGAACTCGTACCAAAGACGATCGCATTGAGTAATCCTGAGAAAATTGTCATCGCTGTAGCGCCAGCTATTCAATATTTCAGCTTGCTTTTTTATCCTTTTGTCAGGCTACTCTCCTTGTCTACGAATCTGATCAATAAAATACTCGGAATCAAAAAGCCTTCTGAATACATGACCGAAGCTGAACTACGACAGATGATCAAGATCGCTTCTCACGAGGGTGTGATACAAAAAGAACAAAATCTTATCCACGAAAAGGTCTTTTACTTCTCCGATAAAAGAGCAAGACATATCATGACCCATCGTCGCGATGTAGAATGGCTCGATATGGAAAAATCTGTGGAACAGATACGGAGTACCATTCTAAAGTCCAAACACAGCCAGCTTGTCGTAGGAAAACAATCACTGGACAATTTCGTCGGTATTCTTTCGGTGAAAGAATATTTTGTCCAGACAAGCGCAAACGCCGCGCCAGATATGACGACATTGGTCACAGAACCACTCATCGTCCCAGAGAATATGGATGCGCAGAAAGTATTGAATATGTTTCGACAAAGGCAGAAGTATATCGCCTTTGTCGTAAATGAGTATGGAAGTTTTGAAGGAATTATTACTCTGCATGATATTATGGAGAATATCATTGGGGAATTTCCTGCAGAAGGTGATCAGGAAGAGCCCGATATATTTATCCGTGAAGATAAATCTGTACTTGTGAGTGGCGACGCTTCTATCGAACGGCTTACAGAAATCATTGAAAATTTTGTCATCGACTATGAAGAAATGGATTATTCCACTGTCGCAGGCTTTGTCTTTCATCATCTCAATAAAATTCCTCAGACGGGAGATAAATTTCATTTCGGAGAGTATTGGATTGAAATCATTGATATGGACGGCAATAGGATAGATAAGGTGTTGATCAGGAAAAAGGAGATAGTGTAGTGAATGGTTTATTGTTTATGGTTTATTGTTTATTGTTTACTTAGATGAAATTCGTTTTCTATTTCGGGATAGTCGCATGGATTCTCTTTGAGATTGCCAGTGTATATTTCATTATGCCGATGCCCGGTAGTCAGAAAGCAGAGACTATCGATCTCGCTTATTTCCTTCACTCATGGCAGTGGATTTTTCGAGGTGTTCTGGGGCTATGTATTCTTGTCAGCATTCCTAAAGTATTCCGCCGCCAACGCATTTTAAGTGTCATTGCCCTATTGCTTTTGGGAGCAGTGATCTATATGTTCAATTTTAAGATGAAGGCTGAAAAAATGTTTTACCAGCCAACTACACTTCTCATGCAACCTGCTGCTGACAATCACATCCCGGAAGAAAAACTCGTACTTGGTTATACACAGGATGGAGAAGCACGCGCCTATCCTATTCAACTCATCGCATATCACCATCAGGTCCTCGATACTGTCGGGGGGGAGCAGGTCATGGTGACGTATTGTTCTGTTTGCAGATCGGGACGAATATTTAAGCCGGAGATTGAAGGCAAACCCGCATCATTCCGATTGGTGGGTATGGATCACTTCAATGCCATGTTCGAAGACAATCATACCGGAAGCTGGTGGAGACAGGCAACAGGAGAAGCAATCACTGGTGAATATAAAGGGAAGATGTTGCCAGAATTGTTGTCAGAACAAATGACGCTTGCACAATGGTTGAAATTATTTCCAAACAGCCTGATCATGCAATACGATTCTACATTTCAGGCGCAGTACGACAGTCTTGATACATATGACGTTGGTCTTGGTCGAGGAAAACTGACCGGTACTGACACACTCTCATGGAATGATAAGTCATGGGTAGTTGGGATTGTCATGGGTAATGAATCACGGGCCTACGACTGGAATCAATTGAAGCGAGAGAAACTCATTCATGATATCATAGGCCAGACTCCCATTGTCATTGCGATTGCATCGGACACCATGAGTTTTGCTGTCTTCAAACGTTCTGCCGACATGACTTTTACGATAACCAATGATACACTTCTGTATCTTGATCACAAGTATGACTTTACTGGAAGAGCTGTTGATCCTCTGATTGTATCACTTGACAATGTACCGGCGTACCAGGAGTTCTGGCATAGTTGGAGGACATTTCATCCGCAGACGCTGAGATAATTTTCGATTCTCAATTTTCGATTCCCAATGAACGCAAAGAGTTTGTCAACATATATCACCTCATGGATAGCAATTTGTATTCTAGGCTGTTCGTCAGCACAAGAACAAAAACCAAATTCTCCCTCAGAAATCGAGATGAACAATGTTATGGCGGGCAAGAAAGTCCTCTTCGTCTATGGTGGATGGGAAGGCCATCATCCGGAAGCATGTCGTGACTTGTATGTACCCTGGCTGAAAAGTATCGGTGCAGAAGTCTTTGTCTCCAATTCACTGGATGTCTATGCAGATAGTGCCTTGATGCAAAATATTGATCTCATCATCCAAACATGGACACTGGGAGAAATCAATCAAAGACAACTCAATGGATTGCTTTATGCAGTGAGAAATGGCACTGGCTTCGCAGGATGGCATGGAGGGATTATTGATGCATTTCGTGCCGAAGTAAATTATCATCTGATGACCGGTGGCCAGTTTCTATCGCATCCCGGCAATATTATTTCGCATACCGTACAAGTCAAGGATTACAATGACCCTATAATGCAAGGTGTTCAGGATTTCACGATCAATACAGAGCAATACTATGTTCTGGTGAATCCGAATGCAAAAGTCCTGGCAACAACGACCTTCAGCGCGGCACATCTACCATGGATTAAAGACCACACAATGCCGGTCATCTGGAAACACACCTATGGCAAGGGGCGGATCTTCGTTAATACAATCGGGCATCAGATAGAAGACCATGCTGTTCCGGAATTCGAGACTACGATGAAGCGGGGAATTGTTTGGTCGTGCAGATAGATGGATTTCGGATGGCGGATTGCGGATTTTCGATCGTCTGTTATGAATATCATAGCACCGGTTCTGTAACATGAATATCATAACACGTAATACATCCCGAAACCAGGAATATGAATTCTTTCAGACCTGCCTGCAATCGGATCCAAATAATTTAGCCCTCCGCTAGCACCATACTGACTAAACATTCATTGCCTTCTGGCTCACGGTTCACGAGTGACGAAATTGTTCTTGATCGCCGATAGTTCTTTCATCAGGAAATCAATTTGTTCTTGCTGATGAGCTATGGTCTGTTGTTGTTGCATTGCATTTACTTGCTGTTCTTTCATTGCTTCCACTAACACCGGTACCAGTCGTGTGTAATCCACAGTTTTGTAACCTTCAGCATCTGTATGCACCATCTGCGGATAGGTCTGTTCAAGCTCTTGTGCGGAGAAGCCAATTTGGGGTTTATCAGGGAAGTTTTTTTCAGGAAATTGGTCTCTTTTCCAATCATATTGAATCCCTTGCAATAAGAGTATTGATGAAAGAGAGTTTGTAAGTGGCTTGATATTGGTTTTATATCTTTCATCCGAGCAGACCAGCACACCACAACTTGCGGTGACTGTACCTGTAAACAACCCATTTCCAGTAACATGTAATTTTTGGGTTGGGGTAGTACCGATTCCAATATTTCCATTTGTCAGATTCATCAGGAAATTCCAGGCTGCTCCAAGCTCACTGTAGATGCCAATATGATTATCATTAAACATCCCTACAAAAGAAACAGCGGTATTATCGGATCTATTGTACCAGATCCCTGAAGATCCATCTGCGCCGTGACGCAATCTCATCCGGCCATTGACATCAAATTTAAATGCCGGAGCGTTAGTAGCGATGCCTACACTTCCGTTTCCTTTTATGCGCATGGTTTCAGTGAATGCTGTGCTGCTACCGTAACCAAATGCAATGTCATCACCACTTGTTGCTGCATGAATTTGTAAAAGCGCACCTTGAATCCCAAAACCATAATGATTACCGCTTGATCCCCAAAGCGATATTTTATCTCCCACGTCACTTGTAAAATTTAAAAGAAAACCAGGAGTGGAAATGCCGATGCCCACATTGCCATTTTTTAAAACAGTAAGTGCATTTGACCTGGATGTGTTTTCGCCATTACCAACGATAAAAAGAGGTGTAGCAGATGTTATGGCTCCAGGTTCTGTTTGTGGTGCTACAATGGTATCATTATAATAGCCAATGACAGTTGAGGAATAACCGTTTGCCTGGGTCCCATATCCCATGCTTACTGATGCACGCCCTTTAGCGATCGTTTCTCTCCCCATAGAGGTAGATGTGTTGCCGGAAGCCACTGTGTATACACCCATAGAGGTGGATTGGTGGCCTGAAGCTAAAGTTTGAAAACCTATTGCTGTTGATGTGCTTCCTGATGCTGTGGAATAAATGCCCATCGAAGTCGAATAGTCACCGGAGGTATTTGTTTCAGTACCAAAGGACGTAGAATTAAGACCATCTGAAAAACAACCATTACACAAGGCCATGGAACGATAGTTCGTTGCATTGGCTGCCCATCCGATTGCTACAGTTTGGATGTCAGAGGCAAGGGCACCTGTTCCGATTGCTACAGATTGCTCCCCTGAGGCTTTGTTACCAAATCCTAAGCCTATCGAATAATTTCCAATATTCGCTTTATCCCAGCTATCATTGGAAGCCCGTCCAACTCTGAAGGCACCTTTATCAGGATACCACATCATTCTGATTCCGATCCCGCTTACAGGTGGCTGACCAGGATTAGCAGGTATTGAGGATCCCCCTGTAAAAACCACACTGCTGTCTTTCACATGCAACATTGCTTGGGGAGTGGCTGTATTGATCCCCACTTTTCCAATCTGTGCAAATAATGCATTGAATGTGAAAAGAGCAAACACAATTATTTGCAATCGTGTCATTGAACTTCTATATGCAGACATGTTATTGTTTTTAAAGACCTAGCTTTTTAGATTCCAGACTTAGCCCTTCACAGTTTACGGCTCACGGTTACAACAAACTTCGGTTGTCAATGAAATTACCGCAGATAGTTGACTGACACGAAACGATCAATCAAAACTATAGTAAGGAAACCATTGAAAAAATTACTAGATGTAGTAATACGGATATTGGTTAGGTCAGCCGCTGTTTAAACGCAACCGACAAAGCTTCGCCCAGGGAATGGACATGAAGCTTTTCATAAACTTTCTTAACATGAGCATTCACAGTAAAATAACTGACACCTATCTTGTCTGCAATCATTTTATAACTGAGGCCATCAGACAGGTATTTAAGCACTTCTTTTTCCCGGAAAGTGAGATGATAAATCTCCTCCTTCTTGTCAGGCCTGCCAAAATAATTCATCACACGCAGCGCTACAGAGGGTGTCATATAAGCACCTCCCTGGTATACATCCTCGATGCTCTGTATTATATTTTCCGCCGAAGCATTTTTGAGGATGTACCCTTCTGCCCCCGCCTTAAGTGATGCAAAGATTTTTTCCTCATCCTGGAAAACAGTCTGCATAATAATACGGATCGCCGGAAAACTCTTTTTAATAATGCTCACACCACTAATCCCATCTCCTCCTGGCATTTCAATATCCATCAATACTACATCGGGCTGGAACTCAACCATATCCTCATATACATGACTACAATCCGGAAAGTCAGCTACACAAACCATATTATCAGTAAGAGACAATAGATCTTTAAGGCTTTCACACCTCTGCTGATTGTCATCGTATACTACTAACCGGATCATGGCTCTAAGGTAGGCTCAATAATTTGTCTCATGTATTACTAATACTAGTAATCGGAATACTACACGTCAGAGAGGTTCCGCCGTTCTCTTCACTAGTTATGGCAAAGGTTCCTCCCATCGATTCGGTACGATGCTGTATGTTGAACAAGCCGTTTCCCTTTCGTTTGTTTTTCATATTGAAGCCTTTGCCATTATCACGTATTTTCACCTGGAGATGTTTATTATTGATCCCGACATGAACCAAAGCCTCAGTGGCCCCGCTATACCTTGCAATATTATTCATTGCTTCTTTAGCGATGAGCAGTATGTGCTTCCGTGCTTCCATATGACTTAACTTCCTTTCTGCGTCATCATCAATCGAGTATGTTACATTGATATTCAAAGGCGTCAGCAATTCATACCCATAATTTTTCAATTTATCTTCGAGAGTAGTCGCCCCCGGGTTGCCACTGTTGATTGCCCACACGATGTCACTCATATTATCCATTACCTGTCGGCTGTTTTGATTGATATGGTTCAGTGCTTTTTTAGTGATTTCCATATTATTCCCCAATGACTTCGAAGCAATAGAAGAATAAACATTTATACTACTCAATGTGGATCCTACTTCATCATGCAGGTCCTGTGAAATTTTGCTTTTCATAGAATAAATTCTTTTCAGCTGACGAAGGCGATACAAGTAAATGGTATAAACAACAGCAGATATCATAGAGACCAACGACGCAATAAACCACCATGTACGCCAGAAAGGTGGTTTAATATGAACGACGACATTCAATAAAATGTCGCTCCACTGACCTGCATCGTTGGTTGCCTTCACCTGAAACGTATAATGACCCCCTGGAACATTTGTATAGCTTGCAGTAGGTTTATATAAAGCAAGATTCCAGTCTTTATCGAAGCCCTTTAATTGATAAGCATACTTTACTTCTTTAAGAGGCTGAGTTTTAATCGACGAAAATTCAAAGGTGAAAAAATTCTCACGATGTGTCAGATAGATTGATTTCAAAGTTCCCCGCACTGGAACTTCCCGGTCAAAAATTTTAAATTTACTGACGACAATTTTTGAAGAACTTGTCGCAGGTTTAAATGCTCTGGGATCAATTTCAACAAAATCGTTCACGCGGTAAAAATATATTCTCTTGTTAAGTCCACGAATACCATTTGCAGCAAATTCATTATTCGGAAAAACTAGATTAATATCGAGTGAGAGCATACTTTGAGTCTCTGTGTTGAAAAAATTGACACCGTCTGCTGTTGATATCCATAAATTATCCTGTTCGTCGGGTATGATGCTGTTGATGTAATTACTGTTTAAACCTTGCTGTTGCTGAATATTTTCATAGGTACCGATGGCAGGGTCAAACCGGAACATTCCACTTCCATGAGACCCTAGCCACATTCTGTCCTTATGATCTTTTACAATTACGGTAATGGTACCGTGATTTGAATTTTTAAGGTCATCCTGATGAGGATGAAAGTGTGTGAATGTTCCAGAGGACACTGAATATTTGGAAAACCCCTGCCCTACGTTATAACCTATCCAAAAATTGTCATTGTCGGGTAACCCGGTAATTAGACTGTTTGATTTAATTGAATTTGATGGAGACCCAGTTTTTTCAAAGTAGGTAATCAAATCAGTTTTGAGGTCAATCCTGTATAAACCCCCCGCCCACAATCCCACCCACAAGTCGTTGTAATAACCCTTTCGGATAAAAAAGATGCGTGAGTTTAATTGAATGGATTTGATAATCTTTCCGGACTTTGTATCAAAACACTTAATATGATCCTTGAGTCCTATCCACAACAGCTGATCATCTGAACATAGAGCATAAATACTTTTCGAAGGAGTTACAATTATCTCTGTGAAAGTATCAGAATCAAAATTGTAGTTGTACAGCCCCTGATTTGTACCCAACCATAAATTTTGCAAACCAGTTTGAGCAACAGAAGAAATCAATAATGGATGCGCAACATTATCTTCTCCGGGTACTTCCAGACGGCGTAATTTGTAGTATTGCCTGCTTTCATTGTATATACTAATTCCACTCTCGGAAGCTATCCAATAATTAAACTGTTCGTCAATATACAGAAAGGTTGCCTTAGGATTGAGTATGGAATTCCTCAGAAGAGGTTTAAAGAACTGCGTATTTGTAATTCCTGACACGGGGTCAAAAATTTCAGATGGCATTGACCAATAAAATAGCCATATCCGGTCTTTCGGGTCTACGAATATTTCTTTGAGCCCATTTTTTGTTCTAATATCTGAATGTATAAGGTAGTTTTTTTCAACATCAAAATAGCTGAGTCTATAAAGCATAGGATCGTGTACCCATAGACGGTTTTTATGGTCTAATGCTAGTTCTTCCACATGACTCTTTTCAAATACCTTCCAACCGCATGGATTATGCCTTCTATGATAGAATCTTTTCTCAGCTATGGAGAAATAATTAAGCTCGCCTGCTGCCAGCCAAAACCCATTATTGATTTTATCATAAGCTATGTGGCTTAGAAAGCCGTCATCTGAAATTGATGACGGATTCATTGCATCATATGAAAACACCAAAAGACTGTCTGTTTTAAAGTCATACTTCCACAGACTAAACCCGGCAATCCATATGTTTCCTTCAACATCAATTACCATGTTGGTTAGGCGGTTTGAAATTTCAAAATTTTGTTCCGGCTCATGGAGATAAATAGCCTGGAAAATTCCCTTTGATTTTAAATACCTGCTGATACCCTTATAAGTAGCTATCCATATGTCACCGTTAAAATCTTCAAGCAGGTTTGTGCAATAGTTATGCGTCAGGGATGTGCTGTCATTTGGGTTATTCCTAAATATTTTAAAGGAAGTCCCGTCAAACCTGTTGAGTCCATTTTGTGTAGCAATCCAGTAGAAGCCATCACGGTCCTGCAAAATCGCTTCCACCTTGTTAGAGGACAACCCGTGATCAGTAGTGAGGTGCTCGAAATTATAATTGGAGTTCTGGGCTAAGCATGGATTATCTTCTGAAAAGGGATAAAGGAATAGAACGGCTATCAGGAGTCTCAAGAAATAGCTCTGGAATCGAAGTTTTGAAAATTGCACATTCCAAACTACAGAATTTTCATTGATTTTTACCTGGCAGGTTCAACCTGCCTCCCAAATACCAAACCTGCAAGCGTAAAATAAAGTATAACTATTCTTTTCATTTCAATTGAAAGTTTTCTAGCGTTTATAGAAAGTGAAACACGATGGAATGATCTCATGCCGCCTCTGCCGGTGAAAGAGGACAGCGAATTGCAACTACCGCATTCTTCACAGAATTTCATTTTCAGATAAATACCTCCATCCTGCCACGAAACTATTGGAAGGAAACAGTAAAATCAATCCCATAATTGTATGCGCTTCTGGATTGTCGATTCTCGATTTTCGACTAAAATCAGGAATTGAGATGCGTTGGTCGAGAATTCAACAGTCCCCTGGGGATCAAAATCTTACATTTGAAAATCATCTTGACTCTGATACAATAATGATCTTCCATCAGCACATCCCGTCCTTCCCGCTCAATCAATTTATTGAGTCATTTGTCTACTATCGGGGATTTGAGCCTGATCATCGATTGGACAGACTCCTGCCTGATGGCAATGTGACGTTGGTCATTGATCTGAAAGAGGAACCTCAACATATTTACGACAACGAGACACTTCAGGAAATACAGGCCTGTCGTTATGCCTGGCTTTCGGGCATCAGAAATATGCCGATCACGATTCCTTCAGGGAAAGACAGTGAAATGTTTATTGTCCAATTTCACAAGGGAAAATCTCTTCCATTTGTAAAAACACCGTTACACATCTTTACCGATCATGTGGTAGATGGTAGTATTCCATTTCGCGGACTGATTCACGATCTGCGGAATACACTTCAGGATCAATTGACGATCGAAGAAAAATTTCACAGCGCCGAACGGTATTTGCTTGAATGTGCAGGACGCAATCTGGAAGTCAATCCGTTTATCGATTATGCTGTCTCCCATATTCTTCAGTCACCGGGACAACAGACGATCGCTGCGATTTGCGATAAAGTAGGATACTCCCAGAAACACATGATTCATTTGTTCAAAACGCATGTAGGGATGACGCCGAAGTCGTTTATGCGTGTGATCAGATTTCAGAAAGTCATTGGAGATATTGAACAAAGCACTCAGGTAGACTGGAGTAGTATTGCTTATCAATGTGGGTATTTCGACCATGCCCATTTCATCCACGATTTCAGGCATTTCTCAGGGATAACACCACAGCAGTATCTCTCTGTCAAGAATGATCAGCTGAACTATCTCCCAGTTGCCTGAGAATTTGATCCAAAATTTTAAACTATTCCTGTCGTTAACTGTACATCCTGAAGGCACTTGCCAGAAAGAGAAGCAAAGGCGTATTCATTCATTTTTTTCTGGCGACTTTCAGTTTTTCATACTTTTGACCCGCAATTCATGATACGTCGGCTTGCTACATATCACCTTGCCATACTGGTTTTACTGACAAATGTCGGCGTGCCGGTCTATACCCATATGTGTCGGGGTATGGGTGAGACATGGTCATCAGTTCTACTCCCCGCCCGGGCTTGCTGTAAGCAGAAAAGCAAAACAGCGACCGATAGCAAGTTGCATAGTAATAGCTGTTGCAAACCAGGAATTACATCCACTCCATGCTGTGAAAACGAGATGGAGCTTCTACAAATGGAAGCCGACTTGCCGGCATGTAGTGTCAAAGAGTCGACAGCATATAATATTACTCCGGTATTTTTATCAACTCCTAGAGACCAGGTTTCCTTTTGTTTCTCAAAGCACGATTCTTTTCTTCCTCATTCTCCTCCAATCCTTTTTCATGGGAGACGTATGCTCCAGATGAATCAGGTATCCCGTTGTTAGTTTACTGAAGACCTGGCTTAGGAATATTTGGGGTGCATTTATGTAATGCACACTCCATCGTATTTCCGGCAGACTTCCCTTTTACATTTTTCACCGAAACAATCTTGTGTAATGTATAAGGTCTAAAATTTCTTTAACTAATAAAATCTGATTTCAAAATGAAAAATACATTTATCATCATGGCGACAGCAATATCCTTGCTGACGATTGCCTGCAAACAACAAACCGAATCATCACATGATCATTCCACAGAATCGTCAGCCTACGCATGCCCGATGAAGTGTGAAGGTGATAAGACCTATCCTGACCCTGGCAAGTGTCCCGTATGTGGGATGGCTCTTAAGCCTGTCGCTGGTGCCGCTGCTGCAATACAATATCAGATGCGCCTTGCTCCGGTAACTCCTGAAGCCGGCAAACCTGTAAAACTTGCCTTCACGCCTAACATCAAAGACAATGAATCCACTCAGGTGCCATTGGATGAGGTACATGAAAAAAAGATTCATGTCATCATTGTATCAAAAGATTTATCCTGGTATAGTCATATTCACCCTGACTATCGGTCTGACGGCTCATACACGATTGATGAAACATTCCCGAACGGTGGTGAGTACATCATCTTTGCAGATTATCAACCAACGGGAGCAGGAAATCAGGTCGAGCGCCTCGTGGTTAATGTGAGTGGAAATGCTGTACCAGCACAGCAATTTAGCACCCAAAGTCTGACAACAGAAACGGATGGGTATACTGTACGTCTGGTTCCTACCGCTCCGCAATTTTTGACAAATAATATGAACCACCTCGGAGTAGAGGTCACAGATAAGGGCAAACCCGTCACGAACTTCGAGAACATTATGGGTGCAAAAGGACATCTCGTGATTATTTCAGGCGACGGACAGAAGTATATCCATGTTCATCCCGACGAGGTGGAAGGTAAACTGGATCTCCATGCACAATTCGATCAAACCGGAATCTATCGTGGATATTTCCAATTTCAGACAAATGGAAAACTGCATACCTCATATTTCACGCTTGATGTGAAGGAAGGTAAAGCGGGTGAACTGGGAACTCCTGAAGGACATCATGAGCACGGCGAAGACGGTGAGAAGGAGGACGAGCATTCCAACCACCAATAGAGTTTTGTGACCCCACCTTGATATTATTATTTTTTGATGATTTATTTAACCTGATTCCTAAACATGATTACTATGAAAATTAATATTCTTGCTCTATTGCTTTTAGGCATTGGCCTATTGCGAGCTTCTTGTCATTAGTGCAGGTTGTTCTCAAACTATTTTTCCAAATGAAAAGGAGAAAATTTGTTCAAATCACTGGTGGAATTACGCTCACAGGCGGAGGGGTTTCAGTCATTTTCGCTTCCTGCAATGACGATATGATGGACAACATGATGAACATGGACAAAGCCCCTGACGTGGTGGAAGGTTTGTTCGACACAGTTTTATCTGTGCCAAATACCGTTTCCGTTGATGGCGCAACTTTGACAGCACAGCAAACTGTGGCAACTGTTTTCCAAGGGAAAACGTCAGCAGTGTTGGGCTATCAGTCCGGAAATATGCTCGGGCCTACTTTGAAAGCCGCAACAGGTGACAGCGCAAGCATCGTCTTTCAAAATAATCTTGCCGAACTTTCGAATATCCATTGGCATGGCCTGATTACTCCTGCGACGATGGATGGCCATCCAAAGGATACAGCGCAACCAGGAGCCTCACTGAACTATACATTCCCAGTAATAAACCGGGCCGGAACTTACTGGTATCATCCGCACCCGGATTTGAAAACAGCAAAGCAAACATTCGAAGGTCTTGCAGGCTTTTTTCTCGTGACAGATCCAGAAGAGCAAGCTCTCGGCTTGCCTTCTGGAGAATACGAGCTACCCCTGGTCATTCAAGACAAGCGGGTGACCACTTCAGGCAACTTTCCATACTCACCATCCGACATCGACATTATGAACGGCTTACTCGGAGAGACTGTGCTTGTCAATGGTGTGTATGCGCCTTATACGGAAGTTATTGGAAGACACTATCGCCTGCGCATAGTGAATGGATCCAACGGACGTATTTATAATTTTAGGCTGAGCAATAACACTGCCTTTACGCTTATCGGCACTGATGGCGGCTTATTAGCATCGCCGGAGACGATCAATTCTTTTCTTCTTTCACCTGGCGAACGAGTGGACCTACTGGTCAATTTCGCAGGGATGACTATCGGATCGGAGATATTTCTGGAGAGCGCCACTTTCGATGGGGGCGAGTATCAGGGAGGTCAGGCGTTTCGAATATTGCGGTTCAAAGTGAAAGATGGACAAGCGGACATCTTCTCATTACCCGCTATCCTTTCGACGTACACAGTCGTTTCTGAGAATCAAGCAACCCGTCAGCGTATTTTCGATATCAGCAACGGCGGTGGGCATGGTGGCCATGGCGGCAGTATGGTGATCCACAACATAAACGGTAAGAGTTACGACGAAAACCGCATTGACGAGACCGTCACTGCCGGGACGACTGAAATCTGGAGTTTTGACAACATCAATGGTGTTGATCCCCACCCGATGCACCTGCATGGCGCGTTGTTTCAGGTACTTGATAGAACGGGTGGACGAGGTCAGGTTTATCCTCATGAAAAAGGATGGAAAGACACTGTGTTGGTGATGCCTGGCGAAATGGTGCGTGCAGTTGTGCCTTTTGATCAAAATAAAGGCGTTTATGTTTTCCATTGTCACAACTTAGAACATGAGGACAGTGGCATGATGCTGCAAATGGAAATCAATTAAAAACAAAGTAGGAAAATTGAATACCATGCTTTAAACAATCATGTCTATGAATTCACCGGTTTCTTACAAGTTTAAAACAGGTCAAAACTTCATTCCGCCACTTCGATTCAAACGACTTACTGGCTTTTATGACCACTTGATTGCCGCGACAATGCCGGAAAAAGCTTTCAAAACCGCGCTGGTAAGACAGGCTGGCTTACGTCCCGGTCACCGGGTGCTCGACTTTGGCACAGGTACGGCCACGCTCTCGATAATGGCAAAGGAAATGCAGACTTCTGCCCAAATCACTGGTATCGACATAGATGCAAAGGTCTTAGCGATTGCCAGGACGAAAATTGCACGGGCAGGCATTGATATTCAATTGGTGCAGTACAGCGGAGGAGTGTTGCCTTTTGCTGCCAATAGTTTTGACAGAGTGATCTCCTGCTTAGTTTTTCATCACTTGACTGATCTGCAAAAACTGAATGCGCTGATTGAAATCCGAAAGGTACTCGACAGAAGAGGCGAGCTTCATATCGCAGATTGGGGCAAACCCTTCAATGGAATGATGCGTTTGCTTTTTTACCTGGTTCAACTGCTCGACGGGTTTACTACTACGAATGATAGTGTGCGTGGAAAGCTGCCTGAATATATCCGCCAAGCTGGTTTCAGTGTCGCAGAAGAGACGGGTATGTTCAACACTGTTTTTGGTACGCTTCGGCTTTGGAGTTGTATGAAGACGGTCTCTTGATATTCAAAACAATTAGTCAACTTTCTATGAAACGGTTTTATTTCAATTCACTTCTCTGTCTTTCTTTTTTTGCCGCCTCTTGTGGTCAAAATCCTCAAAAGAGTGCCAACACTGAAACGGAGATATGTTACGATCCAAATGCCATTGCAAACGACACCTCTCGTCGCAGCATCAAATCTGCGGTGGCAGGTAAAATTGGTGGCGCATCGGTGAACATCTATTACCATTCACCTAAAGTGCGCGAGCGCATCATTTGGGGAGGGTTAGTGTCCTACAACGAAGTTTGGGTAACAGGGGCTCATGACGCCACGACAGTTGAGATCAGTAAGGATTTCGAGATCAATGGTGTGCAAATTCCAGCAGGTAAATATGCCTTGTTTACCATACCCGGTAAAGAAGACTGGACGGTCATACTCAATAAAAAATGGGAACAACATTTAGCAAATGAGTACGACCAGAACGAAGATCTCGTCCGTATGCAGGTCTCTCCGCAAACAAATGCTCACACCGAACGACTCCAATATTTCATAGAAGATGTTGGAAATAATGAGGGATTTATTTCAGTTGCCTGGGAGAAATTAAAAGTTCGCTTGCCGTTAGAAATTATTCGATGATGTTCAGTCTAGTATCTGCCGCAGTGTGATGACACGATTTCAGTGTGACGATTGAGGATCATATATCAAATATCCGCTAGAATGAAAAATGTATTTGTTGCAATCTTCTGCCTGCTGCTCAACGGTACCATGTCAGCACAAGTACTTACCGGTACAATTTTGGATGCTGCTGCAATCCCTATTTCCAATGCACGTATCACTCTATTCAACAACGATACGACGATGTTTTGGGAGATCCGAACCGACAAGAACGGTGTGTATTGGATTGACGAGCTGCCGAAAGGAGGCCCGTATCTTTTTTTCGGTGTTGCCGCACCGGGATTTGAATATTTCGAAAATGCGACGACCGGCATCCTTGACACG
The DNA here is from genome assembly GCA_031400515.1 of Bacteroidota bacterium. GTDB lineage: Bacteria > Bacteroidota > Bacteroidia > Chitinophagales > Saprospiraceae > DATDQA01. The sequence goes on from JANNQA010000192.1 coordinate 20,646, forward strand.
CTAGAGTGGAATGCGGAGTTGATGCCTGAAACAGAGACTGGTATTTGGGATATCATTATGGAATCACCTGAACCGCTCGGTGGCACGGACCTCGGCGTTTTGATGCCTGACGGCAGTATTTATTATTGTCATAGCACAATAGATCCTTTTTTCTTTGTTCCATCTGCAAACGATACTGCAGGGGCTGCTGGGCATACTCAGGTGCAGGGATGTGTGGCGAATGCACTCCTGACCAGTGGTAAAGTGGTTTTTGCAGGAGGCACTGATCAGAAGATTTATGGACCTGGAACGAATACGGTCAAGACCTTTGACTATGCTACCGGACAGTGGCAATATCTTCCGGATCTTCTGGGCTACCGGTGGTACCCTACGCTCGCGCCCCTTTTTGACGGAAAAGTGATTATCGTCGGTGGTGGTGGTCTGAACAATCCTGTGCGCGTGAAAACATCTGAAGTCTATGACCCATATACAGGTATGAGTGAATTGGCAGATACCTTATTGTATGGCAATGAAGTCTCTCCGATCGTACCACTCTTAACAGGAAAAATATTGATGACTCATCGTCCACCCCAGTTATTCGATCCGGAAACGTATCAGTGGGAACTGGCAGCCGATTTTGTGCAAGGCAATCGACTGCCAAATGGAGATCACAGTGATCACGAACTGGTACATCTTCCGGATGGCACGGTACTAGCTGTCGGCTACAAGTCATTCACTGCAGGACAGCCAGGCGTCAATCTCGAATTATACAATCCTCCGACCAACGCATGGAATTTGCGCTCTCACTTTTCTCCTACGCGTTCCAGGGCGAAAGCAGTACTCACCCCCGATAAAAAAGTACTCATTATGGGGGGACAAAAAGAAGATCCCGATGATCCTACACCAGTCAACAAATGGGGATATATGAATCTCACCGATCAGTATGACCCGTCATCGGATTCATGGCGAAGGCTTGCAAACATGAATATCATGCGTGAATATCACGCGATTACTATTCTGGTTCCTGATGGAAGAATCATCGCAGTCGGCGGTGAAGGTGCGCCAGGCAACGAGCCACCGCAAAGCGTGATTGAAGCATTTTCTCCGCCGTATTTATTCCGAGGAATTCGACCGGAAATTGATAATCTGAACGCAACGTCTTTTAAAAGAGGAGGTATCATTGAATTCAATGTCAATAAGACGCAAGCACTCACAGGAGTCATTCTGATGTCTCATGCTGTGGTCACACATTTTATGAATTCGGGTAACAATCGATATCTGAATCTTGATTTTATACAAAGCGGCAGCCAGGTGCAGGCCTATTTACCAATGGACAGTCTACAACTCATGCCTGGATGGTATATGCTCTTTGGCATGGTGGACGATATTCCCTCCACAGGAGAAATCATCAAAATTGAACCAGGATTGCTACAAACTTCGGTTGACCAATACGATCCTAACAGAATGGCAGTTGTGCAGGTGTATCCCAATCCGTCTCCGGAACTCGTCACATTATCTGCCTCTGGGCTTCCGACAGATCAGGAGTTAAGTTTGGAAATATTCGATATGAACGGAAATCGTGTATTTCAACGCAACTATTTTACTTCAGGTTCTTCGTTAAAAACAGAAATCGCATTGCACGTGAAAGGTATGCTTATCGTCAAGGTTTCTGTAGAGAAGATTTCATTCACGCAAAAAATAGTGATTCAATAATATACTCTCTGCGTTTTGATCACACTTGTACCGGACAGAAACAAGTTCTGATCAAATCTGTATGACATCACAACAAAAACGCTGAAAATTCATCATGCTCAATCGCATCATCCGTTTTTCTCTTCAGAATCGCACACTGGTTGTTGCAGCCGCAGCATTGTTGATGGTGTATGGTGTCTTTACACTGCTCACCCTTCCTGTCGATGTCTTGCCTGATCTCAATCGCCCACGCGTCACCATTTTTCTTGAAGCCGGTGGCATGGCTCCTGAAGAGATTGAAGTACAGATTACACTTCCGGTAGAACAAGCACTCAATGGAGCGCCCGGTGTTGAAGTTGTCCGCTCATCGAGTTCGATCGGTTTGGGATTAGTCTTCGTGGAGTTTGGTTGGGATACCGAGATCTACCGGGCACGACAACTCGTTGCAGAAAAATTACAGACCGTGAACCTTCCGGAGGGCATCACACCGATCATGGGTCCAATTTCTTCTGTGATGGGGCAAATCATGCTGATCGCGATTTCTGCAGACAGCACGTCAACTGCGGATCTCCGCACTCTGGCAGACTTCACTGTACGACCTCGCCTGAAGGGAATCAAAGGAGTTGCAGAAGTGATTCCGATTGGTGGAGAACGACAGCAGTATCAGGTGTTGATTTCAAGTCCGAAGCTGAAACAATTCAGTCTGACGGTTGATGATGTTGAGGATGCGTTGCGACGGACAAATCTGAATACCACGGGCGGCTTCTTTGATCGATTCGGTGAAGAAGTGCTGATCCGGAATATCGGGAGAGCGACGTCTCTGGCTGATCTGGAAAACACAGTTGTCACCAATCGCGATGGCCGGCCAGTCTTTATGCATCAGATCGCGGAGATCAGATTTGGGGGCGCACAAAAACGCGGAGATGGATCACTGAATGGCAAACCTGCTGTGATCCTGACTGTTGAAAAACAGCCGGGAGTTTCGACAATTGGGCTTACTGAAGCAGTCGAAATTGCATTAGCTGAACTCCAGCCCAGTCTGCCGCCAGATGTGATTCTCAATCCCAAAGTCTTTCAACAGAAGAATTTTATCAGTCATTCATTGACCAATGTGATGCATGCGTTGAGAGATGGTTCCATCCTCGTGGTGATCGTGTTATTCTTATTCCTGCTCAACTTCAGAACGACGGCAATCACGCTGACAGCGATTCCACTCTCACTGGTGATTACAGCCCTTGTCTTCAAATGGTTTGGTCTTTCTATCAATACTCTGACGCTCGGTGGTCTTGCCATTGCCATCGGAGAATTGGTCGATGATGCCATCGTCGATGTGGAAAATGTGTTTCGACGGCTCAAAGAAAACCGTCATGCGATAAATCCTCGTCCGCCGCTACAAGTGATCTATGAAGCATCCAGTGAAGTCCGGAATTCCATTGTGTTTGCCACGATCATCATCGTGCTGGTGTTTATCCCTTTGTTTTATCTCCAGGGTATCGAAGGGCGCTTGTTTGCTCCGCTGGGTATCGCCTATATCGTCAGCATCATTGCTTCATTGATTGTGTCTTTGACTGTGACGCCAGCGTTGTGTGCGTTTTTGTTGCCTCGCATGAAGCACATGGATGATGAAAAAGAAGGGCCCTTGGTCAGGTGGATCAAGAAACAGGATTTGCGCCTTTTGAATTTTTCGCTGGACAGACCAAAGCTGATTGTGAGTATTGCCGGAATTTTGATTGTGGTGTCCGCACTCATTGTTCCATTTTTCGGCACAGAATTTCTTCCGCCGTTTAATGAAGGCAGCTTCACAGTCAATCTCTCGACACCAGCCGGAACATCACTGGAAGAAAGCAACAAACTCGGCACGCTCGCAGAGAAACAAATTCTGAAAGTTCCCGAAGTACGCTATACCGCCCGACGCACGGGACGAGCAGAACTCGACGAGCATGTGGAACCCGTCAGTAATTCGGAGATAGAGGTTGAGTTGCATGAAGATGCGAAACGCACTCGTGATGAAATCCTTGCTGATATTCGAAAACAGCTGACCGTGTTGCAAGGCGTGAATGTCAGTATTGGTCAACCAATCTCTCATCGGATCGATCATTTGCTCTCTGGTGTCAGGGCTCAAATCGCTATTAAGATCTACGGACCGGATCTGACAGAACTCCGTGCTCAGGCTGACGCTATTAAAACACTGATCGCTTCAACTCCGGGTATCGTCGATGCCAATATTGAGCGGCAGACATTGGTGCCACAACTGCGCATTACTGTCGACAGGCAAGCGATTGCCCGCTATGGAATGCAGGTCGGTGAAATCACAGATGATCTTGAAACGCTGTTTAATGGTAAAGTGATCGGACAGATTATTGACGGGCCAATGCACTTTGATATTCTCCTGCGGGCCAATGAAGGTGATCGGACAAATCTCGAACACATTCGCAACGCTTTTGTCCACACACCGGAAGGCGGACTCATTCCGCTTGAACAAGTCGCGGACGTGGAATATGAAAAAGGTGTCAACTCCGTAAGTCATGAGAATACGCACCGCCGGATTGCTGTCTCCGCTAATGTTCAGGGACGTGATCTCGGCGCGACTGTAGAGGAAATCAAAGCGAAAATCACTGAAGAGATTTCACTGCCACAGGGTTACTATCTCGAATACGGCGGTCAATATGAAGCACAGCAGGCAGGAAGCAGAATCATCGCAATTCTCAGCCTGTTTTCTATTGCCGGCATTTTCATAGTCCTGTTTGTACATTTTCGTTCATGGAGGATTGTCCTGCAAATCATGCTGAATATTCCACTGGCGTTAGTTGGTAGTGTTGCTGCAGTTTGGTTGACCGGAGGTGTCTTTTCATTAGCAACACTTGTCGGCTTTATTACACTCACGGGAATCGCAAGCCGGAATGGCATCATGATGATCTCACACTATTTGCACCTGATGGAACATGAGGGGGAAGCCTTTGATCGGAAGATGATCGTCCGGGGTTCGCTTGAACGTCTTGTACCCGTGCTCATGACTGCACTGGTTGCAGCATTGGCATTGATTCCACTGACAATGGATGCACAAGCTCCTGGTAAAGAAATCCTCTATCCTGTTGCGACGGTGATCCTTGGTGGTTTGCTCTCCTCTACCCTGTTGGACATGGCTGTAACGCCTGCTGTGTTTTCATTGTTTGGCAAACGGGCAGCGGAAGAATATTTTCAGGCGAAGCAGTCGCGGACGAACAACATTCAAACGATTGATTTGAAACATTAATTCATGCTAAGTCTTAATCATTATATGCACAAAACCATGTCAGCCATAAGATCTGGAATCGTGATCGTCATTGCTCTTTTTGCGCTGATGGAGATTCATGCACAGCCATTGACTGAACAAACCGCAGTCATGAAGGCATTGGAAATGTATCCGGGCATGCAGATCGCTGATCAGCAATTACAGATGCAGCGTGCGATGCAGAGAAGTGCATTTAATCCAAATCAACCACAACTGACCTTTGAATTTCCAAATGATATCGGCCTTGCTTTTGAATTCCAGCAACAGTTCGATTTTCCGGGTGTCTACACGTCCCGTGCTAAATGGCTGAAGGCGCAGACGCAACAACAGGCCGTAGCCACGAATATTACCAGGCTCGAATTAATTCGTGATGTCCGACTGTCGTTTCTCGAGGCACAGGCTTCACAGGAGATGATGCAAATTCTCAATCAACAGGATAGTCTTTGGCGCAGCCTTGAAAACAGTGCTCAACGCTTATACGATGGCGGCCAAATCAACAAAGCCGATGTCTTGTTTTCTTCAAGGCAGACAGGCATCGTTGGAAATTTGTTGTCACAAGCACAAACAGAATCTGTCAATGCACGAACAAACCTTGCGTTATATACCGGAACAAAGGTGGATGAAGTCACAACCCTGGAGCGACTGCCGCTTATTCAAATTGATACCACGCAGGAATTTTATTTCGATCCATATTTCGCTGAAAGGAATACCG
>JANNQA010000200.1:0-21163 GCA_031400515.1 Bacteroidota bacterium
CGCGCAACCTGGCATAAGAAGCCGGCGACGTGACACGAAACCAATGGTTGATAGAATCGATCGTTGGGTAGGCAACTGCTCCGGGGAATGCGGCACCCCAGGATCCATTTGATTGTGCATAATTGAATCCGGTACCTGTACCATACTTGTTCTGAAGATCTGGCAATGAAGCAATCTCTTCGAAACTAAAACCTGTTGACACTTCAACACGTAATGCATCAGCGCGCTTGAGAGAACCTGATTTCGTCGTGATTACTACTACGCCTCTTGAAGCACGGCTGCCATACAGCGCCGCAGCTGTTGCACCTTTCAGGATACTGATACTCTCAATATTGTTCGGATCAAGATCCGATAATCTATTTCCGTACGCGCCTCCTCCTGTAAGTTGAAATGATCCTCCAAAAGATTGGGCATCGTACGGAATACCATCGACAACATACAGTGCCTGATTGTCTCCCAGGAACGATGTTAGCCCACGAACGACTACGCGTGTCGCACTTCCGGGTTGACTCGAACTGCCGATGATATTTACACCAGCGACTTTTCCTTGCAGCGCGCGCAGTGCATCAGGTTCACCACGTTGACGGATATCCTCTCCGTCTACATTCTCGATAGCATACCCGATTTCTTTTTTGTCCCGGGTAATACCTAATGCTGTGACAACAGCAGTCTCCAGAACGACACCCGCAGTCAGCGTGACATCAATCCTGCTGGAAGAGCCAATGTTAATCGTTTGCCCCTGGAATCCGGTATACGATACCTGAAGCCTGGAAGCATCATCAGGAACCTCTAACTGATAGGTTCCTTCAAAATCTGTAACCGTACCCAAAGTGGTACCAACCACCAGGACGTTTGCACCGATCAGTGGTTCGCCTTGTGCATCGGTGATTGTCCCACTGATGATACGCTGAGCATGCCCGGCAGCAATGCTTATCAGAAAGCATGCAATGAGCAGTACAAAGTTCCTCATACGTTTCAATTGTTTTAGATTAATAAATAGAAATAAAACCTCGATAAATAAATTCAATACAAAGCCTTCTGTCCAATGACATCAGACAGAAAATAATATCACTTGCATACTCATTACAGTATGCATTCGTATATCACAGAGAGTTTTGAAATCCGAAACAGATGAGAGTTTGTTCCTCACGAAATAGTCAATGTCTATACGAATGGAAACAAACAAACGTTGCCAGCGTGTGTACCAGACATGAGTAAACAATTCGCACTTCGCCAGTTTAAGACAAATTCAATAATACATTCTGTCCAACTTCGTTTGTCTAACAATACTGCTGTGAACGGCATGGAAACTATGTACGAATGACAATTCTTTGACGAATTTCAATTTTCACTTTGTTAGAGTAGAATACCAATTACGATGACTGAATGTCATGAATTTGCAGTGAACAACATAAAACAAAAGAAGTGGCATTTGGTCTGACAGGTAAAGCAAGATGACCGCTTTAGAATGGTCATTGGTCTATGAAAAAATAATCTGAATTTTTTTTGTCTCTGCGGGGAGATCAAAAGGGATGGGAAGGTTCGGTTATTTGTAGAGATAGTACACAACACCCAAAGACAGGTAATATGGCTTTAGTTTATCAATGCCCATCAATTCAGTCTTGAGGATGTTCGACAAGCCCTGATTATAACTTAAGTCCAATATAAACGAGTCTGAAAGGAGAATTCCAAAACTGGCATGTGCACTTAATATATAACGATCCAAAAGAGCGTGGCCATCATCTCTACCGAGTTTGGATTTCTGAATTGCGTGGATTCGTGGACCAACTGATATCCGGAATTTCTTTGTGCCGTCCCAGGCATCTCCAAATCTCAGGACATAACCACACATGACATTGATTGTCTTGAATTCTGTCTCCAGGCGTGTAGCATTGTCTTCGTTGTTTTGATTGCTCCCGAACGTCGCATACTGCAGTTCCACCATAAGCCAATGAGAGCTGTTGAATGAATATCCGCTCAAAAGACCAGCGCTATAACCGAGCTTATTGAATCCCCTGAGGTTGTCTCCATCTACCTGAGAGGCGACCACAGCTACTGTGCCTCCAAAGTGAAATTTTTGCCCATGCAGGCCCGAGCATACTATTGAAAAGAGAAATACTACTGTTGAGGGGATGTGCAACAAATTGAGTAACCATCTACAACACCTCATAGCTATGACTGGGCAGCCAATCTGTTGTAAAATGCAAAAATCGCTTTCATGTCTTCCTCCGAGCGGAGAGAGGTTTTATTCTCCTTTGCAAAATTGACTATGCGCGGCCTGTTCTTCCTGAAGATCATGATGAAATCAGTTTTATTCGTCGGCATGATTTCGGGATGCCGGGCTCCTTCCCTGAGATAATAATACTCCTGGTTCTGCCGATATTCTACTTCTGATGCTGCCGCGAGGCCCATCGGATGATCATTTGTCACTTTCTTTTTGATTTCGTACTTGCGCAAGAGCGTGTACTCACCATGCTCAAGAACTTCAAAATAGCCTGGCTTTGCTTTATTCTCCTGGAATTCATACACGCTATTGATAAATGTGTGCTTATCCAGAGTGACAACATTGATTTTCTCCGGAAATAATTCATACAACTTTCCCTGGTTGACGAAGAAAATCTTATCCTGAACGATGTGATAGTTTGCTGAATCAATATGTAACAGTGTCCCATCCTTGCCCTCCACATCCATTGGTTGCCACTGATCGAACAACATCAGGCTGTATTCTGCTTCACCATCGATACGATTGAGCATTGTGATCGCATCCTGGTTTGCAGGATCAAATGGATTTCCAAATGCCAGTTTCTTTACTTCAGCGTTGGATTCCTGGGCAGACATTTGCATGACAAAAAGGAGAAAAACTAAGGCCAGAAGTTTCATGGCGATTACTGTTTATCAAATGACACTTGTATACTTCAAACTCAATAATAAAGAAAAAAAAAGAGCCGCCACCTGTTCGGGGCAGCTCTTTTTTGTAAAAGCCAGACTCATTACTTATCCCACCAGACAGGAGTGAAGATGTTCACTTCTGCCGGAGAGGGCACGTTATCAGGATTCGAAAAAATCTCTGTCTGTGCATAAGGCAACCTTCTCGGAATCTGTGTTCCTGTCACAGGAGTCAGAGCCGGAATATTCGTCCTTCTCCAATCACTGAAGACCTCGGGGCTGGTATACAGCGCGAGATACTTTTGTGTAATGACATTTTCCAAGGTCAAATTTCCTTCTCCAACACCCACACTGGATTGAGCGACATACGTATCGTACTCACCGGCGACCAATGCTTCTGCAAACGAAGACTTGATTGCATTCAGATACGCGGTATACGCTGTTGCATTATCTCCGCCATGCAATGCCGCTTCTGCCCGGAGAAATTCCTGCTCAGTATAAGTGAGCAATTTCACTCTCTGGTCCCTTGTCCAGATCGGATGCGTGTTATCATGCGGAAATCCATATGTGGCTATTCTTGGATCATTATACTCAGTCAGTAGGTTGACGTAAAACGCTCCAGTCTCACAATCGTCGCGTTGCTCGATATACTGGAACCATGGTGAATTTTCAGTGGCTCCGTTGCCAAACGCAACGCCAGCGTCATCTGCTGAACTACTGAATCCACCTCTGTTCAACGCTGTAAGGGCCTCTGCATAGGATGAAGCATTCACTTCAGTTAAGTGCATTTTTCCACGAGCCTCGAGGACATTGCAGAATTGAATCCACCTTGCAGCATTACCGCCATACATCACGTCAGCAATGCCAGGAGCGTTCCCTCCAGCGGGACCACTTAGCAAATCACGCGCTTCTGCGAGCGTGGCAAAGATCTGATTGTAGATTTCCTCCTGCGTATCAAACATTGGTTGATATACACCACCATTGTCGTTGAACTTGAACGCATCACTGTACGCCATATCTCCCCAGAGATCAGTCGACGCCATCATGGTGTAACATTCCAAAGCCAATGCAATACCCGCATAGTGATTGTAATTATTGTCCCTGGCGAGTTTGAGCAACAATCTGTTTGAATTCAATGTGCCTGTATAAATATTGGCCCAGACAGCATCGACATCATTACTGGTAATCCCATAGTTGCCGATGACAGCAAACTGACGGCTCACACCATCGACATGCTTCGAATAAATGCCCACATAACGTGCGAAGTCTCCACCGTATACATACGCCAATCGCAGTTGCACCTGAGGTAGAATGACATTCGGCGATACGACGATTGGATTGTCCGGATCCGCATTGGAATCTTCTCCGAAAAAATCTTCACACCCCGCAAACATACCGGCTATCAAAAAGATGAATAAATACTTATAGATTTTCATACGAATTTCTTATTTAAAATTATCAATACGATGATTTTAGAAGCTTGCATTCAGACCAATAGAATAGGATTTAATACCAGGCTGTTGGAAATAATCCAATCCCTGCCCATTGCTACTGCTACCTACGAGAGATAACTCCGGATCAAATCCTGAATATGGTGTATCAATGAACAGATTACGGCCCGTGACAGAAATATTCAGTGCACTGAATGCAGTTGTTTTGATCAATTTGGCGAGATCATAGGATAGGGTCACATAACGCAGCCTTCTGAATGATCCATCCTCAATAAAATGTTCTGCGACTGCGCCAAAGCCACCACCATTGCCCTTATACCATGCCTGGTCTAATTCAACGGAAATATCATTCGTGCCGCCATCAGAAGCTCTTACACCATCAAATACGGTAATTGTTCCGCGATTCTCTGTGAGCTCAGACATTCCGAAGAAGGTCAACGCACCTTTTGTACCATTCCAGATATCACCACCTTCTCTCATATCGAAGAGGAAGCTCAGTGAGAGCCCTTTGAATGAAAGTGAATTCGTGATACCCATCAACCAATCCGGATTCGGGTTTCCGATCACTCTTTGTGTTGGATCTGTAATAGGGAATCCATAAGTCGCACTCGCAGGGTTGTCATCGATGATCAGTGCACCATCCGGATTATAAGGTCCGTTTGGATCGAAGGTGCCGTTATCTGTGTTTACACGCTGGAAGGCACCACCTAGGATTTGACCATATTCATATACAGTCGTATTCCCATTGGCATCAGTCTCAGGTGCAATATTGTAAATACTTGAACCTGTGAATCCGTCGAGATACTGATTCGGCACACCGTCAGGAAGAGACTCTACCGTTGTCTTCCATTTCGAGAAATTCACACCAATATTCCATGAGAAATTCTCATTACTGATAGGGGCAAGCGTGAGCACGACTTCACCTCCGACAGTTTTAAGTTCACCATTGTTGACTACTGCTCTCTGGAAGCCGGTTGTGTTTGGAATATTGATCGCAATAATTTGATCTTCTGAAACTCTATTATAATAGGTAGCGTCAATACCGATCCTGTTATTCAGGAACCGCAGATCGACACCAAACTCGGTATCCTTTGTCCGCGAAGGTTTCAGGGAAGGACTTCCAGCGACAGCATTGATCACGAAGCCCGACGTCCCTCTGAATGGAAATCCGATACCATTTGTCCAGCCATCATTCAGGTCATTGACCGTTCCTGTATTCTGTACTGGAAGAATCCATGACGTACTGGTGAGATATGGTGCAGGTGCACCACCACCTACTTCTGCATATGACAACCTCAGCTTACCAAAAGACATCACATCTGAATTGAGCAATTCGCTAAAGACAAATCCCAGAGATGCGGATGGATAGAAGAATGAAATATCACCGGCATTAAAAGGTCTCAAAGGATCAATCAATGTCGAAGACCAGTCATTACGTCCTGTGAGAGTCAGGTACAAAAAGCTCTTGAAGCCAAAATCAAGTGTTCCATAAACACCCGCAGACCTCAGGTCGTTGTGGACTATTTGGGATGCCACCTGAGCAGTATTCCCGAGTTCGGCAAATCCCACAAAATTGAGACCATCACCCTGGATATAATTTTGTTTGAGTTGCTCGTCGTAAAGGTTTAGACCGACGTTATATCCAAGACTAAAACTTTCACCCAGATTGCCGTTGCCACTCAGGCTCAGGAAGAAATCCAGGTGACGATAATTGTAGTTGTCTTCAATGACCTGACCACCGGGTAAGGCGCGTGAGCCAATCTCAAATCTCTGAATTCTGTTGTCAGCATACACATCAGTACCAAGGACCGCACCAAGTGTAGCCCAATCGCTGAAATTATAGGACGCTTTAAAATTGCCAAAGAACCGATTTACATCATCGAAGAATGGGGAGTTATTGGCAACCCAAAATGGATTGTCATATCCACCACCACCACGATAATTGCGCTGAGCACCATTGAGAAACTGATAAGCATTTGCAGTTTCTCCATCTGCGATTGCATCCTCAAGTGTATAGTCGGCAGGATCATCAAGTCCATTCGTATTGTCAAATGATGGAGATGTCCTGAGCAATCCCAACATGACACCAGAGATGTTGGAGCCTTGCTGCAATCTGCGACCACCAGATTTCACATAGTTGATCCCAAATCCGAGATCCAGTTTATCATTAAACATGGACGTCCCCATGTTCATGCCGACGTTGTACCGAGTAAACGAGTTTTTCGGAGCAACACCATTATCATCTGTATAACCGAAGGAGAATCTGTAGTCGGTCATATCATTGCTCCCTGAAAACGCAAGATTGTTCGTATTCGAAATACCTGTTTGGAAAAAATTGTCGACATTATCATATGGTACGAATGGTGTACCTCCGGTTGTCGTCAGTTGACCATTTTTATCCCAGAGATAGTCTGACCCATCCCAGAACATTGTCGATGCAAGAGGTCCCCAACTTCCGGATTCACCGGTATGAGGTCCACGCCAAACACCGTTTGCTCCCTGTACATACTGATCCTGAAGTCCAGTGACATTGGTGATCTGAGAGATCGTGAGGCCAGTGCTGACGTCGACTGTAAGACCCTTACCCTTTCCTCTTTTCGTCGTGATCAGAATCACGCCACGTGCGCCTTCAATTCCATAAAGTGCTGTCGCTGCAGCTCCTTTGAGAATGGTCACCTTGTCAATGTCATTTGGATTGAGATCGATGGCACGATTAGAATTTGACACACCTGCAAGTGAACGTTCTGAATGATTCTCATCATTATTGAGACGTACACCGTCTACGACGATCAGCGCTTCATTATTGCCATTGAATGAAGTCTGACCTCTCAGGACAATCCGCGAAGCAGCACCGGCTGCACCACTTGAGGAAGTGACCTGAAGTCCGGCTGCAGACCCGGCAAGAGCGTCTATCGCACTCACGGTATTTGCATTAGTAATCGTTCTTCCACTTACTTCCTGCACAGCATAGCCTATCGCCTTTTCATCTCTGGAAATTCCTAATGCGGTGACGATAACTTCCTCCAACCCTACCCCTGCATTAAGAGAGATATCGACATATGACGTGCCCTCAATAGAGATGGTTTTTGCTTGGAATCCTGTATAGCTTATTAATAGTTCATTGCTGCCATCGGGAACTTCAATGCTGAACATTCCTTCGAAGTCAGTGACAGTACCCACTGTCGTGCCCCGGACAATCACGTTTGCGCCAATGAGAACTTCTCCATCATCAGAGACTATCTTACCACTCACGGTACGTTGTGCAATCGCTACAGTAGCAATGAAGCACAAGGCGCTTATCAGAGTTAATAATTTTTTCATTTATTAATATTTTTTTGTTGAATCAATTTGAAAGAAGGCTTTACTCTTCAAATAAGTGTATTAGTTAGTGTAGAGTGGTGGCCAATCCTTACCATCGGTACGTGTGAGTACGACGTCTCCACTATCCTGATAGTCATTGAACCAGCTAATACTCAGGTTCGGACCATTTACTGCAGTGATAGTGTATGTATAGGTAAGGCCGTATTGGTCCGTTCCAGCAGAGGTGATCTTGTTGCAGACATCAGAGAATTTTGCATTGCCACTTGTGGCAGGAGCATCATTCCAGCATGTCGTACCGTACTGTCCAAACCCAAGATCGGAAGTCAGGTAAACGCCGCCACCTTGATCGGTCCATGTTACTGTTCCGGTTACAGGATCTGTTGGACAATTTCCGGTGATTGCCTGGAAGTTGGTAGACACATAATTATATGTACCACCTAAATCAGAAAAGCAACTGAAAGGCACGCGCAATGTTCTATTTGATCGGAATTCTCCCGATTGCGTGGTGACTCTAAATGCGAATCGAACGGCATCGCCGACTTCTACCTCATCGACCGTTTTGCCGATCGCCGCAAGTACGTCATTCATCGAGACGTTGACTGTGGAAGGAATTGCGCTTACCGTTGAAAATGTTGTTTCTCCCTCACCGTTGAAAGAGACAAGCACCTCGGTAGAAGAGATACTCTCGCCTTTACCGGTAAGATCGAACGCAATCGAGGAATCGTCGGGATCTGCGATGTCGAAGAAACCGACTTGCACATTGGAAGGGATCACAAGAGCCCCAAGGGCAGCATAGTTGTCAGCGAAATCCGCTCCGATCGGTGCGTCATTGCATCCGAGCAGTGCGATTCCAAGACAACCTACGCCAATGCCATAGCATAGCTTACTTAGTCTTTTCATACAAAACCGTTTTTATTAATAAAATAATTGCCGAAACGAGGGAACAGATGAGAGTTTTTTGTTCCTTCAGAATAGTCGTGGCTTATTGTTATACGTCTAGCCCTATACAAACGTTGCCAATCTGTTAAGGGCTGAAACAGCTACCATTGGTACTATAATCTGGTACATTGATATGAAGAACAGTACAACTTGCAAAACCGGTGTTTGTATGAAATTGATGTGAGTAGTATGTCTTTCAATTTGAGTTGTATTAATTAGTCTCTAAAATGCCCATTAGTCATCGAGGCAGCATATCGTTTTTGCATCAATAAATCACGATCAATGAGCCCTCATGCCTGCGAAAAAAGATTGTAAAAATTTTTTATCGACGAGAAAATGTCATTTGACATGAGCTTCTCTCCGTTTGTCCGCCGTTTATGGTAAGTTTGGAAACCACTGTTTCTAACCTCTGGTTCACCCGCTCCTTGTAGTGCGGATCAAAAAGTGCCCGCGTAATTGTAGTTACAATAGAAGCCCAAGAATTTGCAGTTATTTATGATTGTCCTGTATCCGTTTTACATCGACTTGAGATGACAAGCGCACCTTTGCTCATGTGAGAAGGTGACCCTTCGACAAGCTTAGGGCAAGGAAGGTGAGAAAGCGAGAGAAGAGAATACAAAAGAAAGCCACTGGAAAGAATTTCTTCATACGTCCTGTTTCAATGCTGATCTCCAAGAAGTCTGGAGTTTTAAGACATCCTGCCGCCCGGCGGGATGTTTTGTATTTAGGCCAATCGTAGTGCCACTAATAAATCTGATGTCAAAACCCTGTCAGTTAGAGTAATATTTTACCTTTAGCCGCACTCAATTTTTCAGTAAAACAAACAACAGACACTTATGGCACTCTCGACGCTCACCCAACTTACACAAGCACAATATGCTGCATTGTCAATTTCTCCATTTTTTAGCCCCCCTGGAGTTTCATCGAACGGGAATCCTGATCCGAGAATAAATATTCAACTCGGAGGATGGGTAGGAACAAATGTTCTGGCATTTACAATCACGGATCAAGCCAGCACCGACTCTAGCCTCACTATAGATAGCAGGAGCACAAACACCTTGACTGCAAATGTGACGAATGGCGGAAGCCCCACTCCTCAAACTACCTATTGGACCGTGAATATGGGACAGAGCGGCAGTGGTAGCAGCTGGCAAATCAGTTATGCCGTCACAAATGGCAGTACGACTACCGGTACATGGATTTTTGTTAAAGGAAAAGCAACGGAGGAAATTAAGAATGTACCCGTGACTAAATCGAAGGCTACAGCAACAGTAAACAAAGCACCGGTACCGCAGAAGGCTGCTCCTATAGCTAAGAAGGCGCCTGTGACCAAAAAGAAGGCTGCTCCTAAGGCTAAGAAAGCAGTACCTAAGAAAGCATCCGTAACTAAAAAGAAGACTGCTCCTAAGGCTAAGAAAGCAGCACCTAAGAAAGCGTCCGTAACCAAAAAGAAGACTGCTCCTATGGCTAAGAAAGCAGCACCTAAGAAAGCATCCGTAACCAAAAAGAAGGCTGCACCCAAGGCTAAGAAAGCAGCACCTAAGAAAGCGTCCGTAACTAAAAAGAAGACTTCACCTAAGAAAAAGAAAGCACTCGTCACTAAGAAGAAGGCTACACCTAAGAAAAAACGATAGGGACCGACTGGAAGTCTTAGTCTCAGAGAAACACTTCTTTGCTGCTTCAATTTTGCATTTACACGCTTTATTCGATAATTGCTACCGATCATGAGAGGTCTTACTGTTTTTGTAGGTCTACTTCTCACAATCCCTTGTTGGACGCAAGGACAATCTGATCAGGATATCAATTGGGTGGATAGTGCTTTACATCGTATCCGCACTGATCAGGACATGGATTCACGCATGAAGTCCAATCTTGCAGATTCTGCGTATCGGATTTCTTTACAGGAACGGGATATCTGCAGACAAGTCCAGAGTCGTATCGTTCAGGCGACACACCTGGACAATCTGGGCATGTCGGATTCAGCGTTGACACAGCTTTATTGGGCGAGCCGTTTTTATGATCCCACTTGTGACAGCATGTTGGTACTGATGCCACTCCTGGGCAATCTCACAAATGTGTATTTGTCTCTGGGAGAACTCAACCGTGTAGATTCAGTAAGCAAGATTGCACTCAGCCTATGGAATCCGCAATGGAAAGAGAAGGGCTCCCGGTTTGCAATCCTGAACAACATGGCAATTGCACAAGCCACGGCTGGTGACATTGTGACTGCCACGTCTACATTCCATCAGGCATATCATGAAGCAGAGGCAGACCAGAATGAGGATTATATCCAAAAAGCATTGCTCAATCTAGGGAGCATAAAAGGAATGACAGGAGATCTTGATAGCGCTTACTATTTTCTCGACATTGCAACGAACAACGCGAAGCAAAGCGCAGATATGGAGAATTATATGTCTTTGCTGATCAACCTTGCCAACCTTGACATCAACCGAGGGAATCGTCAACATGCGATTGAACTACTTGATTCTGCTTATGTACTTGCAGAAGCCCGTGCAAGTGCAGAAATGCTTGGCAATGTGCAAAGTGTGAGAGCTGATCTTTATGCGAAAGCAAATGACTTCAAGAAAGCCTACGAATATCAGAGTGAGTTTATGCAAATTCGTGAGCAATACCTGAATGAACAGCGGGTAAAAGCTGTGACAGACATGATGACGCGATACGAGTCTGAGAAAAAAGCGCGTCAGATTCAACAGCTTGAAATGGAAAAGCTCGACTCGACACTCGAAAACGAGCGTATCAAAAACGCGAAAAACCGGATGACCTATGGAGGGATTTTTGCGCTGTTGATTGCTATCGCATTGTGGAGCAGACTGCGTTACGTACGAAAATCACGCGCAGAAATCCAGCGTCAAAAGGATATCTCAGAAGGGTTACTCTTGAACATCCTGCCTAGTGCGGTAGCAAATGAGCTTAAGGAAAAAGGCTTTGCAGAAGCAAAACATTATACGACTGCGACAATTTTGTTTTCAGACTTTAAAAGCTTTACTGAAATATCAGAGCAACTCAGTGCAGCCGAACTTGTGGATGAGATCAACGTCTGTTTTAAAGCATTCGATGAAATCGTTACAAGACTGGGGATTGAAAAGATTAAAACTCTTGGCGATGCATACATGGCTGCTGGAGGCATCACTCAATCAACTGTCGCATCAGTATTGCAGACTGTCCTTGCAGGTATCGAGATGCAAAATTTTGTCATTGCAAGAAAGAAATTCAGGGATGTGCAGCAACTTCCCGCTTTCGAGATGCGGATTGGCATCCATACCGGACCGGTTGTCGCAGGAATTGTCGGTGTGAAGAAGTTTCAATATGATCTCTGGGGAGATACTGTGAATATTGCGAGCAGGATGGAAAGCACCGGAGAGTCAGGTCGTGTAAACATCTCGGAGGCTACGTATCAAATGATTAAGGATGAACCTTCACTGAAATTTACTCCACGCGGCATGATTCAGGCAAAAGGAAAAGGACAAATGAGCATGTACTTTGTCGATGCTGTATAGAATTGTTTATTTTGGCAGAATTGGTAGAATGCCGTTTTCCGAAAATGCACTCCTCTATCTTCAGACTCTGAAATGAAAGTGTTTATTTTGGGTAAGAAATTTTACTAAAAAAGAGGTATGCAACACATTGAAGAGCGAACCGTTGGCGCCGACATCTGGTACCTGGAAAGCTTTGATTTCTTCAGGATACTGTGCCCATATAAGTATGGAGACCACCTCAAACAGAACCCAACAAATGCCTACAAAAAGAACGACTTCCTTTTTATGGAAGACGATCCGTCAGACGACATCATCCTGATAGATCAGGGCAAAGTGAAAGTTGGGCATTACGATCGTCATGGAAACGAATGCGTCATCGCGTTCCTTGGCAAAGGTGATATCCTTGGTGAGATGGCGTTCCTGGGCGAAACCAAGCACCGTGAATTTGCCTCCGTGATTGAGGACAATACCCAGATCTGCAAGATGAGCGTTTCCAAAGCCCGCGAACTCGCGCGTGACTACGTACCATTTTCGGTCGAAATCAATAAACGTATCGCCGGACATGTCCGGAAACTTGAACGTCGTATTGAAATCTTACTCTTTAAAGATCTCAAGCTCCGCCTGATGGAATTCCTCAAAGACATGGCCAAGGAATATGGAAGGTCGAGAGATGGTGGTATCTATATCTCACACAGCCTCACCCAAAGCGATATTGCCGTGTTGATCGGCACCTCACGCAAATCCGCTTCTCTCCTGCTCAATGAACTTGAGAACGATGGTCTGATCAGACACGACAGAAGGCATTTCTTCATCCCCGATATCAAAGCGCTTGAAGCGGCAGCGGCGATGAAGAAGGAGGCGATGGCGTGAGATTCTTCTACAATATCATTTACTTTTCCTAGTTCCGATACGATTTTAGCCATTTGTTACCAAGGTATCAGTTGACCTTTGGTGATACGAACATATTTGCATCATGAAAAATGAAAGAAATCGAAAATCGAAATCCTGATGCATTTATGAAAACGTATGATGTCATTATTATTGGTACCGGAGCAGGTGGTGGAACACTGGCTTACAAACTCGCTTTATCAGGTAAACGCATTCTGATTCTTGAGCGAGGAGATTTCCTCCCGAAAGAGGTGCAGAATTGGGATCCGCATGAAGTGTATACTCTCGGACGGTATCGCCCAAAGGAACGTTGGCTGGATAAATCAGGCGAGGCCTTTGCTCCGTTTACGCATTATTGCGTTGGCGGGAATACAAAGGTCTATGGCGCAGCATTGCTCAGATTTCGTGAGAGTGATTTTGGAGAAGTGACACATGTGGATGGCATCTCGCCTGCATGGCCTGTCTCTTATAAAATCTGGGAACCATACTACTACGAAGCAGAAAAACTCTACAGCGTACATGGTTCGCAGGGAGTGGATCCGACGGAACCATTTCGTTCGCGACCCTATCCATTTCCCTCCGTCCGGCCAGAACCCGATATGAAGGAATTGTATGATAATATTGAAACGCTTGGCTATCGACCGGCGCCGATTCCTATAGGCGTGCGTCTACCACAGGATAACCTGATCACCAATGATGCGGCACATCTCAGTTATTTCGATGGCTATCCTGATCCGACAGATATGAAAGCTGATAGTCATGTCGTGAGTATCAAACAGGCATTGATGCAGGAAAACGTGGACCTGAAGACGGGGATGAAAGTGATCAAACTGCTGACAGATTCCTCTGGACAAAGAGTAACAAAAGTGGTAGCGATGCATGACGAAAGTATCGTTGAGTTTGAAGCAGACATCGTAGTGGTCTCATGTGGAGCGATCAATTCGGCAGCATTACTCCTTTCTTCTGCCAACGAAAAGCATCCAGATGGTCTTGCAAATCAATCCGGACTTGTTGGACGAAACCTGATGCTACATAATAACGGCACACTCGTGGCCGTCACTACCAAGCCAAACAACGCTGTGTTTCAAAAGTCGATCCTGCTCAGCGAATTCTATCATGGCAATGGGACATACCCTTTTCCGATGGGGTCGGTACAATTGATGGGGAAGACAGATCCGGACACACTGCTGGGATTGCTGGAAGATGAGTATGGAAAAGACAAGATGTATGATCTTGAATATTATGCGCGGCATACAATAGATTTTTTCATCACGACAGAAGATCTGCCGAAATATGAAAATCAAGTGAAGGTTAGACCAGATGGTTCAATCCAACTTGTGTACAATCCGACGAATCTTGAAGCTTACAACCATCTACGCGAAAAGCTTATTGGCATGCTTGACTCGCTTAGTACAAGATTTGGCTATGGCATCAAAGGCTATCTCGGTTATAAACTTGGCATCTCCGGTGTATCACATCAGTCAGGTACTTGTCGATTTGGTGTTGATCCGAGGTCTTCAGTCCTCGATGTGAATTGCAAAGCACATGATCTTGACAATCTCTATGTCGTCGATACCAGTTTCTTCCCTTCAGCGGCAGCAGTAAATCCTTCGCTCACTGCGATGGCAAATGCGCTGCGTGTGGGGGATCATCTAATAGAAATGATGGAAAGAAAAGCAAACTCAAGTGCAAGTGCAAACGCATTAGCCTGAAGCCTTTCTGACGAAATGACAAAAGTGTGAGACGAAGAAACACGAACTCGAATGATCATCAGTTAACTATCAATCATTATCTATGAAACAATGTCCTATCTGCAAAGAGCATCACACTTACCTCATCAGCAAGTTTGACGCAGATGTAGATCAGCCTCTGGTGGAGATACTTGCTGATGAAGTACCAGGCTGGAATAAAGAACAAGGTGCATGTACCCGATGTCTTGATCAGGCTCATTGCGAGCTTCAACTCAAGTATTTCAAAGGGACTGGGTCCCCTGGTGAAGTGAGTGGGTACAAAATTCTGTCGACTCCGCTTAGGTTGATGGCGGATGATCAATTCAGTGGAAAGAGTGTTACGATATGTGTGATCGATAGCGGGTTTTATTTACATCCTGATCTGCTATTTCCTAAAAACCGCATTCTGAAAGTGCTGGATATCACTATGCCTGATCGACCGGCAACCTACTTCTCACAACCGAACGGCAATGCATGGCATGGAACCATGACTTCTGTGGTTTGTGCCGGAAACGGTCATCTGTCCGGAGGTATTTATCGAGGGATTGCCTGCAATGCAAACCTTGTTCTACTCAAGGTCACTGATGAATATGGTGCTATCACGAGTGAAAATATCGTGAAAGCTATAGACTGGGTGGTTGCGAATGCCAAAAAATATCACATCCGCATCATCAACTTATCTATTACCGATGATGAGGATACTTCCTTTCACAAGAGTGAAGTGGATCAGGCTGTTGGTCGTGCTGCAGAAAAGGGCATCGTTGTCGTTGCTGCTGCCGGCAATGATCCGAATGCTGCATTGAAAGCACCTGCCAATGCACCACATGCCATTACTGTAGGGGGACTGAATGATCGCAATACATTGGATCCACTCACAAATACCCTATATCATTCCACGTTTGGAAAAACAATTGACCTGTTTCAAAAACCTGATATCATAGCACCTGCGATCTGGCTGCCAGCGCCAATCCTTCCGGGGACGAAAGAACAGAAGGAAGCCGCAGCACTTTTTAGTCTGGCTGCTTCAAGCGATAAGTGGCTCAAAACAAAACTCGCGAATGTTCTTTCCCTCACGAAACTGGATAGGCAATTGCTCAATACGCCAATCTCTGAAATCCGGAAGGCAATAGCAGCACGTATCGGAGAAGCTAAATACATTTCACCTCACTATCAACATGCAGATGGGACATCATTCTCGGCACCTATTGTATGCTCTGTGATTGCGCAAATGATCGAAGCAAATCCTGGTCTGGATCCTGTCACAATCCGTGAGATTTTGTTGACCACATCGAAGAGAATTCCGGGCGAAATCTCAGACAGACAAGGCTGGGGACTCGTTCAACCTTCTCATGCTGTACAGATGGCAGCAGGACGACCACTTGGAATTCTCCCTGGCATCACACCCATTGTAGACTTTAACAGGATGGTGATCGATTTCTACCTGCGATATCCCGAGGCCAATTCAGTCGTACTTACAGGTGATTTTATGCAATGGTCGCACGAAGGGCATTCGCTTCATAGAAATGGCACCCCTGGTGAATGGAAAGCCAGTCTTCCTTTCAGTAGTAAAGGTGTATACAGGTATAAGTTTCTCATTGATAACAACACTTGGACAAGCGATCCGCGCAATTACTTCAGAGAGCCGGATGGGTTCAACGATTTTAACAGTAAGTTGATTATTCAATGATTGATTGATTAATAACTCAAGTTTCTGCACTAAACGGGATAATTATCTCACACAACCCTTCGGCAAGCTCAGGGTAAACTTTCACAACGAGCACGGCCCTTCGACACACTCAGGGTAAACTGAAAACGAACACAACGAAGCGTTTACTCCAAAAATAGTTCATAATCAAATGCATATTCAACTTCTACCCAATCCACTAACCGCCATAGATGTCTAAAAATCAATGATATGCATGAATTTTTGGGTGCCAAAACTTGAGTTAATAATTTTAAGAATTAAGCGCTTAGGAACTTAAACCTACCAACAAGTAGTCGTTTTTGCCAGAGGTTTTACACTATGGGAGTTTTTGCTCAGCCCCCCGCCCGAATGACTCGGCTCGTTAGTCAATATTCTCCGCCTTACCCCATATTCAATATTCGATCCTCTAAATTCCCTGTTTGTTACCCTCGTATCAATCTCCAATTGACAAGCCCTACATCTTTGCATCGTCAAACATTGAAAACGTATTCAGATTCAAAAACGATTCAAAAACATGTCAACGTACATCAAATCATTTCTTCTTGCCCTTGTCCTCGGCACCGTAGTGGCCAGTTATGCTCAGTCGGTTGTTGCGGTAGAGAAAGTCACGATCACCGTATCGGATCTTGACAGTGCGGTGGATTTTTATACGCAGGTCCTTGATTTTCAGAAAGCCGGTGAATATGCATTAAATGCGGAAACGACACGGCGGCTCTTCGGCTTTTCCAACACACATGTAACAACAAGGATCGCGAAACTCAACCTTGGGAATGAACTCATTGAGCTTATGGAGTTCTCGGGGCTGGCAAAAGGGAGGCAGATTCCACAAGATAGCCGCAGCAATGACCTCTGGTTTCAACACATCGCCATTGTAGTGAGTGACATGGATAGGGCATACGACAGAGTATACGATGCCAAAGTCGCACATGTCTCGACATCGCCACAGACGTTGCCGGCCTACATTCCGGCAGCCGCGGGAATTACAGCGTTTTATTTCCGTGATCCAGATGGACACAACCTTGAATTGATACATTACCCAAAAGGAAAAGGAAATCCAAAGTGGCAGAATAATTTAGACGGCCGCTTGTTTCTCGGAATCGATCACACCGCAATTGGAATAGATGATACTGGTCGTGGGTTGGCATTTTATCATCAACTACTGAAACTGCAGGTAGCTGGCAATAGTGAAAACCATGGCACAGAACAAGAGCATCTCAACCAGGTCTTTGGCGCTCGGTTATTGATCACAGGGCTTCACGTCACAAAAGGTTTTGGAGTTGAATTCCTCGATTACATCGCGCCGCCAGGAGGACGACCATATCCTGCCGATAGCACGCCGGGCGACCTTTGGCATTGGCATATAACATTTGCTGTTACGAAGCTTGCTGAAATCAGAGATCAATTGATCAACAATGGCCATGTAGTGATTTCGAGAGGTATCCTGCAGTTGGATGACAAGCAAGCCATACTGGTACGAGATCCCGATGGCCATGCAATCCTTCTTGTCGAATCCTGATTCCCCCGAATTCCATGTAGAAGGCAAAACTCCAGCTGCTACGAGCAAGGCGCTCTACACAATCTGGATTTTATCAAATGAAACTATCAAGGTAAAAGCATTCACTTATTCAAAATCATCAAATAAAATTTCAAAGCTGTATCATGAAAACACAAATTTCAAACTGGTCTTTTGGCTTGTTGTTTCTTCTTGGCCTCCTATCTGTTTCACTTCAATCCTGTGATGCTGAGGCTAAAGGAGACGAATATCTGGTCAATATTGACAATAATGGCGTCATCCTTGACGGCTATGACGCGGTCGCCTTCTTTACAGAGAACAAACCTGTGAAAGGGAATCCTTCATTCAGTCATGCTTGGCATGAGGGCACCTATCATTTCGCAAGTGAGTCAAACAAACAACTCTTTGTCGCAGATCCTGATAAGTACGCCCCGCAATACGGCGCTTATTGTGGTTATGCTGTATCTCTTGGGCACCTCGCTCCTATCGATGTCAACTATTTCAGCATCATTGACGGAAGGTTGATTTTACAACACAACCAAAAGGCATTTGATGGTTGGAACAAAAATTCAAGCAGTCTTCAGCTTGCCGACAAATACTGGCCGGCTCTTCTGCACAAAAAAGGTAAGCCAATCGTACCGGATGAGGAAAACAAATTCCTGGTCAACCTGAATGATGATGGCTTCATTGCCGAAGGGTATGATGTTGTCGCCTACTTCACTGACAATAAACCTGTGAAAGGTGATCCGAATATTGTTAAACTCTATAATGGTGCGTTCTACGTTTTCGCTACCGAAGAACACAAACAACTATTCGGATCAGATCCCATGAAGTACATGCCACAGTACGGTGGCTATTGTGCCTATGCGTTAAGTCAGAACAAACTACGCCCAATCAATCCGAAATACTTCCAGTTTGTAGACGGCAGACTGATGCTGCAACATTCACAACACGCGCTTGACTTGTTCAGCGAAGACATTCCTGGCCTGACAACGCAAGCAGATGCCAACTGGCCTGGCCTTGAAACGAAGCGCGCGGGCAAACAGGACGTCGGGCAATATGACGAAGCAGCGAAGTGATCTCCAATTCTCAATTCTCAATTCTTGATTCTCAATTCTTAATTCAATAACAACAATTCTTGACATCATGAAATATTTTCTTTCCATTTTCATTTCCCTGATCCTCATGTTGCAGGGTGCGCTGGCACAGGAAGTCAATGAAACATATGAACTCACACTTAAAGGCGCAAAAGACATCATGATCGCTGCAATGGACTACGCAAAACAAGCACATGCACCGGGAGCGGCCATTGCAGTCGTAGATGCCGCCGGTACACTTGTATTGTTTGAGCGGATGGATGGGACATTTTTGATCTCATCAGAAGTAAGCTATGGCAAAGCAAAGTCCGCTGCACTCTTCCGCTTCCCAACAATAAAACTGGAGGATAGTATCAACAATGGTCGCCCTGCTTTGCTCAGTGTTGGCGAAGTTGCTCTCAAAGGCGGCATCCCCATTACCTATCGCGGGAAAGTCATCGGAGGTATCGGCGTAAGCGGTGCTGCAAATGCGGACCAGGATGTAGAAATTGCCATGTCAGGTCTTCGCGCATCGTTTTTACAAACCGCAACTACGAATTAACCACATCTTCAATTCTATCTCAAACCAAAAATGAAAACGCTAACATCAATATTCTTTCTGCTTCTGGTTTTTACTACCAAGGCAATGTCACAAGAACAACGCGAACTCGCGATCGGACAGACGGACGCGATAGTAGACCTGAAAACATCAGAGGGTGCTGGTCTTGTCTTCGCAGAATGGAAATACTCGAATGTCCATGTCATCCCTGCTGATTTTCACAAACCGGGCCCTGCGTCATCAGATCCCCTGGCGTTGTATCCAACGGGTGAAGAGATCAAAACTTTGGATATCAGACCCAAAGCCGGCGCAGTTGATTTCGATGATAGTCAATGGGATGTACTTGATCCAACTGCATTGGAAATGCGGCGTGGTACAGGACTTTTGTCATTCAACTGGTATCGCCTGCATCTTACAATTCCTAAGAAGGTCGGTGATTTTCAGACTGACAGATCAACTGTAGTGTTTGAAATTGTCCTTGATGATTATGCAGAGGTCTGGGTAAATGGAAAACTCAATAAAACATTTGGCCAATCCGGTAATGGAGTCATTTCTGGTTGGAATGCACGGCACAGAGTCTTCCTTACTGATGAAGCAAAGCCGGGTGATGAATTTCAAATCGCCATTCTGGGTGTCAATGGACCGATCTCTGATCTGCCGGAAAACTATATCTGGATACGTTCGGCAACATTGGATTTTTACAAAGACTATCCGACGAATCCGGCATGGCAGAATCTCGGTAGTGTGACAAAGTTTGACAACAGACTAGATGCTATTCTGGATACAGAAGCTTTTGGTATCACCAAACTTGCCGAAGGCTTCCAGTTCATCGAAGGACCTGTTTGGCATCCGAAAGGGTATCTCTTATTCAGTGATCCTAATACAAACGTGATCTATCGCTATGATCCATTGACACAAAATATCTCGATTTACATGACCAAATCTGGCTATGCTGGTACAGATATCGGAAAATATCATCAACCTGGTTCCAATGGACTTGCAATAGATGTTCAGGGAAGACTGATTGTATGCCAGCATGGCAATCGTCGTATCGTACGTCATGAACTGAAAGGACCAGTCACTGTACTCGCCGATAACTATGACGGAAAAAAGTTGAATAGTCCGAATGATCTTGTGTTGAAATCAGACAATACACTCTATTTTACTGATCCACCATATGGGTTACCAATGAACTATACTGACCCGAAAAAAGAACTCGCACATCAAGGCGTCTATCGGATCATCAATGGAAAAACGCAATTGCTTACTACTGATCTCGGTGGTCCGAATGGGATTGCCTTTTCGCCTGATGAACGCTTTCTCTATGTGGGCAACTGGGACATTCGCGATATCTGGCTTACCAAGACAGTTTGGCGCTTTCCTGTAAAGGATGATGGATCACTTGACAAGGGTATCGTGTTCTTCGATTTCAATCAAACCGAACAAGCCGAAGCAATCGATGGTATCAAGGTGGATGCAGAAGGAAATGTCTTCATCTCTGCTCCCGGCGGACTATGGATTCTTTCATCGGAAGGTACATTACTTGGCAAGATCACCGGCCCGGAACGTCCTGCAAACATGGCGTGGGGTGATGATGG
>JANNQA010000008.1:0-3084 GCA_031400515.1 Bacteroidota bacterium
GACCTTTATTCATGGTGACCAGGACGAACTCGTGCCATTCGGAAACGTCGATTTTGGAAAACGGATGTTGCAAAACTCAAAGCAAGTCAGCGAAGTCGTGTTGAAAGAACATGGTCACTTCATACTCTGGACTCATGTGGAATTGATCGCAGATGAGATTGTGAGTATGATGGATGGTGTAGCTGATAAAGAATAGAGGCCCCTGGGACTCTTTCTGCACCATCCATCATCCCCGCCCATACGGAAAACCGTAAGTTCGGGCGGGTCTCATTTATCAATCTCCCTTTATCCACCTTAGGGTTTCGTGCATTGAATCGGAATCAAGGCGTACAAAATAAATGCCTTGTGCAAAATTTGACATGTTCAAAACTATCAGATTGCTTCCCCCAACGATTTCATATTTGTGAGTTGATAAGATCCGACCGGCGATATCAGTGATGAACACTGTAAGATCTTCTTCACTCTGTGCATCAAAGCTTAGCTGGATTACCTCCGTCCCCGGATTCGGATATATCCGTAAATCAGAAATGCCAACAGTCGGCAGCACAGATTCTATTGAAATATCACCGAATTCCGGATGATTGGCGACGTGGCTCTTATCGTCAGATGGAATGATATAATGAATGCTTGGCGCAGAATACAGTGCAGCGATCGGAAGTACTTTTACCGCCCCAAAACATACATCGCTTCCACCGGGGTCCTGAATCTTCAATTGATATATCTTCCACACATTAAAATCCGCATTCCGCACAGGCAGGCAGTCCCTGTACACGATGCCCTTGTCAGCATTGCTGAGTGCCCCCCCATTTGGAGTTACATCGATGCATGCGCCATTCGTAGTCCAGTCAAATGTGAGAGTACTGAGATGTCTGCGGACGGTAACTACTGGATTCATGGATAGTGATGTGCTGCCGGCGTCAAGGTCCTCTCCCGGGTATCAACCAGATGTTATTACTTCCTGGTCCATCATACGCCGGAGCATTTGGATCTACGTACACCGTGATGATACCACAGAGTGCATCTGGCGGAGCACAGGGGCCGGAGTTACTATGTACGAATCTGTTCCTGTGCAACCAAATGAACTGGAAGGAATGAATTTACTGAAGACTACTCATTGTGCCGTTGTATTTTCTGCAGCTCTTCGATATCAGCCTTGTCCTTAAGACGCCCAGTGGTCATTTTTGACAATACAAGATGATTCAGATGCAGAAAGGGGATTTGCAAATCATCGATCTCCGCTATGATCTTCATCGCGTCGCATTCTTCATATCTTACGCCACTGATGTATGTAAGGAAATCGACTTTTTCGGGTTCCTCCCAAATGCTAAATACGAGGTGTTTTGTAAAATCGAGCTCTATTACATTTTGAACAGAGGATTCCGTAATCCCCAAATCTTTCAAAGCTGAGAGCAGTTTACTCTTGTTATTATTATCTGGCTTGAGCCAAATGTCAACGTCACCCGTAGTTCGCTTGTAACCATGAAAGATCACTGAATATCCCCCAATGATGATGAAATCAACCGCGTGCTTGATAAGAAGAGCAATGAGTTGCTGATGCCGGTCAATAAAAAGATTCATTCGGAGCGGTGTACAATGATATTATTATTCGGTATGCGGATGTTAAGCTCCTCCCGGCTATAGCCGTATGTCCGAAGGATGAGCTCGACGGTTTCACGCAAACGACTTACTGGATCTTGCTTGGCATTTTTTTTTGCGAAATAGGTTTCAGCTTCTTCCTGTGATTGGAAAATATGAAGCTGAGAATCCCGAAATGTTTTTTTTTCGTTCATAAATAAGAGTCTGGGAACTACTTTCCCCGAGTGCTCGTAAGATAGGAGTAGTTTTCTAAAAGAGGAAGCTCACATCCTGGATGGGTGTGAGCATATCACCAACCAACAAGAACGATTGACATCATTAATCTTTCATGGCGAAGAAATCATCCGTCGGCTCGTTCCAAGTGGTGCAATTCAAAGTCATAAATCAGTCTACAGTCCTCATTCCAACTTAACTTACTCATCTTTACATGTGCACCATTCTTCGCCAAACGGACATTGCTCCGGTGCATACTCGCAAAATTCAATACCGTTGTTTCCTCGCGTCATCACAAAAGTAGGCTCACTCATGCGCTGGAGCAATAGCGGATAAAGAACTCTACCGGGTGTATGCGCTGGAAATACAGGTGTGAAATTGTATGTTGCCCATAAACGGCACAAAGACAGAACGAGGTTCTCAATCTCATTATCTGACAACATACCTGCTTGTGGAAATTGCTCAGGTTCGAATCCAAAATGATAATACATGTCACATCTGACTGGTGGCGTTTCTTCAAGCCATTGTTCCATCTCTGAGATACTTGCTTCGAAGTTTAAGTTTTCAATGAATTGTTCTGATTGAGAAGGCAACATGGACTCCTGGCTATCATCTTTTTCTTGCCATGAAAAGTCAGCCGAAGGATCCTCTGTTTTTATCCCAAATCCGAATGGTGGTCCATCATAGTCAGTAGGAGGTTCAAGAAATCGTTCAGGCATGCCCATTTCAAAATAGTGAGGTGGACATTCTTTCCAGCGCGCGTGAATTGCTGCTTCGAGATCGGAAAGGAGTTGTAAAATGTAGGAAGACATTGGTTGTGAGTTAGGGTTCATTAGAAAGCAAGCTCAAATTCTTATATTTTTACGACATCAAGTATCAAAGCCATGCCTCAACGACAAACAGTGATTAGGACTTTGCAGGTAGCTAAACCCAAGTTAATTGAAAGATATCCGATCAAACTACTTGCGATTTTTGGTTCAGTAAGGAGG
Organism: Bacteroidota bacterium; assembly: GCA_031400515.1. Taxonomy (GTDB): domain Bacteria; phylum Bacteroidota; class Bacteroidia; order Chitinophagales; family Saprospiraceae; genus DATDQA01. The sequence continues at coordinate 2,799 of JANNQA010000008.1, forward strand.
GGAGATAACTCGGTCAGTAGTGATGTAGATATTCTTGTTGAGTTCAGCCGACCTGTTGGGATAGAGTTCATTCATTTGGCTCAAGATTTAGAGACCTTACTCCAGCGCAAAGTTGATCTGGTGTCCCGGGGCGGTATCAAAGAGAAATACTTCAAAGTGATATTACCAGATCTGGTGTATGTCTGAGCGATATGCATGTGTCGATTGGTCCTGCAATGATAGATACAGATGGAGAAGCGCTGATGAACACAGCACATGACTGGATAAAAAAGGAATTACTATCACT